>JANXTG010000243.1 GCA_025352525.1 Ferruginibacter sp.
GCTTACGAAAAGCTGCACAGAAAGCCAAGCCACAAAAGTCTTTGTTTTATTTCTGCAATAGTTTAGGAAGTAATTCTAAACATCAACTCTTAATTATAAATTTAATTTAGTGACGGGCTGCAGTTAATGAATACGCATGTTAACAAGGCTTTTACATGTTGCAAGCAAGGCAAACAATTTTTCATAAGGTTATTTTGGAACTAACACAGTGATTTAAAAAAATCAATTATAATAAATCATGTTTAAGGAGGCTCCTTACCATGGTATGATAAAACAAATCAACCAGGGTCATTTATTTTAAAAGGGACACTTTAATTATTGGAGACAGCAAGACATGGAAAAGGATTCTTGTAAAAACAGATTAGATTCGTAGAGTTGTTCTACCTACAACTGAAAGCTTGGTAGCATCATACTCAAATAAAACTAAAACTTTAAACCGGCTGCAATAAATAATTTAAACTAAACAAAATGAAAAAATTCTACACGCTATTACTGGTGCTTATTTATTTTGATGTGTCTGCACAAACTAAAGTTTACGACAGTCTTACCATAGCTAATTTAAAACAACAGATTATTCCAATTGTTGCCGCAAGAGAAAAGCAGGTGCAGGAAATGGTGGACATGGTTTTTAGTTTTGGCGAATTGGGCTTTCAGGAGGTTGAAACTTCAAAATATTTAACGGATATTCTTACCAAAAATGGTTTTAAGGTAGAAAAAGGAATTTCAAATATTCCAACTGCCTGGCGTGCAACATGGGGAAGCGGCAGTCCTGTAATTGCGTTGGGCAGTGATATAGATTGTATCCCCAAAGCATCTCAAAAGCCGGGTGTTGCCTATAAAGACCCAATAGTAGAAGGTGCTCCCGGGCATGGTGAAGGACATAATTCCGGACAGGCAGTAATTATTAATGCTGCTATTGCCGTTAAAGAAATGATGCAGAAAAATAATATAAAAGGCACTTTGATAATTTGGCCCGGTGTTGCTGAAGAACTTGTTGCAAGTAAAGCCTGGTATGTGCGTGATGGATATTTTAAAAATGTTGATGCCTGTATTTTTACACATGTAAGCAGCGATTTCAGTTGCAACTATGGCGATAACGGAGGTAACGGTTTGATATCAGCACAATTTTCTTTTGAAGGAGAAGCTGCCCATGCAGCCGCAGCTCCATGGCGTGGCAAGAGTGCATTAGATGCAGTGGAGTTAATGGATGTTGGCTGGAATTTTAAAAGAGAACATTTAAAACCAACACAACGGTCGCATTATGTAATTACCGATGGTGGTGATCAACCTAATGTAGTGCCATCAAAAGCAAGTGTGTGGTATTATTTTAGAGAGAGAGAATACAAGGATATAAAAAGTATGTACGAGGCCGGAATTAATATTGCAAAAGGTGCTGCAATGATGACGGACACAAAAATGAATTACCAAATATTAGGCGCTGCATGGCCCGGGCATTTCAACAAAGCACTGGCAACTGCTATGTATGCAAATATTACAAAAATAGGATTGCCGAAATGGAGTGAAGCTGATAACCAATTAGCCGTAGCAGTACAGAAATTGATGGATGCCCCTAAAAAGGATTTTAAAGGAAGGCCAATTGACGGATTGCGAAATACCATTGATACGTTACAAGGTTCTGTTCCTTTTTCATGGGGTGGCGGCTCTGATGATATTGCAGATGTATCATGGAATGTTCCTACAATTGTTCTGGGTTATCCGGCAAATATTCCGGGTTTAAAAGGACACCATTGGGGCGATGCTATTGCCATGGCTACACCAATTGCACACAAAGGTTGTTTAGCCGGGGCAAAAGTTACTGCACTTACTTTAATTGATTTGTTTACCAATCCGCAAATATTAAGCGATGCAAAAGATTATTTTAAAAATGTACAAACCAAAGACCTGCAGTATATTCCATTTATTACAGAAAAAGATAATGCACCCATCTATTTAAATAAAGAAAAGATGGATGCGTACAGAAATGAAATGAAGAAGTTTTATTATGATCCAACAAAATATAAAACCTACATGGAGCAGTTGGGTATTAGTTATCCTACACTTATTAAGAAGTAAGTTTTATTCGGTACGAAGCTTTCCTACTGCGGAAGTAGTACGAACGGCTAGAATAATAATGGTCGGTTTTTCTGCAGCATCGAACTGTAGTAATTATCATTTTTTACTTTTGAGTATAAACGCAACATCTAAATATTGTTACTAATTTTTAATAAAATAATTAATGATTGATAGAAGCACCTCTTCCAAATTAAAAGTGTCCAAACCTGTCCATCCGTTTTTATTTTCCATCCTGATATTGCTTTATGGCGTATCATCGGGATATGTATCGGTTACAATTGGCTTCCTCTTATCCCAGGCAGGTGTTTCGGTCGAAAAAATAGCTGCATTGGTGGCCGTTTCGATTCTTCCAAGTGTTTTAAAATTTTTATGGGCACCTTTAGTCGATACGGTATTTTCTTTTAAAAAATGGTATTGGATAGATAGCATAATAGGTTCCATTGGCATTTTTGCCACAGGAATTTTGCCATTAAAAGAATCCAGCTTGCCGCAATTAACGGTCATTGTCTTTTTATGACAAATAGCGATTACCTTTTTATGTATGGCACCAGATGGTTTAATGGCATACAATGTACCTGCCGCTTTAAAAGGAAGGGCTTCAGGTTTTTTTCAGGCAGGCAATCTTGGCGGAGTTGGTCTTGGTGGTGGTTTAGGCCTTTATTTATCTCAGCCTTTACCCGCCGCCTGGATGACGGGTGTAATATTAGCAGTAATGTGTTTATCCTGCTGTTTTGCATTGTTCTTTTTTACTGATCAGAAAATTACCATACGGGAAGTGAGAATCAGCAATACCTATAAAAACTTATTTAAGGATGTATGGGATACAATTAAAACAAAAAGCGGTTCAATGGGGTTGCTACTTTGCTTTTTAACACTTTGCACCGGTGCTGCCAGTAACCTGTTTGCTGCCATTGGTAAAGATTGGTTTGCAAGCGCAGACACTATTGCCTTGGTAACCGGCGTGGCAGGAGGCCTGCTTTCGGCAGTAGGTTGTCTAATAGGTGGTTGGATATGCGACCGGATGGATAGCAGAAATGCTTATTTGCTATTTGGTCTGGCAGGTGCCGTCTGTATTGTAGGAATGGGTTATGCACCAAGAACAGAAATGATGTTTATAGTTTGGACATCTTTATACGCAATAGCAACCTGGCTGGGCTATGCAGGCTTTACCGCTTTTACATTGGAGGCAATTGGGAAAGGTGCTGCAGCTACCAAATTCAATATTTTTACCGCCCTGTCAAATTCGCCCATTTACCTAATGACCTACATTGTTGGAATTGCTTATACCTACTTTGGTGCAAAGGGCATGTTTAATACAGAAGCAGGTTTTGCAGTTGCTGCAGTTGTATTATTTATTTTGATAAGAAAACTGGTATATCGCAATCAGGTAATGTCTTAACAAGATACATCCAAGGAAGAGTTCCATTCAGATCACCAAAAATTGTTGTTATCTGCGTTTTATTTTTGACTTCGTAATTGTTGGAACCGTAATAAATTGTCATTGGGAATCATTATAATATTGTTTCCTCTTTGTTACATATTGTTGATCATTCATACCTAATGATAAATTTCCCCCCAACGCAGTTTCTTTGCTTTTTTGATAGTCATAATGCAAATAGACAATTTTGTAAAAAATTCGTTCAAACTAAACTTAGGGCTAAATATTATTAGCAGTTACAACACTTTATCTGTTTCCTGCAACCACCATGCAAACATACCGGCCATTCGATAGATAAAAGTAATGCCGCTTAAGTACCTTAGCCGCAAATTTTTAATGGCTAAATATGATGAACTTAAAAGAGATCCGCAAAAAAATAATAGAGGGAGATTTTAGCAGTCTTTTAAACTTTGGTAATGGCAACAAAAATGTACACCCTACAGAAGTTGCCAAAATGCTTAGTGCAGTACCAACAGATGCTGCTTTGCAGGCCTATAATTCATTGCCAACAATAACGCAGGTAAAGGTTTTTCCCTATTTTAGTTTACCCTTACAAAAAACAATTGCTGAGACCATATCAACATCAAGAGCTACATTTATTTTAAACGAGTTGAGCTCTGATGACCGTGTTGCTTTTTATTCTTCTTTAAAAGGCGTCGAGTGTTCGAACCTTTTAAAATTATTAAATGAAAATAACAAAGACGCAGTTCATGATATTTTAGGGTATCCCGAAAATAGTGTTGCAAGGCTTATAAATACAGAGTTTGCAACCATTACCTCACAATTAACTATTGGTGAAGCATCTGAACATCTTAGAAAAAATCATAAGGATACAGAAACAGCAAACGTGATTTATGTTATAGATAAAGAGGGCAAATTAATTGATGATATTCCCATGCGCCGCTTTGTATTAAACGAGCCTTCTAAAAAAGTGGCAGATATTTTAGATGGTTTTTGTGCAAGCCTTAAAATGACCGATACTAAAGCAGATGCTGTACAAAAATTTAAAGAATACGACAGGGTGGTATTACCTGTAACAAATGCTGAAAATATATTGTTAGGGGTGTTAACTGTTGATGATGTGATGGATGCTGCTGAACAAATAGATACAAAGGAAATTCAAAACTTTGGTGGTGTGGAAGGATTGGATTATCCGTATGTAAAAACCTCTTTTTTTTCGCTGATTAAAAAAAGGGCTACCTGGTTAATTGTTCTTTTTGTAGGTGAAATGCTTACAGCAACTGCTATGGGATATTTTGATGCAGAAATTTCTAAGGCCGTTGTGTTGGCATTATTTGTACCGCTAATAATATCAAGCGGAGGTAATAGTGGCTCGCAGGCTGCAACACTTATTATACGGGCAATGGCACTCAAAGAACTTTCCATTAAAGATTGGTGGTTTGTGATGCGGCGGGAAATTTTATCGGGCTTAACACTGGGTTTTATTTTAGGTACCATCGGTTTTATTAGAATAGAACTTTGGCAAAATCTCCACCTGTATAATTACGGACCACATTATTTTTTGCTGGCACTTACTATTTTCTTTTCCTTAATTGGAATTGTAATGTGGGGCACACTAAGTGGTTCTATGATACCGATCGTTTTAAAGAAATTTAAGCTGGATCCTGCAACTTCATCTGCTCCACTTGTTGCAACACTGGTGGATGTTACAGGGTTAATTATTTATTTTACAATAGCCGCTTTTATTTTAAAAGGAACCATTTTGTAAAAAAAAATATTGGTATGCGTAAGAAACTACATAATTTAATCAAATGAAAAATTCATCAATACTAAATATTACCTTGTTTAGTGTAGGTATTACCCTGTATTGTTTTTTTCATAACACAACCAATCCGTATTTTTTTACTGGATTAAATATTCTTACAGCCTTTACTATAATGTTGGTTATTCTTTTACCGGCCATTGAACAACCTTTAAGAAAATGATTAATATTAAAAAACCGAACAAACTTTCCGGGTTTTGGAAATTACTTGGTCCCGGTCTTGTTACAGGTGCAAGTGATGATGATCCATCAGGCATTGCAACCTACTCACAGGCGGGTGCTCAATATGGGCTCTCAACACTATGGACTGCCCTTATTACATTTCCACTTATGGCAGCCATACAGGAAATGTGTGCAAGAATTGGCATGGTAACTTCGCAGGGCTTGACAGGAACTTTAAAAACAAATTATCCAAAATCCATTCTGTATATAATGGTGCTGTTTAGTTTTCCTGCCATTGTTTTAAACATTGGTGCAGACATAGCAGGGATGGGGGCTGTTGGAAATCTTTTGTTTCCAAAAATACCCGCAATCTTTTTTAGTATAGGCTTAACAATTCTTCTTTTAATTATTATAGTTTTTTTACCTTATCAAAAAATAGCTTCTGTTCTAAAATATTTGTGCATGGTGCTTTTGGTTTATTTAATAGTTCCATTTTTATACAAACAAGATTGGATGGTTATTTTAAAAGGTACATTTATCCCAACTACAAAATTTGACAAAAATTTTATTAGTATACTTGTTGCCATTCTTGGTACAACCATTTCGCCCTATCTTTTCTTTTGGCAGGCAACAATGGAAGTAGAAGACAGAAAAAACAGAAAAATATTAGTGCTCAATAAAGAGATAATGAATGAAATGAAAGCTGATGTTAATTTTGGGATGTTGTTTTCCAATCTTGTAATGTTTTTCATTATACTTACGACAGGTACAGTTTTATTTAATGGCGGCATACACCAGATTGATACTGTTGAGCAAGCTGCACAAGCATTGAAACCATTGGCAGGAAACTTTGCTTACCTGCTTTTTGCAGTTGGTGTTATTGGCACAGGGCTTTTGGCAATTCCTGTTTTAAGTGGATCTCTTTCATATATCATAACAGAAACATTCGGCTGGAAACAGGGGCTTGACAAAAAATTCTACGAAGCAAAAGGATTTTATATTGTTGTAATCATATCATTAATACTCGGACTATCTATGAATGAACTGGGCATTTCGCCTGTAAAAGCACTTATTTATTCTGCCATTCTTTATGGACTGACAGCTCCCGTTTTAATTGCAATTATTTTACACATCGCCAATAATAAAAAAGTAATGGGAGAATATACAAATGGTAAACTTTCTAACATACTTGGTTTTTCAACATTAATATTAATGACTACCGCTGCTGTTGTTATGCTTTATTTACAATTTGCAGGTTAATAAAAATGTTACAGAAACCTGATTGTATTGCAGCGGCTGTTATTTGTTTTAATTATTATTTTAAAAGGAATGGTTTTAATAATGAAAATAAATTTATTTAATAAAAATGTTGCAGGTATTATTAATTGAAGATGAACAGCGAATTGCTGAACTTATAAAAAGAGGTTTGCAGGAGCAGGGCTTTAATGTAATGGTTGCTTACGATGGCGAAACGGGTAAAAAATTAGCAATCAGTAACCACTACGATATTATTATAACTGATATTGTATTACCAGTTATAAGCGGTATAGATCTTTGTAAAGAAGTTCGTTTACAGAAACCTAATATTCCCATTATCATGTTAACAGCATTGGGTACAACCAATGATAAAGTGGAAGGATTTGATGCAGGAGCTGATGATTATTTAGTAAAACCATTTGATTTAAGAGAATTACATGTTCGCATTCGTGCGTTATTAAAAAGAAGCAACAGTAATGTAAATGCAAAAGGGTTTATTTTAAAATATGCAGACCTCGAATTAAACTTACATACCAAAATTGTAAAACGCCACAATACAGAAATTTCATTAACGCCCAAGGAATTTAAATTATTAGAATACATGCTTCAAAATACGGAGAGGGTATTAAGCCGTACAGAAATTGCTGAAAACGTCTGGGAAACCACCTTTGATACCGGAACCAATTTTATTGATGTTTATATAAATTATCTCCGTAAAAAGATTGACAGAGATTTTAATGTAAAACTTATTCATACTAAACCCGGTCTTGGTTTTATTTTTAAAAAAGATTAGCCATGCAGATAAAAACAAGGCTCACACTTTTGTTTACTTCGTTAATTGCTGCACTGCTACTCGCATTTGTATTAACGGTTTATTTTACTTCCTCCGAAACGAGAGAAGACGAATATTTTAAGCGGCTTAAACAACAGGGAGCTACAAAAGCCAACCTATTTTTTGATACAAAAGTTTTACCTGAGGTATTGCAGCTAATTTATAAAAAAGCTCCAAATGCGCTTTATCAGGAAGAAGTAGCCATTTATGACAGTTCATTTAATCTCCTTTATCATGATGCTGTAGAGCTTGATAAAGTGAAGGAAACCCGTGGAATGATTGACAGTATAATTGCTTTAAAACAAATACAGTTTTATATAAAAAATATGCAGGTGGTTGGTTTTATGTACGAGCACAACAACAACCATTATATAGTTACTTCCGCTTCAGTAGATGGATATGGATTAGCTAAGTTGGCTAATCTACGCAACACTTTGCTGATAGCTTTTCTTGTTTCTATTGTTGTTATTTTTTTTGTAGGTAAATTTTTATCCAAAAAAGCATTACAACCTGTTTCTACAATGGTTGATAAAGTAAAAAAAATTACCGCTACCAATTTAGATTTAAGAATTGACGAAGGTAACCGCAAAGATGAAATTGCAGCTTTGGCAATTACATTTAATGAAATGCTCAATAGGCTCGAGAATTCTTTTGACGCACAAAAACATTTTGTATCCAATATTTCTCATGAGTTAAGAACCCCGCTCACAGCTATGCTGGCAGAAATGCAGCTCACCATTCAAAAAGATAGAAGTAGTTCGGAATACAAACAATCTATTGAACACATTATTTCGGATACACAAAAATTAATTCGCCTCTCCAGCAGTTTGCTCGATTTAGCCAAAGCCAATTATGACCAAACTGAAATTGCATTTAAAGAAATGCGGTTGGATGAGATTTTACTGGATGCAAGTAATGAAGTGGTACACAACCAACCCGGTTATAAAATAAATGTTGCTTTTGAAAAAGAAATTGAAGACGACAGTTTTATATCTGTACAGGGTAATGAGTATTTATTAAAAGTTGCATTTGTTAACCTGATGGAAAATGGTTGTAAGTTTTCAAAAAATAAGCAAAGCAATGTCTCTATTTCGTATGATGAGCAAAATATAATCCTATCTTTTTCTGATAACGGAATTGGTATAAGCCAAAATGAGTTGCAACATATTTTTAAACCTTTTTTTAGAGGAAAAAATAAAAAATTTGCAGACGGCAATGGTATCGGTCTTTTTTTAACTCATAAAATTATAACCTTACATAAAGGAGATATTATTATAAAATCCGTAGAAAATGTTGGCACCACATTTAAAATAATTATTCCCCATAGTTAAACGGTAAGCTCTAATGATTTTCTAATAACTTTCTAAAGCGTTTCTAACGTAAACATCATTTACAAAATATTAATTTGCACTCATTATAGGAATTGCATATTTCTAATTAAAACAAACAGCATGGATACTCATCCCAATACCAAGAAATATTATTATTAATCTCCCACTCTGTTTGATGCCTTTGGCTTTATCCGCAGTTACGGGATAAAACCAAATTGTATGTTCAAAAACTCACTTACAAAAAAAACAAGTACAGAGAATACCTACAAATATTCAGTCGTTACAATTACTAATCCGGTCATCAATTATCAACTTGTAGAATATTCTTCTAACAAAAAAAATGTTCCAATACAAGGGTTTAAGTTAAAACCGAGTTATCGTCATTTAAAAAGCAGAAGAAACTACCGTCATACACATTTCCTATGATTGGTAATAAAATACCCTGGTGGATAAAACAACCAAATGAAAAAATTTAATACATGGCTTAACGCCATCATTGTTTTAATTATTGCGATTATATTAATAGATGAAAACTTAGGCAGATTGCACCATCCAGATACCAATGATGCTGTTTATAAATGGACAATCATTGTGTGCTTGTCAACATTGTTCACATTGATTTTGTGGAATTTTTACAGTAATAAAAAACAAAAAAACGATAGAAAAAAATAGGATATGGCATTACTAACAAAAGATATTATAAAAAGTAAACTTTCCTTTTCGCAAAGCTCTAATGGTGTTGAAGAAAAAGTAGGTTCCACGTTAAAAAGTGTGAGTAGTAACGACAGCCATTTTTTCTTCTCTATGTTCGATGCTTATGCCGAAGGGTTATCAGCTGAACAGGTAGAAGAAAAGTTTAAAAAATTTGGTCCCAATGAAGTCCACCACGAAAAAGCACCATCCTGGGTAAAGCAATTAGTGCAGGCATTTATTAATCCCTTCATCGGCGTTTTATTCATCATTGCTATTATTTCATTTATTGTGGATGTGTGGATGGCAAAGCCCGGAGAAGAAGAATATAAAACGGTTATCATGGTAGGGATTATGGTAATGGTTAGTTCCCTACTTCGCTTTTTTCAGGAATATCGAAGCAACCGTGCCGCAGAGCAATTAAAAAGCATGGTAAAAACAACCGCTACTGTTTTAAGAAAAGTATCGGGTAAAAAAGAATTGGATATAAAAGAATTAGTGCCGGGTGATATTATTTTTTTATCTGCCGGAGATATGATTCCAGCCGATTGCCGCATCATTCAATCAAAGGATTTGTTTGTGAGCCAGGCCATGCTTACAGGAGAATCTATGCCTGCAGAAAAAAGAAATTTACCGATACGTGATGCTGCCAATATATCGCCGTTGGAGTTAGACAACATTTGTTTTATGGGAACCAATGTGGTAAGTGGATCAGCTACGGCCATGATTGTTACCACAGGAAACCAAACTTATTTTGGATCAATCAGTAAATCAATTGTTGGTAAAAGCGCAGAAACAAGTTTTGATAAAGGCGTAAACAAAGTGAGTTATTTACTTATAAAATTTATGCTGATAATGGTGCCTTTAATTTTTATTATTAATGGTGTGGTTAAAGGTAACTGGATGGAGGCTTTACTTTTTGCCATAGCGGTGGCCGTAGGTTTAACGCCCGAAATGTTGCCGATGATAGTTACTGCAAACCTTGCTAAAGGAGCTGTAAATATGAGCAAAAGAAAGGTGATTGTAAAACGCCTTAATGCCATTCAAAATTTAGGGGCTATGGATGTATTGTGTACCGATAAAACAGGAACACTTACGATGGATAAAATTGTTTTGGAAAGGCATTTAAATATTTTTGGTGACGAAGATGAAGAAGTGTTGAAATGGGCTTTCTTAAACAGCTATCACCAGACCGGTCTAAAAAATTTATTAGATGTTGCAGTATTAGATCATCTTGAGTTGCACGATTATTTAAAGGTGGAAGAATACTTTTTGAAGGTAGATGAAATTCCTTTTGACTTTCAGCGCAGGCGCATGAGCGTAATTTTAAAACAGCGAAATGGCAAACATTTATTGATTTGTAAAGGTGCTGTTGAGGAGATGCTGGATTTGTGTACACATGCTTTTGACCCGGGGGAAGATAAGCAACTGCATATTGAAAATGATACGGTAATTGCAATGGATGCAGAGGTGAGGAAAAAAATATTAAATACCTCTAAAAAATTAAATGAAGAAGGGTTGAGGGTATTGCTTGTTGCCATTAAAGAATTTGATGACAGGGCATTAACTTATTCTGTAGAAGACGAAAAAGATATGACACTAACGGGTTTTATTGGTTTTTTAGACCCTGCAAAACCTTCTGCAAAAACTTCTATTGAGGCTTTGCAAAAATTAGGTGTTACCGTTAAAGTTCTAACGGGCGACAATGAAATTGTAACAAAAAAGATATGCCGGGATGTAGGTATTTCTTACAGCAATATTTTATTGGGTAGTGAATTAGAAAAAATGAGCGACGATGAGTTGCAAAATAAAATAGATGATATTTCTATACTTGCAAAATTAAGTCCTGTTCAAAAAGCAAGGGTAGTAAAACTGCTGCAGGCAAAAGGTCATACAGTTGGTTTTATGGGTGATGGTATAAACGATGCAGCAGCATTAAAAGAAGCAGATGTAGGGATAAGTGTAGATACTGCCGTGGATATAGCCAAAGAAAGTGCTGATATAATTTTACTGGAAAAAGATTTAATGGTGTTGCGCAAGGGTGTAATTTATGGTCGCAGAACTTTTGGGAATATTATTAAATACATCAAAATGACTGCCAGCAGTAACTTTGGTAACATGTTTAGCATGTTGGGCGCAAGTGCTTTTCTACCTTTTTTACCTATGTTACCCGTTCAAATTTTAGTACAAAATTTATTGTATGATATCTCTCAAACTTCTATTCCCTGGGATAGAATGGACGAAGACTTTTTGGAGAAGCCAAAAAAATGGGATGCATCGGGTATTCAGCGGTTTATGATTTTTATTGGGCCCATCAGTTCCATATTTGACTATGCCACTTTCTTTTTAATGTTCTATTTCTTTAAAGCAAATTCTCCTGAACACCAAAGCCTTTTTCAAAGTGGTTGGTTTATAGAAGGCCTGTTATCGCAGACGCTTATTGTACACATGATACGGACAAAGAAAATTCCTTTTATACAAAGTTGGGCTACTGCACCGGTTGTGGCATTAACGTCTATAATAATGCTGATAGGAATTGCAATTCCTTTTTCGCCCTTTGCAAGTGCAATAAAATTGCAGGCTTTGCCTTTAAGTTATTTCCCTTGGCTTATTCTCATACTAACGAGCTATTGCCTTCTTACACAAGTAATAAAAAACTGGTTCATCAAAAAATTTAGTCAATGGTTATGATACATTCAATAAAATTTATGCTACCGGTGCTATTTTGTCTATCCTTCTTAAAAGGTACAGCACAGGATAATTATGAAATTCAGGTTTATGGTGCTGCTACCGTAAAAAAGGGAAGCACAATGTTTGAGTTACACAGCAACTACACAAAAATCGGTTCAACTGAAACCAAGAATGGAGTGAATGCAACCAACCATATATTTCACGAAACTATTGAGATTACACATGGATTTACAGATAATTTTGAAATAGGTATTTATATGTTTAATGCCCTTGGCAGTGATGGAAGAACTGCTTATGTAGGCAGCCATATTAGGCCACGCATTGCAGCTCCTGAAAAGTGGAAATTACCTTTTGGGCTTAGTTTAGCTACTGAAGTAGGGTATCAAAAATTGCATTACAGCGAAGACGATTGGTCGCTGGAAATCAGACCAATCATTGATAAAACAATTAATAAATGGTATGTTGCTTTTAACCCAACAATTGACAAATCGCTTCACGGATTAAACAAGAGACAAGGTTATACTTTTTCTCCTAATGTTAAAGCGAGTTATGCAATATCAAAAATTATAGCACCCGGTATTGAATATTACGGTTCACTTGGACCCATAAATAAATTTCTGCCCTACAATCAACAAAACGAACAATTATTTTTAACCTTGGATGTAGATTTTTCAGCAGATTGGGAATTGAATTTAGGTTATGGCTTTGGCTTAACGGACGCTACTGATAAATCTATTATAAAAATGATATTGGGTAGACGAATTAATTGGAACCATAGAAAAAAGAAATAAAACTTAGTTTACTTGAAAGATTAAGTTTTAAAAATTGAATCAAAACAGCCACTGAAAAAACCATTTTAGAAAATGAAAAAAATAATTTTACTATTCTCTGTTAGCACAATATCAATAGCAGTTTTTGCACAATCTTTAGATAGTAGTAAAAAATGGAGTTATCATTTTCAATTAACAGCTATTAATCAAACCCACCCTTCTTTTAAAGCCAAATATTCAGGGGATAATAGTTTGAGCAACACTGCAGAAAGCAGGAAACTTTCTTTAACCACCACTTTGTTTTTAGGGCATAAACTTTGGAAAAACGGAGCTTTATATTTTAACCCTGAAATTACAGGTGGATCAGGCATCAGTTCCACAAGAGGTATAGCAGGTTTTACAAATGGAGAAACGTTTCGTATTGGAAGCACAGCGCCTGCTTTGTACATAGCAAGGTTATTTTTAAGACAACATATTCCATTAAAAAATACAGAATACAAAACTGTTGTATCTAGTATAAATCAGGTAGAAGAAAAAATTCCTACTTCAAGAATTACCATTACCGCAGGCAAAATTTGTTTATCTGATTTATTTGATAATAATACTTACAGCCACGATCCACGTTCACAATTTATGAATTGGTCGTTAATGAGTAATGCTGCCTGGGATTACCCTGCAGATACAAGAGGTTATACTCAGGGTATTGTTGCAGAGTTAATAAAACCTTCTTTTGCAATACGCTTTTCTTCTGTAATGGTACCTCGTAAAGCAAATGGGTTAAAGCTGGATTATAAAGTAACAAAAGCACATTCTGAAACTATAGAGTTTGAAAAAACATTTAAAACAAAACGTCCAACTGTAATCAGGTTATTGGCTTATCGAAGTATATCACAAGCACCAACTTACAACAATACTTTAGCCGAATTAAAAATAGGAGACAGTGCAAGTGTTGATGTTTACACAGGAATAATGGAATGGAAAAGATACGGTGGCGTAAAATATGGTTTTGGCTTTAATGCAGAAAAAGAAATCTCCGGTTCAATTGGTATATTTTTAAAAGCAAGTTGGAACGATGGGAAGACCGCTACATGGGCATTTACAGAAATTGACCAGAGTATTAGTGCAGGCATAAACATTAAAGGAGACAACTGGAAAAGAGTGAATGACAATATTGGTATTGCCCAGGTAATTAATGGCATATCTAAAGCGCATCAAAATTTTTTAAATGCAGGTTTATATGGTTTTATTATTGGCGACGGTAAATTAAATTATGGTGCAGAAGCTATTACTGAAATATATTATAAAGCACAAATTGCAAAATCATTTTTTATTTCAGCAGATTATCAATTTATAAATAACCCAGCCTACAACAAAGACCGTGGCCCCGTTCATGTTTTTGCAATAAGAGGGCATATAGAATTTTAAAAATAATATGGCACACGATCATTCAGACCACAATCATGCAGGCCACAGTCACAGCCATGCTCCGGTAATTACTAATTTAAATAAGGCCTTTATTATTGGTATTGTTTTAAACCTGGCCTATGTAATTATTCAAATAGTTATTGGGTTAAAAATAAATTCGTTGTCACTGCTTTCTGATGCGGGACATAATTTTTTAGATGTAGCAGGTTTAGCACTGGCAATGATTGCTTTTAAATTATCTAAATCAAAATCAACTGAAAAATATACTTACGGGTATAAAAAATCATCCATATTAATTTCATTGCTCAATGCAGTTATTTTATTAATCTCGATAGGCGCAATTGGCTACGAAGCCATTTTTAGGTTTCAAAATCCGCAACCATTACCAGGAATAATCATTGCTATTATAGCAGCAATTGGTATTGTTATAAATGGGGTTTCTGCATTTATGTTTTTTAGGGATAGGGAAAGCGACATTAATGTAAAAGCAGCCTTTCTGCATTTGGCTTCTGATGCGCTGGTTTCATTAGGTTTGGTTTTTGGTGGCATCATCATTTATTACACACACCTGTATTGGATAGATCCATTGTTGAGTCTTATTATTTGTGGGGTAATCATCGTAAGCACATGGGGTTTATTAAAGAACAGTTTACGCCTTTCATTAGATGGCGTGCCGGATAATGTGGATATACAGGAAGTGAAAAACAAAGTATTAAAAATGGAAGGTGTAAAAAACTTTCATCACTTACATATTTGGGCGATCAGTACAACACAAAATGCCATGACAGGACATTTGGTAATAGCAAATGATTTTTCAATGCCACAAATTATAATGCTTAAACAACAAATTAAACATGAGTTGGAACACCTAAATATTCATCACTCAACATTGGAAATAGAAACAGAGATTTGTGTTGAGCTGGATTGCGGAGAAAAAGAAGAACATAAACATTAAATTTCCCTGACTTTACAAATCGTAATTAACAGCAAAGTTGTCTAATTCTAAAACGTATATTTTAAATTTAAGCCACAGGAAAAAGAAAAAAAATACTTTAGACAGCTATTTCGTTTTGGGTTTTCAAAATAT
>JANXTG010000006.1 GCA_025352525.1 Ferruginibacter sp.
TTCTGCAATTCAAATTCTACTTTGTCACCTTCTTTGATCTCATTGATCAATCCGCTAACGTGTACGAAAGTTTCTTTGTCAGAATCATCGTGCTTAATAAATCCGAATCCTTTTTCAGAATTGAAAAACTTTACGGTTCCTTGATTTTTGTCCATTTTTTGTATTTGTATTGTATTAATAAAGTGCGAATGTAAGGAATTTTATTATAATAATATGAAAATAACTTAAGCCTCTGCTTCCATATAACTTTCTATTGATTCACAAGTGCATATTAAATTCCTATCCCCATAAGTATTGTTCACCCTACTTATACTTGGCCAAAACTTATTTTCTTTCACAAAAGCCAAAGGAAATGCCGCTTGTTGTCTGCTGTAAGAATAATTCCAGGCATCAGCAGTTATGATAAATTGTGTGTGAGGTGCATTTTTTAAAACATTATCAGCTTTATCTGCAGTTCCATTTTCAATTGCTGCTATTTCTTTTCTAATAGATAATAAGGCATCACAAAATCTGTCAAGTTCTGCTTTATCTTCACTTTCTGTTGGTTCAATCATAATAGTTCCGGCAACAGGAAAACTTAATGTTGGCGCATGAAAATTATAATCCATCAAACGTTTTGCCACATCTTCAGCCTCAATACCTGCACTTGTTTTAAATGGACGAAGATCCACAATGAACTCATGTGCACATGTTCCGTTTTTGCCGGTATATAATATTTTAAAATCGTTTTGCAACCTCGTTTTCATGTAGTTTGCATTTAAAATTGCGAACTCTGTACTTCTTTTTAATCCTTCGGCACCCAGCATTTTTATATAAGCATAGCTTATTAATAAGATGCTCGCACTGCCATATGGCGCTGAACTTACAGCGTGGGTTTTTGTTACGTGCGTATTAGCAACACCTTCCATTACATGACCAGGTAAAAATGGTTTTAATTTATCATTCACACCAATTGGTCCCATGCCAGGGCCACCACCACCATGAGGAATTGCAAAAGTTTTATGAAGATTTAAATGGCAAACATCTGCACCAATTAAGCCTGGGCTCGTAAGCCCAACCTGGGCATTCATATTTGCACCATCCATATACACCAATCCACCATTATCATGTATAAGCTGGCATAAATCTTTTATGGTTTCTTCAAATACACCGTGTGTGCTTGGGTAGGTTATCATTAAGCCCGCAAGGTTATCTTTATGCTTTTCAACCTGCGCTGCCATATCTGTCATATCAATATTTCCAGCTTCATCACATTTTGTTACCACAACTTTAAAGCCTGCCATTACTGCACTTGCAGGGTTTGTACCATGGGCAGAAATCGGAATTAAAATAATATTTCTATGTGCTTCATTTCTGTGTTGATGATAAGCTCTAATGGTAAGCAAACCTGTATATTCTCCCTGTGCGCCGCTGTTTGGCTGTAAAGAAGTAGCAGTAAATCCGGTTATATCGCTTAACCATTCTTCCAGTTCATTTAAAATAACCTGGTAACCTTTCCACTGGTCTGCAGGCGCAAATGGATGAATATTGCTAAACTCCGGCCAGCTTACAGGAATAAGTTCTGTAGCCGCATTTAATTTCATGGTGCAACTACCCAAAGAAATCATTGATGTGTTTAAACTAAGATCTTTATTCTCCAGTTTTTTAATATACCTCAGCATCATACTCTCACTGCGGTGCGTATTAAAAACCGGGTGCGTTAAAAAGTCTGAGGTTCTTGTTAGTGAAGATGGAATATTAGTAAGCAATGCATCATTACTAAAACTTGCTTCTGCAGTATGCTGATCTTTAACTCTTGCAAAAATGTGTAAAATATCCAACACATCATTTTGCGATGTGGTTTCATCCAAGCTTATTAATACTTCATCCTTACCGTAAAAGAAATTGATTTCGGCTGCCTCGGCAGTAGCCTTTATAGCTTCACAAAAATTTGTTTTTATTTTGAGCGTGTCAAAATAATATTTATTTTCATTTGCGTAACCCATTGCAGTTAATTCATCACTTAAAGTTTTTGCTAAAAGGCTTGTACGCTTTGCAATATTTTTCAGCCCTTCTGCACCATGGTAAACTGCATACATTGCTGACATATTGGAAAGCAAGGCTTGGGCTGTACAAATGTTACTTGTAGCTTTTTCTCTGCGAATATGCTGTTCACGTGTTTGCAAAGCCATTCGCAAACAGCGGTTGCCCTGTGCGTCAATGGTTACGCCAATAATACGGCCCGGTATTGTTCTTTTAAACTCATCTTTCGTCGCAAAAAATGCTGCATGAGGTCCGCCAAAACCCATTGGTACACCAAAACGCTGAGCGCTGCCAATGGCAATATCTGCACCCAATTCCCCCGGAGGTGTTAGCAAGGTAAGAGACAATAAATCTGTTGCCATTATTACCAATGCATTTGATGCATGTGCCGCATCAATAAATTTTCTGTAGTCTACAACTTCACCATGGGCATTTGGGTACTGTACAATGGCACCAAAATAACTTTCATCTATTTCAGCGGTTGTATAATTACCAAAAACGAGTTCTATATTAATTGGTGTAGCCCTCGTAATTAAAATATCTTTTGTTTGTGCAAATACATTTTCATCCACAAAAAACTTGGGGGCAGTAATGTGTTCTGTATTTTTATTTTTGTGGTTAAACAGCATCGCCATTCCTTCAGCTGCTGCAGTTCCTTCATCTAACAAACTTGCATTTGCAATTGGCAAACCGGTAAGATCTGCAACCATTGTTTGAAAATTCAATAAACTTTCTAAACGTCCCTGCGCAATTTCTGCCTGGTAAGGCGTGTATTGTGTGTACCAACCTGGGTTTTCAAAAACGGTTCTTAAAATTACTGAGGGTACAATCGTACCATAATAACCTTGTCCCATGTAGGTTTTAAAAACTTTATTTAACGATGCGGTTTTTTTAAGTTCTGTGAGGTATTGAAACTCACTCATCGGTTCGCCGGTTTTTAGCGGTTCAGTTGCACGAATAGCTGCGGGTAGGGTTTTGGAAATTAATTCTTCAATAGATGAAACGCCAATTTTTGTGAGCATCTCTACAGTTTCCTGCGCATTTGGACCGATATGTCTTTGTGAAAATTCGTTTTTTTGTTGTTCGAACAGATTCATAGATATGGTTTATTATGTTGTTTTATTTTTAGCCGAGCAAAGAAGCAGTTTTGATGAACTTCGGTGGCGTCGCACGTTTCATCTTCATCAAAATATTTAGCTTTAATTGTGCAACTGATAAACTAAATACAACACTATTTTCATTTGCGTTGCAAATTTACAGTAATACGATTATAATTAGTATTGAGATAAGGAGTAAGATTGTATCGTTGAAAACTTGGCAAAAAACCTACGGATAATTTTATTGTTATTTTCTTTTGATATTATAAAGTAAATTTGCAGATAATAATTTAATGATGACAACATTATCCATTCGCCAAAAATTATCAGCATATCTGCAGGTAGCAGACGATAAAAAAGTTAAAGCTATGTATGCGTTGCTGGAAGATGATATTAAAATGGGGGAGAGTGTAAGCATTCAGCAGTACAATAAAGAAATTGATGAAGCACTTGCCGAAGCTGAGGCGGGAGATTTTATAACACAAGCTGAAATGGAAAAACAAGTTTCAAAGTGGTAAGATCAATAAGATGGCCATTATCCGTGCAAAAAGATTTAAAAAAGATATATGAATATATTTTACAAACATCTTTTAAAAATGCTGAAAAGGTAAGATCAGCATTATTATTTTCTACAAAAAAGCTTGTAAATCAGCCTGAAATTCATCCCCCTGATAAATATAAAAAAAACAATAAAGGCAACTTTAGGGCTTACGAATTACACCATTACAGAGTTTCCTATCACGTAGCCGACAAGCAAATAACTATTACAAGAATCAGACACACCAAAATGAACCCCAAAGAATATTGATTTAAATGGACAGCAACAACAAACTCCTCACAAATTGGCAAAAAAAATCTTTAGAGCGTACAAAACTTTATAAAAAAATGCTTCACCGTGCGGAAAAAAAAGCAACACTGCGTGCTTTGCCTGCATTGGATGAAGAAGCCTATGCCAATATTAATTGCCTTACCTGCGCAAATTGTTGTAAAAATTATTCGCCAAGGTTTAAGGCCACAGATGTAAAACGTATATCGAAAGTTATGCAAATGAAAGAAGGTGTTTTTATTGAAACTTACCTGAGGCTGGATGAAGACGGCGATTATGTAACTACAACAAAACCCTGTCCTTTTTTAGGAGAAGATAATCACTGCGGCATTTATGAAGACCGCCCATCTGATTGCATGCGTTTTCCCTATACTGATGAAGATGTAATTATTAAACGGCAGGAAATTACTTTAAAAAATTCTACTTTTTGCCCTATAGTATATTTTGTACTTGAAAAATTAATGGAAAAAAAATAAGATTATTTTACCGTATTCATTTCTGCCCATGCAGCTTCCAATGGCCTGCTGATACCATCACCTTTCCACTCCGGAGAACCGGGAATAGTAGTAGTTTTAAAAAAGTCATCTTTGGTCATACCTTTTGCCATACTTTCTGAAGTGTATTTTAAAAGATTACTCAAGTATTCTCTAAACTGAAGAACATCTATTTTTTTAATAACGACATCAAAACCTGTTGCTGCATGGCCGCAAACATAGGTAGTTGTATCGCTGTAGTTTGAAGTTGCCGCTGTAAGCGTTTTTATCCATTCAGCAATATTTGCACCTGCTGTTCTGTCTATAAATGGATGGCGGCGGTTAAAAACCAGATCTCCTACATGAACAATATTTGCTTTTTCAAAATGCACAAAACTATCGCCATTTGTATGCCCTGCACCAAAGTATTTTAGTATAAGTTTTTCCCCTTTTAACTTTGTGCTCCAGGCTGTATCATAAACGGTATCAGGGTATAATTGTTTGTCTTCTGTCTTGTTTTTTATTGCTACGGCCTCCTGGTTTATTTTAGAATTTTTGTGGGCCACAACATTTTTTACAAGTCCTTTAAAAGCTATATTACCTGCTGTATGATCACCATGGTGATGCGTATTTACCAACAGCGCAAAAGGCTTTTTAGTTTTCTTTAAAATTTCATCTATGCAATGTTTTGCAGATGCAGGAAACTGGCTGTCAACAACTACCGTCCCTTTTTTGCCTATCATAAATAAAATTGTACCACCGCTTTCGGTAAATACGCCAATAGTATCTGTTAGCATTGTGATTTTATAAGCAGGGTCTGCTAAAAAAGATGCAAGTGTACTTTTGCTTAACAAAGCCAATGCGCCTAAAGTAAGTGAGGTGTTTTTTATAAATGATCTGCGTTGCATAGTTATAAATTATAAAAAGAAAGTTAGTGTAATTATTCTTTAAAACTCAAGATGTATTTCTAAAATGAAAAAAGTTGAAAAAAGATTTTATGCTGAAGGGCTGGCGGATGGGAAGTAGTACCCCGCAGCAAAGCGAGGAGTATTGCGGACAGCCGCAACAAATGTTGAAATATATTATCGAAAACAACAGCCCAAAATTTATTTAGTATTCAATTTTTTTCAGGTTTGGGAAACCGATCCAGGTGCCTGCTACAACCAATACCGACATAACTCCACCAAAAACAACAGCGGGTAAAGTTCCTAACAGTCTGGAAGTTACGCCGCTTTCAAACTGCCCAAGTTCATTAGATGAATTTATGAAGATCATATTGATGGAAGACACACGGCCACGCAATTCATCC
>JANXTG010000020.1 GCA_025352525.1 Ferruginibacter sp.
GCAGAAGTTTCTTGTGGGGAATGCCAGTTTAAAATGGCGGGTAAAAGTTGTGACCTTGCTGTGAGAATAAATGGAAAATGTTATTTTGTTGATGGAACAACAATTGATGAACATGGCGATGCACATGCAAATGACGGATTCTGCGAATCGATAAAAAAAGCTGAAATACAGGGAGAAATAAATGGAGACAGGTTTAAAGTATCTTATTTTAAAATAATAAAGAATTAAAATACACTTCTTGGGCAACCGGTTTTACTTTTTCCACGACCACCATTTCCTGGGTTTGAATTTAATAATTTGCTCACTTTTATGCCAGAAAAATAATATAAATCATTCCTTTTGGGATTTCCTCTTTGTTCACCACTTGCCGGGTAAGCAGCACCGGTATTAATTTCATTTCCTCTAAAGGCAAGTTCGACAGCTTTGCTTCCTTTAGCACTCAATAAAATATTTTGGTCAACGTAAGTGGAACTTACATCATCTAAATAATCTGTAAATAATTTTCTTATTCCCACTTCAAGACCTACCTGTAGCGTTTCAGATAATCTAAACTTTAACCCTCCTCCAAACGGTATTGAAAACTGTGTAAGTTTATATTCCTTGCGATCAGGATAAGCAGATAACCCCTGGCCTTCAGTACTTAGTGGCTGCAGGTATATTTTATTGCCTTCTTTGTCTTTCGTATACGGGTTAAAATGAAAAACCGCTACAGCCCCAAAAATATATGGAGTAAGCCTAGAATCTTCAAGGTTAATCAAATTGTATTCTAACCCAACATGCAATTCGGATATGACAGATTTAAAATTTAAATTTCTTAAATCATTGCCTTTTACGCTTGTATTTTTTTTATCGTCTCCTTCTACTTTACCATAAGTAAAACCACTTCTAATACTGAGCTTTGGAGACAAATCGTAAGACAGGCCTACTCCAAATGAAGGGTTTGACTGATCAAGTGTAAACCTTTTATTTTGTAAATCACCTTGATAAGTTGCAATGCCTCCAAATAAATTTACATGCAGATTTTGACTGAAACCAAATAAAGATCCTGAAGAGAAAAGAAAGAAAAGTATAATTTTCATAAATATTATATTTGATTTTTCTAATTAAAACTGCTTTGAACAAAAATTATTCCAACAATTACGAAAAAATTTTCATAGAAATTTTTGATGGTTGTTTACTTTTTCCGAATTGTTGAACATTAGACTCATTTTTCTAAATAATCAGCTAATATTTTCCCATTAATAACCTACTTACAAAAATAACAAATTGATGTTTCTCGGTATAGCTTTTGTTTTTTTTAACATGAAAATATTATTATTAATTTAAACTTTTTTTATGAAAGTACTTGTTTATTATGGGCCTTTTGATGTAAGAATTTCTGAAATGCCTGATGCAAAAATTGAACAACCAACAGATGTGTTGGTAAAAATAACAACTACAAACATTTGTGGATCTGATCTGCATATGTATGAAGGAAGAACGGATATGGAAGCAGGAAAAATCCTGGGGGCATGAAAACATGGGGGAAGTTATTGAAATTGGAAAGGCAGTAACTCAAATTAAAATTGGAGATATGGTTTGCCTTCCATTTAACATCGGATGTGGGCATTGCCAAAATTGTGAAAGTGGCTTTACAGGCTACTGTTTAAAATTAAACCCAGGGTTTGCAGGAGCAGCTTATGGCTTTGCCGGAATGGGACCATACAGTGGCGGACAGGCTGAATTTTTAAGAGTACCGTATGGTGATTTTAACTGTTTAAAACTACCGGAAGATGCAAGTGAAAAAGAAAATGATTACGTCATGCTATCTGATATTTTACCAACTGGTTATCATGCAACTGAACTTGCCGGCGTAAAACCCGGAGACTCAGTTGTAATTTACGGGGCCGGCCCGGTAGGATTGATGGCGGCACACTCGGCAAGTATAAAAGGTGCTTCTAAAATTATGGTGGTTGATAATCATGCAGACAGACTAAAACTGGCAGAAGAATTGGGAGCGATTGCTATTGATTTTTCGAAAGCCCCTGCGGTAGATCAAGTATTGGAACTTACAGATGGTAAAGGTGCTGATAGAGGATGCGAATGTGTAGGTTATCAATGTTGTGACAAACATGGTGAAGAACATTCCAATATAACAATGAATGAATTGGTAATGGCTGTAAAAGCCACCGGTTCAATTGGTGTGGTTGGTGTATTTGTTCCCAAAGACCCAAAATCTAAAGAGACATTGCAAAAGTTAGGTCATATGGATTTTGATTTTGGAAATTTTTGGATGAAAGGCCAGCGAATAGCAACCGGGCAGGCAAATGTAAAATCGTACAACCGCCAGCTTTGTACATTAATTTCTGCAGGTAAAGCAACACCATCAAAAATTATTTCGCATGAAATTTCCCTGGATGAAGCACCAGACGCTTACAAGCATTTTGATGATAGAGATAAAGGATGGACCAAAGTAATATTGAAGCCCGGCAAAAATGCAAAAACAGCAACAAAAACAAAGTAATAATTTAAATAAAATAAAAGTGCAGCCAAACAGCTGCACTTTTATTATGCCATTTTTAAATGTTTAATTGAATTTCTAAGGCTTAATTTCTACGCCCGATTGCAGCGGCTATCCTTTTTTGCCTGCCTTTGAGGCAAAAAAGATAAAAGCGTAAAGCGGGGCCGAAGCTGAATAAAGATTTTGGCTTGCGTTCAAAAAAATCCAACAAAAAAACGTGCAACTTTTAGGTTGCACGTTTTAATAATTTATTGTAAATATCATGTTTTAAACATTAAATCTAAAATGCATGCAATCTCCATCCTGCACCAAATAATCTTTGCCTTCTATACGAAGTTTACCAACTTCCCGGCACGCAGCCTCAGAACCAAGACTGATGAAATCGCTGTAGGAAATTACCTCTGCTTTGATAAAGCCTTTTTCAAAATCTGTATGAATAACACTTGCCGCCTGTGGCGCTTTCCAGCCTTTGTGTATCGTCCATGCACGCACTTCCTGCACGCCAACAGTAAAATAAGTAGAGAGATTTAAAAGTTTGTATGTGCTGTGTATTAAACGGTCAAGCGCAGGCTCGGTCATTTTATATTCTTCCATAAACATGGCTTTATCGTCGGGATCTTCAAATTCTGCAATCTCAGCTTCAACTGCATTTGTCATAACAATTACCTCATTACCTTCATTTTTTACCGCTTCAATTAATGCATCAGAATATTTATTTCCGGTGTGCATGCTTGCTACATCTACGTTTGCAACATATAACACCAACTTATCTGTCAGTAAAAACAAATCAGCTATTGCAACTTTATCTTCTTTACTCAAGCCTAATGTAATAATATTTTTTCCTTGCTCTAAATGCAATTTACATTTGGCCAAAATCTCTGCTTCAACTTTTGCTTTAGGGTCTGTCTTCGCAAGTTTTTCTGCTTTCTGCAGTTTTCTTTCTACGCTGTCAAGATCTTTTAATTGTAGTTCTGTTTCAATAATTTCTTTATCGCCTACAGGGTTTATTGGACCCTCTTCACGTAAAATATTATCGTCTTCAAAACAACGGATTACCTGTATAATTGCATCAACTTCTCTTATGTTAGCCAAAAATTTATTTCCTAATCCCTCGCCCTTGCTTGCACCACGTACAAGCCCTGCAATATCTACAATTTCAATTTGTGTAGGCACCGTTCGTTCCGGCGATACCAATGCAGCAAGTTTATCGATACGTTCATCGGGCACATTAACCAAACCTGTATTTGGCTCAATAGTACAAAAACGGTAATTGCTTGCCTGCGCTTTTGCACTGTTGCTTACAGCATTAAAAAGGGTTGATTTTCCTACATTTGGTAAGCCTACGATACCTGCTTTGAGCGCCATAATACTATTTTTTTATTCTGGGTTTTTTGATTGTTGCGGGTTAAAGGTTACTGGTTTCGAGTTTGTAAACCCGAAACAACTAACTCGCACCCGAAACTTTTTTGAAACGGCCGCAAAGGTAAGAAATGGAAACAACTTATAAAACTTGCATTTTCAATGCTAAAAATGTCATTTTTAGCCAAACAAAAACAGCAGCTATATTCAACATTTGTGGCAAATGTATTTTATTGTTTTTTTCTTTTTGGGGAAAAGAAAAAAGGAACCACATTTCATCTTCAGGTAAATATTTAGCGAAAAAACTGAGGGGGGCTTTTAGCCCCTTCGGCGGATATTAAAAAAGTATTAATTATTAAAAAAGTAAATTAAATATTAAACCGACGTGAGGGCAAAAAAGCCGCTGACGTAGTCAAAGAAAAGTCCTTTTTTTAAAATTAAAATCATAATTTTCAAACTCGTCACTAACCAACCATCATTTGGGTGTACATAAATCTTACATCCAAAATCTAAAATCTCAACATGGCTTTAAGTCGCATTTGGTCTGCCTTCATCATAATTGCTATAGGCCTCGCATGCATAAAAGGTTTTGTTTTTTCAGAAAATGGTAATAAAAATATTTTTACAAATATGGTTATCGGAAAAGCAGGAGATACCATCAAAATAAGAACGCAGGATTCAGCAATGTTGGATGCACGGATTCTTGCTAATATCAGCGTAAAAAAAATAGATACGACCAACGGCATTTCAACATTTAAAAACGGTTCGGGCAAATATGTTTCGTACAAAATTCAAACTGCAAATGGGGTAGTAGATACCTGTAAATCTGCTGTAGAATTATGTATAGGATTAATTGGATTACTTGCATTGTTTATGGGATTTTTAGCAATAGCTGAACAAGCAGGCGGCATCAATTTACTCAGCAGAATTATCGGACCTTTCTTTTCAAAAATATTTCCTGATGTTCCAAAAGGTCATCCTGCAGTGGGTCATATGATGATGAATTTTTCTGCCAATCTTTTAGGGTTAGATAATGCGGCCACACCTTTCGGTATTAAAGCAATGGAGAGTTTGCAGACTTTAAATCCAAACAAAGACACAGCAAGCAATGCGCAGATCATGTTTTTGTGCCTGCATGCAAGTGGACTAACTTTGATCCCCGTAAGCATTATTGCATTGCGGGCTTCTGCAAAAGCTACTAACCCCCTCGATATTTTTATACCATGTATGATTGCAACTTTTGTTGCTACAATTGCAGCAATGCTGATTGTATCTATCAAACAAAAAATAAATGTATTTCAGCCCACTATATTGTGGTGGGTTGGAAGTATTGCCGCTATCATTTCTCTATTGATGGTTTATTTAAAATCGTTGGATGCAGACAGTTTACAATTCTTTTCAGGCGCATTAAGCAACGGTTTAATTCTGTTGATTTTCATAATGATCATTCTTGGTGGAATCTACAAAAAAATTGATGTATTTGATGCATTTATAAGTGGTGCAAAAGGAGGTTTTGAAACTGCAGTCCGCATAATTCCCTACCTCGTTGGAATGTTGGTAGCCATTAGTTTATTGCGTACAAGCGGCACTTTTGATGTGGTCATTGACAGTATTAAAAGCATGTTTGCTGCAATAGGCGCTGATACCCGTTTTGTTGACGGATTACCAACCGCATTGGTAAAACCTTTTAGCGGCGGTGCTGCTCGGGGAATGATGGTCGACACCATGAAAACTTATGGTGCAGATTCTTTTGCAGGGAGATTGTCCTGTATACTTCAAGGCTCATCAGATACTACCTTTTATGTAATTGCTGTATACTTTGGTGCAGTGGCTGTAAAAAACACACGCTATGCAGTTGGTGCAATGTTGCTAGCCGATTTGGTAGGCATTCTTACTGCAATTGCATTATGTTATTTTTTCTTTGGCTAAGAGAAAACTCAACACTTAAATTTCTATTATTTTTTATTTTTTTTGTCTGCAGGTAAAATTTCAGTTGTGGTTGCAGGAACTGCATTTTCAACATCTTCAGTATCCGTATCAAAATAACGATCAAAAATATTTACGAGATTTTTAGCTTTGTAAACTGCTCTTGCATAGCGGTTGCTGATTAATATTATAGTTGCATCATCCTTTAAAACCCTTATGAATGCTGCATTATTGCCATGCCACCAGCCATTATGAAAAATAATTTTTTTACCATCTTCATAATTATTCATGCGCCATCCTAATCCGTAATTTTTAATGCCGGGCTTTTCATTGCTGTAAGGTGTGTATGCAAGTTCCAAAGACTTTGCAGTAAGAAAAACAGTATCAGATAAAGCCCTGTCCCATATTAACAAATCTCTTGGGGTACTGTAAATATTTTTATCACCATAAACATCATCCAAAAAATTATCGGGGATTTCTCTTCCTCGCCAGTCAAAACTTTTTGACCGTATTTTATTATCGCCTTTAAAATGCACAAAAGTATTTTTCATCCCCAAAGGATCGAATATATTTTCTTGCATAAAATGTGGATAGGTTTGCCCTGAAACTTTTTCAATTATTAATGCAAGCAAGGCAAAGTTTGTGTTACAATAAGTAAATCTTTTATTAGGCGAAGCAATATTTTTTAGCATTCCTTTTTTTAAAATAAGCCATTGCAGTACATCTTTATTTTCGATAGCTGAATCTTTATTCCATCCCGCATCTTCCATAAAATACAGATAATTTGGTAAGCCACTTCTATGGTTTAACAAGGTTTTTATTGTAACACCGGGATAATTAAAATCAGGAAAAAAATGCGTTACAGAGTCCTCAATATTTATTTTACCCATTTCCTGAAGCTTGAGCACAGCCATTGCAGTAAAAGTTTTAGAAACAGAAGCAATATGTAAAGATGTTGAGGCGTTTATAGAATCTTTTCCATCAATATTTACAAACCCTTTGTATTTTTCAAAAATTATATTTCCTCCCTTTGCTACAATCATTCCACCGTTAAAACCTGAACCATCCAGCAACGAATCATAAAATATTTCACTTTGCGACTGTATTCTCTGCCGTTCTACAGCAGCTAAAACTGAAGGTGGCGGAATAATATAAGTTTGCTTTTTATCCTGCTCTTTAACATTTTTTAGATTGCTTTTTTTGGATGAACAGCCGACAATCAGAAATAATATGGATGCACAAAAAAATATTTTTATTTTATTCAATTTTATAGTTTTGAGGGGAAGAAGAATATTTAGAATTGATATATAAGCATATTTAAAAAGATTACTATGAGATATATTTGTGCAAAATAAGGACTTTATATTATGGCTGATAAAAAATTAACAAGCTACCCAAAAGAAAAAATAAATATTTTATTTTTAGAGAATATCAGCGAAGCTGCAGCAGAACAGTTTACAGCAACAGGCTATTCATCTGTAAAAAAAATTAAGGGAGCCATCAGCGAAGCAGATTTAATTAAAGAAATTAAAAATATACATATACTTGGTATAAGAAGTAAAACGCAAATAACTGCTGCGGTATTGGAGGCTGCAAGCAAGTTACAGGCGATAGGTTGTTTTTGTATTGGTGTAAATCAGGTAGATGTTAATGCAGCATCAGCAAGTGGTATTGCCGTATTTAATGCTCCATACAGCAATACTAGAAGTGTTGCGGAATTGGTAATTGGTGCCTCAATTTTATTGATCAGAAAAATTATTGATAAAAATAAAGCTGCGCATGAAGGTAAATGGATGAAAGATGCAACGGGAAGCCATGAATTGCGTGGAAAAACAATTGGAATTATTGGGTATGGAAATATTGGAAGCCAGGTTAGTGTTTTAGCTGAAGCATTGGGAATGAAAGTAATTTTTTATGATGCAGAAACAAAGCTCCCATTGGGCAATGCTTCTGACAGTAAATCATTAAAAGAATTATTACAAACATCTGATATCGTTACACTACATGTGCCCGAAATTGATTCAACAAAAAATTTAATTAACAGACAAACTTTAGCAAATTGTAAACAGGGTGCAATAATTATTAATTATGCAAGGGGAACAGTAATTGATTTGTCTGCGTTACAAAAAGCAATTTTAAGTGGTCATATTGGAGGTGCAGCAATAGATGTTTTTCCTGATGAACCGGAAAAAAACGGCGATTCTTTTGTATCAGTTTTACAGAATTTGCCCAATGTAATTCTTACTCCGCACATTGGTGGAAGTACACAGGAGGCACAAAATAATATTGGTTTGGATGTAAGTACAAAATTATTTAATTATTTGGAAAAAGGGATCAGCACAGGATCTCACAGTATTCCTGCACTAGCTTTGCCTCCACAGGAGGGAGCTCACCGCATTTTACACATACACAATAATGTACCTGGTGTGCTAAGTAGTATAAACACGTTATTAAGTAAAAATAAAATTAATATTTTGGGTCAATATTTAAAAACAAATGACAGCACAGGCTATGTTGTTTTAGATTTAGATAAGAGCCTTAGTAAAAATGCAATGGAGCTGCTTAAAAGTGTGAAGGGTACAAAGAAAGTAAGGATGTTGTATTAATTTCTGAATTTTCAATAAATATTGAAAATTAATTTAACTTTGCGAAATAAATTTTTTTATGAAACTTTTAATAATAGGCGGTGGTTTTGGAGGCTTACGATTAGCTCGAGAATTAAGCAATAAAGCCGGGTTTGAAATTACTCTACTGGACAGATTTAATTATCACCAGTTTCAACCACTTTTTTATCAGGTAGCAACTGCAGGCCTCGATGCCAGCAACATTTCTTTTCCTCTGCGAAAAGTTTTTCATCACAGCAAAAATGTACGTTTTTGTATGGCAGAAGTGAAGGAAATTGTACATGCCCAAAATAAAGTAATCACCGATATCGGTGATTTTGAATATGATCAATTGGTAATTGCCACCGGTGCAGATACCAATTTTTTTGGAAATGAGTTAATGGCGGCAAATGCAATGCCTATGAAGAGTACAGTTGAAGCCATCCAGCTTAGACATAGAATGCTTAAGAATTTTGAAGATGCAGCATCAACAAAAGACTTGTTAGAACTTGAAAGACTTATGACCGTTGTAATTGTGGGTGGCGGACCTACCGGTGTTGAGTTAAGTGGTGCTATTGCAGATATGCGCAGGTTTGTATTGCCAAAAGATTATCCCGAACTCGATTTTAGTAAAATGAAAATCATTTTGCTGGAAGGTTCTTCAAAAACACTTGCTGCCATGAGTGAAAAAAGCAGCCAACAGTCGCAACAATATTTAGAAGAATTGAAGGTGGATGTTAGAACCAACAGCATCTTAAATTCTTACGATGGTAAAACTGCTGTTTTAAAAGATGGTAGCCAAATTGAAACCGCATTGGTCATTTGGGCAGCAGGTGTTAAAGGCAATGTTTTACCCGGTATTGATAATACAATTATTGCAAAAGGCAACAGAATTAAAGTAAACCAACACTGCCTCGTAAATGGTTTTGAAAATGTTTATGCAATTGGTGATGTAGCATTTATGGAAACTGATACTTTATATCCGCATGGTCATCCTCAAGTGGCGCCTGTGGCTATTCAACATGCAGATATGTTGGTGAATAACCTGAAATTAATTCAGATGAAAAGTAACAACGACCGCATGATGGAATTTGTTTACAATGATCAAGGTGCTATGGCTACGGTTGGCAGAAAGCTCGCAGTGGTTGATGTGCCAAAACCTAAATTACATTTTGGAGGTTTTTTAGCTTGGCTTGTTTGGATGTTTCTTCATTTAATGTTGATACTGGGGGTAAAAAACAGGCTCTCCGTTTTCTTTAACTGGTTTTATAATTACTTTACTAAAGACCAAAATCTAAGGCTGATTTTTAAAGTAAATTATAAAGAGAGAATAAAATAATGCAAACTACAAACTGATTTTTTGTGACTATTGTGACCATATTTTCTCTTATTTAGTGATAGTCTATTTTAATATTTACCAAAGTTTTTCTGATAAGTTTAAACATGAATAAAAAATTTCTTACCGCAGAATGGAACAATTTAATAATGGCAAATTATTTAATTGACCCTGCAGTTTTGTTGCCCTATTTACCGGCTAACACTGAATTAGATTTTTACAACGGAGAATGTTATGTAAGCCTTATTGGCTTTATGTTTGAAAAGACAAAAATACTTGGACTAACTGTACCGTTTCATATAAATTTTGAAGAAATTAATTTACGTTTTTATGTAAGGGTAAAAGATGGTGATACGTGGAAACGTGGTGCTGTGTTTATAAAAGAAATTGTTCCAAAATTTGCTATTACTCTTGTTGCAAATACTCTGTACAGAGAGAAATATGTAACGCTGCCAACAAAAAATTTCTACAAAGAAATAAATGGAAATATTGAACTTGGCTATCAATGGAAATTTAAAGGAATATGGAATAAACTGGAAGCAACAGTAGAAAAAGAAAGCAGTAGAATGAAACC
>JANXTG010000034.1 GCA_025352525.1 Ferruginibacter sp.
TAAAACCTTACCGGGAACACAGCAGGTTGGTGAAAGCGAAGGATTATTTGTTAGGGGTGGTTCAGCAACTGAAAGCAAAATTTTTATAGATGGAAGCCTTGTAAATAATTTTTTCTATAGTAGTTTGCCTGGTTTAGCTACCCGTGGGCGCTTTAATCCCTTTCTTTTTAAGGGAACCGTTTTTTCTACAGGAGGTTATTCGGCTTTATATGGTCAGGCTTTATCGGCGGCACTTATATTAGAAAGTGCAGATCTTCCTGAGCGAACCGAGGCAAACATCAGTTTATCAGTGATTGGCGTAGGAGGCGGCATTCAAAAACTGGCAAAAAATAAAAAGGCTGCTTGGGGCGTTTCTTATGCTTACACCAATCTTGCTCCTGCATTTGCCGTTATTAAACAAAAAGTAGATTTTTTTAAAACACCTGTATATCACCAAGGCGATGCGAACTTCAGAATAAAAACCAAGAACGGCGGCTTCCTTAAATATTACGGTTATGCAAGTTGGAACCAAACAGGAATTAGAAACCCTGATATTGATTCTGTTCAACTTAAAAATGCTTTTATAATAGATAACCTTAATACTTTTCAAAATCTAAGTTGGAAGGAGAATATAGGTAACGGTTGGAAAGCAAATACAGCTCTTAGTTTTAGTACTAACAAGGATAACATTGACAATGAATTATTGAATAGCGAAAATAAAAAGCAACATTTTTTTTCACCATCAGGTTATGCCGGGAAAAACTTTTCTTTGGTAAACAACGCACAATATGCACAGGCGAAAGTAGTGTTAGAAAAAAGATTAAAAGGAATAAACACCGTTCGTTTTGGATCTGATTATTTTTACAGCAAAGAAAAAACCTTCTACACATTGTATGATGGTAAAAAGTTTACAGATGTTGTAAATGATAATTTATATGCAGCCTTTGCAGAAACTGATGTGTACATAACAAAAGACCTTGCATTAAAAGCAGGTGGAAGATTAGAACACTCCGAGCAAATTGATAAATGGAACGTCGCTCCTCGTGCCTCAGTCGCATATAAGTTTAAAGATAAAAGTCAGCTCTCGTTTGCATATGGTATTTTTTATCAAAATCCTGAGCGGAGAAATTTACCTGTACTTAACAGCAATGTTGGTTACTCAAAAGCAACACATTATATTCTACAATATCAGGTAACCAAAAACAGCAGAATTTTTAGAACTGAAATGTTTTACAAAAACTACAATGCCTTGTACAAAACTGCTCCAAATAATATGGGAAGAGAAGTAGCGGCAAACAATAATGGTTTTGGTTATGCAAAAGGCGTAGAAGTTTTTTGGAGAGATAAAACTTCCATTAAAAATCTTGATTATTGGATATCGTATTCTTATTTGGATACTAAAAGAAATTATTTAAATTATCCCGTTTCACTCATACCATCTTTTGCTGCAAGCCATACCGCATCTTTTGTTGCAAAAAAGTTTGTCATGCCCTGGAAAACCGGTTTTAATATGAGTTACAATTTTGCAAGTGGGCGGCCTTACTACAATCTTCGTTATGATAATGCGCAAAGCAAATACACAGTAAAAGAAGAAGGCAAAACAATTAATTATAACAGTCTCAGCTTTAGCATGAATTATTTACCCAACCTTGGTAAGACGAATAAAAAAACATTTATTGTGTGGGTTTTATCGCTTACAAACGTGCTGGGGCAGGAACAAATATTTAATTACAATTTCTCATCTATCAACAACAACAAAGTAGCGGTCATTCCACCATCAAAAAGATTTTTATACATAGGTTGCTTTTTAAGTTTTGGTATAGACAGAACGCAGGATGCAATTAATAATAATTTGTAGTTGGACCATGGACGACAGGCGACAGACAGACAAAGGACAACGGACGATGGACGACGGACCACTGACACCACCTGAATAAATGACCATTCACCAATCACGATTCACGATTCAAAATTCACTATTGACAGTTCACGATTCACCAGTCAGACTTTTTAAATAAAATATAAAACCTTAACAATGATAAACGAACAACCAACTTTAAACGAAAAAGACCAGGCGCTTTGGCAACTTGCAAAAAAACGTGCAGCTTTTAAAAAATCATTTCTCACTTATGCCATTATAAATGTTTTTTTATGGTGCATCTGGTTTTTCAACGGAAGAGAATTTGGAAGCGGCAATTACGATTGGCCATGGCCACTTTGGGTTACTTTGGGTTGGGGTATAGGTATTGCCTTTCAATATAGAGATGCATATCTAACATCCGGTTCAAATTCAGTTCAAAAAGAATACGACAAATTAAAAAACAACATTTAAAATTCTAAAATAAAATAAAATGAAAAAAATAATTCTTCTATCCGCAATTAGTATTATCTCTCTAGTAACATTGGCACAAAGCGAGAAATATGTTGGAGCAATGAAAAAAAATATTGCTCTCTTAGATTCCTCATTTGCAAAACCCGACAACTTTATTGGTCTGGCAAATACTTTTGAAAGAATAGGGACGTCTGAAAAGACACAATGGCTTCCATTTTACTATGCCACTTATTGCCGTGTGAATTATGCATTCATGCAAAAAGATCCTTCAGGTAATGATGAGATTGCTGCAAAGGCTACCACTTTGATCAATACCGCAGACTCGTTACAACCAAACAATTCAGAAATAAGTTGTTTAAAAAGTATGATTGCAAGTGTACAAATGATGGTAAACCCACAACAGCGCTTTATGCAATATGGTGCTAATAGCCAAAAGGAAATGCAAAAAGCGATGGAACAAGACCCTACAAACCCACGCCCATACATGCTTAAGGGACAAAGTTTAAAATATACACCGGAGCAATTCGGTGGCGGTTGCAAAACTGCATTGCCACAATTGCAAATTGCTATGGAAAAATTTGCAACATTTAAGCCTGCATCAGACATTTATCCATCATGGGGAAAGCCATATACAGAAGGTATGGTAAAAGAATGCAAATAAATTGGTACAGATAAAAAATGTTTTATGGAAGACTCATTTAGTGAGAAACAAAGCCTGGAATTAATAACAGGCATGATAAATAAAGCAAAAAATAAATTCAGTGAATCCGGTACGTTGTATTTGGTTTGGGGTGTCGCTATATTAATTTGCAGTTTATCTCAATTTGTCTTTGGTAACATACTTGGTTATAAAAATGCATACTATGGTTGGTTCATAACATGGATAGTGTATATCTATCAGGCTATTTTCCTGGCTAGAAAAAAGAAAAACCAAAAAGTAAGAACTTATACGGACGAAATTTTAGGATATGTATGGATATGCTTTATCCTTTGTTTTTTTGTAATGATTTTCATATTGATATATACTAAAAGTTTTACACTTATCTATTCTGCCATCTTGGTATTATACGCAATTCCCACTTTTCTATCAGGTGCGATTTTAAAAGTAAAATCATTAATAATCGGCGGGATTTGTTGTTGGGTATTGGCTGCACTTAGTATGTTTATTCCCTTGCAATACCATTTGCTATTAATAAGTGTGGCAGTTATAGTAGCATGGATAATACCTGGTATTTACTTAAGAAATAAATATTTAGCTCAGAATAAACTGGCACAACAATTTTAATAAATAATAATGAAAGATCCAAAATACAATGGGGAAGAAGCGCCCACTCACCAGCAAAGTTTAGATCTTATAAACGAGATGATTAGCAAAGCTAAAAAAAGTTATACCTCCAAGGGTATCGCATCTATGGTTTGGGGATCATTGATAACTTTTTGCGGCTTGGCCAATTGGGTGGAAATCCATTTTAAAAAAGACTTTGGAGACGTTTGGTTGTTAACACTAATAGCACTTATTCCTCAAATTTATTTTTCTATAAAGGAAAAGAGAAGCAAAAATTTTATTGCACACAATGAAATTGCAACAAATTATATCTGGATAGCTTTCACATTATCCATGTTTATTACTTCATACTATTTTTCACATTTTAATCTGGGAAACGTATCAACACTGATAATGATGTTGTTCGGCATATCAACTTTTATTCTCGGTGGAATGAATAAATTCAAGCCAATGATTGTGGGGAGGCATCTTTTGTTGGGCAGCGAGTGTATGTTCTATTTATACCTCTTTAGAAGTAGATGTATTACTTATGGCCGCCTGTGGTTTATTTGCATGGCTTATACCCGGCATTATTTTATGGGGTCGTTCTAAAAAAAGTTTGGCTGCAAATGTTTAAAGATCTGGATCCTATATTACATTCTCAATTAAGGCTTGCTGCTATGAGTATTCTTATAAGTGTAAAAGAAGCAGAATTTACTTTTATTAAGGAGCAAACAAATGCCACAGCCGGAAACTTAAGCGTGCAGTTAAATAAATTAAAAGATGCAGGTTATATTGATATTACAAAACAATTCAAAAATAATTATCCCCTTACAGTTTGCAAAATAACAGATAGGGGTATTTTTGCTTTTGAAGAATACGTAAAAGCTTTGCGTAGTTATATGCCTGAAAATAATAAATAAAAAAAGTGCCGCTGTTAGGGAAGCGGCACGTGGGGGGTAAATTCATAGAAAAAAAATGATGCTATGAATTTGTATCCAATCTTTTAAAAAGTACAAATTTGGTTGATGATTTCCTTTTTTTTACCCTCATCTCTACTGTATAAATTCCTTCTTTTAAATTTAAAGCTTCCTGCAGGCATACAACATTTAAACCCCTTATAATTTCACATTGAAATGAACTTACTCTCTTTCCTTCTGCATCTAAAATAACAATACTTGCGGGTAAGTTTTTTTTGTAGGTAGAATTAAATTGTATTTGTATTGTAGAAGTTTTTGCATTAGAACTAATTCTGATTTTCTCACGGGTTAAACCCGCAATTGTTGCGGTATAAAAAAGAAGAGAAATTAAAATTATTGCAAAAACTTTCATTGTGTGCTCATTAATATTTTATGAGGCTTAACACAGAATATATGGATCAAATCTAAAAATACATAATACATTTTTAATCTTGGCATAAACATAAGAATATTTCTTTTTTCGACAAGTATTCAGTGTCATTATTTTTAAAACAATTGTTGTTTCTTTTTTTCTAAAGTAATTTTGTGCGATGAATGTGATGTTGCAGGTAAATGATTTGTCAAAAAACTTTAATGATTTTCAGGCTGTCAAAAATCTTTCTTTTACAGTAAATCAAGGCGATGTTTATGGTTTTTTAGGGCAAAACGGTGCAGGAAAATCAACTACACTTCGTATGTTGCTCAAACTTATTAAACCAACATCCGGCGAAATTATATTTTCAGGTACAAATATTATAGGAGATGATAATGCCATGCTAAAGCAAACGGGGGCCATTATTGAAAGGCCGGATGTTTACAAGTATTTATCAGCCTACGATAATTTATACATTTTTGCCAAAATGAGTGGCATTAAAACTACCCGAAAACTCATCATGGACCAGCTGGAAATGGTTGGCCTTGCAGATAGATTTGACAGCAAAGCAAAAACTTATAGCCAAGGAATGAAACAGCGTTTGGGTATTGCCATCGCACTCGTTCACTCACCCAAACTTATAATTTTAGATGAACCTACAAATGGGTTAGATCCACAGGGAATCGCAGACATGCGTAATTTGATTCTGAGGTTAAGCAGAGAAATGGGTAAAACAGTTATCGTTTCCTCTCATTTGTTAAGCGAAATTGAACTTGTTGCAAACAGAATGATCATCATACATAAAGGAGAAAAAATTGTAGAAGGAGATGTAGCAACACTCTTAGACCCTGCTGATACTGTTGTTGAAATAAATACAACTGATAATGAAACAGCGTTTTTACAACTTCAACAAACACAATGGAAGGAGCGTACAACAAAAACCACCAAAAATATAAGGGTTCGCACAAACAAAAATGATGTGCCCCAAATCATAAACATGCTCTCAGGTGTAGGAATAAATTTGCTCGCTGTGCAGCCTCGTCATTCCCTCGAAGATTATTTTTTATCACTCACAAACAACGATACACATGTGGAGCCTTTTACAAATTGAGTTATACAAAATATCTAAAAGGCCCCGAACGTATATCGCATTTATTGCCATTGCAGGTATCGTACTTATTATACAGGCCGCATTTAAAGCAGATCCCGGTTATCTAAATATTTTACTGCAAAATGTTGGCGATACCTTTGAAGTTGATAAAGGCAAAGTAATTAACGGGTATTTTATGTGCTACATGATTTTAAATACTTTGCTCATACAAGTTCCTATTCTTGTAGCGTTGGTAGCTGGCGATGCAATTAGCGGCGAAGCAAACATGGGAACACTACGTTTATTACTTACCAAACCCATAAGTCGTGCAAAAATAATTGGTGTTAAATTTTTTGCGTCTATAATTTATACAGTCGCCTTGTTGGTTTTTATGGCGATCCTGGCGTTATTTTTAAGCATGGCCATTTTTGGCACAAACGATCTGTTGGTATTTAGAGCAAAGGATACAGAGTCTCAAATTTTACAAATTATGCAGGACGATGTAATGTGGCGTTACCTCGCAGCTTTTGCTTATGCCGCCGTTGCACTAACAGTAATTGCTGCCCTCGCTTTATTCTTATCAGTATTCGCAGAAAATTCTATTGGGCCAATTGTTGCCACCGTTTGTATTGTTATTGTATGTACTATTATTTCAAATTTAAATATTCCAATAATTGATAAAAACGTAAGGCCATGGCTCTTTACATCATACCTCGTTGGCTGGAAAGGGTTTTTTTACATTGCAATAGATGCAGACAATGTACCAATTAAAGGAAGTATGGAAAATTGGCCCGCCATTAGAAATAGTCTGTTAATTCTTTTAGCACATATTGGCGTTTTATTTGGAGGAGCAGTTTGGTTTTTTAAGCGAAAAGATATTCTTACCTAAATACAGGCTAATAATTTTTTTGCAAAAAATCATTAGCCAAACAAAAACATTAGCAATGTTCAGCTTCGGTGGCGTCGCACATTTCATCTTCAGATAAATATTAAACATTTCTGAATTTTTTGTTCTGTGAAAATCCAACTAAATCTGTGAGCAAAATTCTTAGCAGTTAAAATACAAAGCCTAAAATATTATGAAAAAAATATCAATCATTATCTTTCTTTTCTGCAGCATAAAAGCAACTGCACAGCAAGATATAAATGCCCTTCTTGCAAAAGCAAAAGCCACCATAGAATCTGTAAACGATTACAAAGCTACCGGTCGCATGAAAACCAATGTAGCTTTTTTAAAAGTACCCATTGCCAATGTAAGTGTATTTTTTAAAAAGCCTAATAAGTTAAAAGTAAAAAGCGAAAAAGGAATTTCATTTATACCCAAAGGGGCGGTGAGCATCAATCTTACAAACTTAACAGGCATAAATAAGTTTACTGTTATAGATGCGGGAACAGATAAAATTGCAGGTAAAATAGTAAGGGTTGCAAAATTATTACCGACAGACGATAACAGCGATGTTGTATTAAGCACGGTTTATATTGATGAAGCAACAAGCCTCATTAAAAAAGCAAAAACCACCACAAAAGACAATGGTACTTATGAGCTGGAAATGACTTATGGTAAATATGCTTCCTTTGGTTTACCCGATAAAATTATTTTCTCCTTCAATGCAAAAGATTACAAACTTCCTAAGGGAATAACGTTTGATTTTGATGACGGTACAGCGCCACCCGCAACAGATAAATTAAAAGGTAGAAAAGGTAGAGCAGAAATTACTTTTAGTAATTATGTTATAAATAAAGGAGTAGAGGATGTACTTTTCAAATAAGTTTATTTACAGACATCTACGTCGGCTTAAGCTTTTATAATTCTAAGAATTGCATTGGCTTAAAAGCCTAAGACTGTTTAAGCACGTTTTAAATATTACTCAAGAACAATTTTTTCATCTACAACATTTCTCAAAACAAAAGCACTTCTCTTTTTTAGCGGATTAGCATATTGACCTCTTATTTCGTTTTTCATATTCACGATATCCACACACTTAAAAATGGCTTCCCTAAACGAAGCTTCGTCAGCTATACCTTTTCCTGCAATATCAAAGGCAGTTCCGTGGTCAGGCGATGTACGCACTCCTTCAATACCTGCGGTGTAATTAATGCCTTCACCAAATGCAAGTGATTTAAATGGAATTAATCCTTGGTCATGATATAAAGCCAAAACACAATCAAATTTTTCATAGCTGCCTCTGGCAAAAAAAGCATCAGCGCTGTAAGGTCCAAAACAAAAAATACCTTTTTTATTGGCTTCCTCTAAGGCTGGTTTTATAACCTCAATTTCTTCTTTTCCAACTAGGCCATCATCGCCTGTATGGGGGTTCAAACCAAGTACCGCAATTTTAGGTTTATTTATTCCAAAATCTTTTTT
>JANXTG010000072.1 GCA_025352525.1 Ferruginibacter sp.
AAAATTGTAATGCTGGTTAAGATGGTTTTACCCCGTAAAAAAGAAGTTCAAAAAAGTTGATATTTTATTCTCTGATGGAGAAACTACATCAATAATTTGCGCCCAGTTTATTTTTTGTTGGTCGATGTAATCCTTATACCACTTTATATTTTTACTGATTTTATAATGTAATTGGAGAAAAACGAAAGCTTATATGTACACCGACAAAGGCAAAAAACTTATGGCAATCAGTTAAGTAATTTTCTTAGCTCTAACATTTTTTGGTGAGCTGTATCCATTGTTATAATTCCGCTTCTACCCTGATCAAGATCTAAAATTAAATAAACAGTTATGGTGATCATTAAAGTAAAGAAGAACAACATTATCCAGTCAGGTTTTTTTTCTTTTCGCCCATACCCAATAATAAAGGCTGATGACAGACAGAGAATAAATAAAAGATACAAAATAGAATTGGGTACATAGGCTATGCGTTTGTCATCTCTTACTGCAGTAATGTCTATCATGCTGTTTACTGCAGGAATCATTTGCTGGCTTCGTAAAACATTTTCAGGTCGTTGAGATAACAAAGCAACACTGTTCCATATTTTTTGTGAAAGGAGTGCCGACCGATCTGAAGCCAATTGTATTTTATTTTCATCATCACCAACTTCATAATAACTGATACGGGCTTCAACGTATTGTTTAAAGTCAGCTTTAAGAAGATTGCGCACACTGTCGGGGTATAAATTTGTGCGCAAAAGCGCAGTACCAATATCATTGGCCTCACTTATAATTGTCTGGCGCCGGGCATCGTAACGAGATGCTGAAAAATTAAACGTAAAAGCTAGCAGCAACGAAAGCAGCCCTAGTAACGCACCTTCTATGGGGCCCAAGCCGGTATTGTATTCCGTAATATTCTTACTGTTTCTGTAGCTCCTGATTTTAAACCCAATAAAATCCATTAACAGCATTCCGATAAATAAAATAACGGTAATTATGATATTGATGTTTAAAAATCCTTTCATTGACTAGGTATAAATTGTATTTAAAACTATTATTTATAAATGTATGAAACTGAAAAGTATATTTTTTTAATTTCATTTTTCACCACAACTAGATTACTTATACTATTTGATAGATCGCCGTAGTGGGATGCATTGCATCAAAAAGAACAAAGCTGTAACAATAACACTTGCAGAAACTATAAGTTATAAAGTAAAAAATATCATTTATTTTCTATCCGGTTTTATTAACGCCAAAAATTTATATTATACTTCTTTTCAATTGTTTTTGGTAGGCTTGGCTGCTTGCCCAACCCTTCAACTAACAACTGCAACTTTTCAATAGTTTAAAATAAACTGAAAAATGGAGCGCTTGATGTTCTTAATAAAGAATGGCTTTTGATCTATCGTTTAAACAAAAAATTCGCTGTGAAAATAATGGCTACATGCCATAATTTTTAGATTGATCGGTATTACTCATTTTACCGGTAAACAAGCATATTATATTTAAAATGGCATATCGCCCCTTTACTTTTTAAGATTTATTTTGGTGAACAAATAAATCTTAAAAAAATAATATATATAAAATTTAAATATTAATTTACATATTAAAATGATTAGTAAAGCATTCGTTCAGTTATAACCTTCATTTAATGAACAGCAAAAACTAATTGCACAAAGCCTATAACGAATGGAAGCTCTTACCATAAAACAAACTATGAAAGAACCTGTTGTAATAAATTAATAATTAAAAAACATTTTAAACATTTTTTCATGAAAAAAATTACCCTTCTCGCCGCCATATCTTTTTGTATTTTATTTACAAAACTGCACGCACAGGTAGGTATTGGCACTGCCACGCCAAATGCTGCTGCAATGTTACATGTAGATGCAGGTACAAGTTTAATCAAAGGTCTTTTAATAACTGGTACTACTAATTTTAGCGCTACGGTTCCGAATTTAAACGCCGGTTCCCGGCTGATGTTTTATCCGGCTAAAGCAGCTTTTCGTGCAGGCTTCGTTAGCGGAACACAATGGAACGATGGTTTTGTTGGAAGTTATTCTGTTGCAATGGGCATAAGCACTACTGCCAGTGGTAATTTTTCTACTGCAATGGGAGCAAGTTCTACTGCAATGGGATTATATTCTACAGCAATGGGAAACGGCACTTTTGCCAGTGCTGATAATTCTACTGCAATGGGAGCAAGTACTACAGCAAGTGGTAAATATTCTACGGCAATGGGATACAACACTACTGCCGGTGGATTATATTCTACTGCAATGGGATACCAAACTACTGCCGGTGGTGATTTATCTACTGCAATGGGATACCTCACTACTGCAAGTGGTAATTATTCTATGGCAATGGGATACCAAACTACTGCCAGTGGTGTTTATTCAACTTCAATGGGACACGGTGTTTCTACAAATAACCAAACAGGCGCATTCATAATTGGTGATTCTGATCCGCTCTTTCAAGGTCAAACCTACTCAGGAGCTCCTGATCAGTTTGTTGCCCGGTTTAACAATGGGTATTATTTAATAACAAGTGGGGATGCAAGCCGTTACGGTGTTTCTATTGGCCATTTTGGAAATTCATGGGTAAGTATTTGTGATAAAAACCGCAAAGAAAATTTTGAGCCGCTTAACGGGGAAGATGTTTTACAAAAACTTTCCTCCATCAATTTTACATCGTGGAATTATAAAATGCAGGATCCAAAATCTTACCGGCATTACGGCATTATGGCCCAGGATTTTAATAATGCTTTTGGTAAAGATAAATATGGCGTTATTGGCAACGATACCACAGTAAACCCCATAGATATGATAGGCATTGATATGGCAGCCATACAGGCCCTGGTAAAAAGAACCAATGAATTAAAAAACAAAGACGAAGCGATCAATAAAAAATTGACAGAAGTAACTGAATTAAATGTTGAAAATGAAAAATTAAAAAGTCAATTGGCAGCCCAAAATAAAGAAATTGAAAATCTGCATAAATCGGTCGCTCAGTTACAAATTTCATTTATTGAACAGCAAAAGTTAGTTGCACAAAGCCTGCAAAAAATGGAAACACTTACCATAAAGCAAACTATAAAAGAATCTATAGCCCTAAAGTAAATTAATTGCCATTAAAATTTTTTGTATGAAAAATAATATTCGTTTAATTGCGGTGTTGCTTTGTTTTGCAACAATGCCTGCATTTGCACAAAGTGGGTTAACCGTTTCTGCGGGCAGCATTGTATTTATTACCAGTGGCACTGTTCTTTCAGCAGATAGCCTTGCGCTTACGCCTTCTGCAGACTTTACCATAAGTGGCGCCAATACCCAAACAAGAAATGCAGTTGTAACACATACTACTGCTAACCCTTACATAAAGCGGGTATTTCATTTTTTAAATACAATACCTTCTTTTAGCGGAGCCATCAGCATTTATTATCTTGATGCAGAGTTAAACGGCATAACCGAAAGCCTGCTTACTTTAAATGTAAATGATGGTTCTGTGTGGAGCGCCTTTAACCTGAATGTAACAAGAGATGCAGTAAACAATTTTGTAACCACTGCCGGGCTTACAAATATAAATATGAATGAACTTACACTTGCTAATGTAAATAGCCCGCTACCGGTTACTTTTATTTTATTTAATAGTGCCTGTATTGGCGGCGGGGTAAAACTAACCTGGAAAACCGCACAGGAAATTAATGTAAAGAATTACAATGTTGAAAAAAGTTCCGATGGCACAAACTGGCAGATAATAGCGGGGGTAACAGCAGCAGGTAACAGCAATACAGAACGCAGCTATACTTTTGCTGATTATAAATCTTTTGCCAATACGTTTTACAGGATTGCAGAAAACGATTTAAATGGCAGGCAAACTATTAGTGCCATCATAAAATCATCCTGCGTAAATACGGAAACTTTTGCAATTCATCCAAACCCTGTACAACAAATGTTATTTGTTTCTATAAGCGTACCTGATATAATGCCTGTACAATTGCGGCTTTACGATGCAAAAGGCGCAATAGTAAAGCAACTGCAAACAAATTTATTAAAAGGCAATAACGAGTTGCAATTAAATATGTCTGGGCTTACAAAAGGAGTGTATGTTTTAGATGCTAACTGGGGCAACAATAATAAAACTGGTAAGGTTGTAAAAGAATAAAGAAGCTAGGGTAAGGTGCGTTACTTATACAGATGCTCCATTAACACACAATAAACTTTTTTGCAATCGTTGCCGTGCGTGCTTTACACATTTAAAAAGTTAACCTAACCCGCTTAACCGGTGCTGTGTATTTTTTTACCAACAGCGGCATAAGAATTTGCATTAAAAACAAAATGACTGTTTAATAAAAAAACACCTTTTTGCATCAGTAAATATTGTTGAACTTTGTGCGTGTGTGACGGAGAAGATGATATTAAAAATTAGTTACTATATAAATGCAATTAGAAACTTTGAAATAGGCTGATCAATTATTTAGATGAATTATTTCTTAAGACTTTTTTAGATTTTTAATAAAGCAAATAAATCAGTCGGTTTTTTTATAAATAAAAACTTCATCAATACTGACCTGCAAATAAAGTTTTCCAAGTATAATTTTATAGGGAATAACCCGTTAGCGGAGTTATTTTTTAAAAAAGTGGGACAAAAGATGCTATGCAGTTGTCTTATTTAGTGACTAAACTCTCTAAAATAACATGCATAACATCCATTCAAATTTCATAAAAATTATTAATGTATTAAAAGATATTATTGGTGATGAAATAAATGAAAAGGGCAACTATTTACGAGCTGGCAGCGTACCAAAATTTTCTGATATATAAGTTATAGCACTAAGTCTGACGGCAGAATGTTTAAGTATTGATAGTGAAAATTATTTGTTTTCAAAATTGAATAGTGAGTACCTGAATGATTTTGAAAATTTGATCAGCAGGAGGCAATACAATGATCGTAGAAAATTACTCTTTGAAAAGACAGAAACTGTTCGTAAATCAATGGCAGAGCGTATTAACAACCAAGCAGATATTTTTGCAATAGATTCAATGCCTTTGGAAATATGCAAAATATCAAGGGAGAAAAGAAATAAAATGGGTAAAGAATCGCAACATCATTCACCCGATAAAGGCTACTGTGCATCGCAGAAAAAATATTTTTATGGCTATAAATTACATAGTGTTTGTTCAGCTGCCGGAGTAATACAATCACTAGATTTAACCAAGGCCAGTGTACATGATGTACATTACTTAAAAGATCTAAAAGAATTGTTTGGTAATTGCATGATTATTGGCGACAAAGGATACATTAGCAGGCAACAACAAATCAACCTGTTTGAAACAGCCGGTATTGAGCTAGAAGTGCCAATGAGAAGCAATCAGAAAGAACAAAAGCCAACGATGTGGATTTTAAAAAAAGTAAGGAAAAGAATTGAGACAGTTTTTTCTCAGTTGTGTGACCAGTTTATGATACAGCGCAATTATGCTAAATCCTTTACTGGCTTTAAATCCAGAGTTTTAGCCAAGGTGACGGCCTTGACAGTTTTACAGTTCTTAAACAAATTTATAAACAACAAACCGGTCGGCAGAGTAAAGAATACTTTGGCTGATTAACTCCGCCAACGGGTTAATGCTTATAATAATCTAAGACCACATGCCAGTTGCGACTATATGACACCTGAAGAAACGCATTTAACATCAGCTCAACTAAATAAAAGATGGAAGAACTATAACCACAATTATAACCATGAAAAAACAGCTGTACAGCAATTGCAGGATTAAAAATTATATTTGTATAACCACATTAGGATTTATTTATTAACCTGAATAGTTATTTTAGGACGAAGCACTCCCCACTCACCACTCCCCATTCACCCTACCCTCACCCTACCTATACCCTACGATGGTTCATTAGAAGCCTATAGAAATGATTTGCCATTATGCCCCTAATCACCCTGCAGTGCCTTTAAAGGCCTTTGCGTTCCTTTGAGCGACCTATTGTTCCCGTAAACGCCCACAAAATCAACAATTGATAAAATATAGCTGCCGGGTCTTCACCAGTTCTTTGTTATGTTCTGCCTAACCTTAAGTAAATTTGTAACCTAAACCATTATTTACTTTTGCTCGATATCATACAATTATTACCCGATAATATTGCCAACCAGATAGCGGCAGGCGAGGTTATACAGCGTCCCGCAAGTGCGGTTAAAGAATTGCTGGAAAATGCAGTGGATGCAGGTGCTACAGAAATCTCGTTGTTTGTAAACGATGCGGGCAAAGCATTGATACAGGTTATTGACAATGGAAAGGGCATGAGCGAAACTGATGCACGCATGGCTTTTGAGCGGCATGCTACTTCTAAAATAAGCAGTATTGAAGATCTGTTTCGCATAAAAACAATGGGCTTTAGGGGCGAAGCATTGGCAAGCATTGCAGCCGTTGCGCAGGTGGAACTTAAAACAAAACGTGCTGAAGATGAAACCGGCATTTATGTGGAAATAGAAAACAGCATGGTAAAAAAACAGGAGCCCGTTGCCGCCGCCACAGGAACTTCTATAGCTATGAAAAACCTGTTTTTTAATGTGCCTGCCCGCCGCAA
>JANXTG010000076.1 GCA_025352525.1 Ferruginibacter sp.
TTATTTAGAAAGACTTTGTATGATATCGTATTTTGTTACAATGTGCAAAGAACCGCTATCATCTTTACTAATCACTGCACCAATTTCTTTTGAAATATAACTGCTTAAACGCTCAACAGGCATATCAAATGAAACCATAGGGTATGGCTTCTCCATCACAGTATCTATTAAATTCCCTTTTAGCTCTGGATTGTTTAAAATTTTATCAAACAAACCATTTGCTGATATTGATCCTATATTTTCATCTAAATTGTAAACAGGAATATTTTCAATATCATATTTCTTCATCAAGTTGATGGCTTCTAAAACGGTCTGAGTAGGTGAAACTGTTATTATTTTTTGTGTACCCCTTCCATTAACAAGATCTTTAAATGTTTTTACTTCTAAAAAACCTCTTTCCATCATCCATTGATCATTATATACTTTACCAATATATCTGCTGCCATGGTCATGAAAAATACAAACGACCACATCATCTTTTTTAAGCTGGCTTTTGAGTTGCATTAAACCCTGCAAGCAGCTTCCACAGCTATATCCACCAAAAATACCTTCTTCTTTTGCAATTCTTCTTGCCATTACAGCACCATCTTTATCGGTAACTTTTACAAATTCGTCTATGTACTGCATATCATAATTCTGGGGCACAAAATCTTCACCAAATCCTTCACTAATGTAGGGATAAACTTCTTTCTGATCTAGTTCTCCTGTTTCAAAATATTTTTTTAGCAAAGAACCATAGCTGTCAATTGCCCAAACTTTAATGTTTGGATTTTTTTCTTTTAAATATTTACCGGTTCCTACTATTGTTCCACCCGTACCTGTAGCAACTACCAAATGAGTTACTTTTCCTTCAGTTTGTTTCCATATTTCAGGACCTGTCTGTTCATAATGTGCATCTCTGTTTGCAAGGTTATCGTATTGATTTACGTACCATGAGTTTGGAACCTCTGTAGCCAGCCTTTTTGATACAGAATAATAGGAGCGTGGATCTTCGGGCTCTACATTGGTTGGGCACACGATTACTTCTGCACCAACTGCTTTGAGTATATCTGCTTTTTCTTTGGATTGTTTATCTGTAGTTGTAAAAATACATTTGTATCCTTTTATGCAGGCGGCTAAAGCCAGACCCATTCCCGTATTACCGCTTGTGCCCTCTATAATTGTACCGCCGGGTTTAATTTTACCTTCTTTTTCAGCTACCTCTAACATTTTTAAAGCCATTCGGTCTTTTATGGAATTACCGGGGTTAAAATATTCAACCTTTGCTAAAACTGTACATGGCAGGTCTTGCGTTATTTTATTTATTTTGATGAGGGGTGTGTTGCCAATTGTTTCAAGTATATTATTAAGCCACATATTTTTGTTTTTAGGCCGCAAAGTTAGGCATATAATATTTCAGCATTTTAGTGTTTCGTAAAGTGTAGAATAAAAGCTCAAAAAATTTCACTTAACCCTTACTTTTTTTGCTTTAATGAACATAGATCTTTATTTTTTATAAAATCCCCGTATTCTAATTATCCCTTGATTAAAAACCCAAGTATCCCCGTGAAAATTGATAAGAACCTTAATTGACCTATCCGTTTTCTAAAATTAAGAAAGCCTCTTTTTAGAGGCTTTCTTAATTTTTAATACTATTTTATTTAATTATTTCCAATGATTTTTTTATAAATGGATCACCTTCATTCAGGCTTTCAAAATATCCTTCAGTTCTAAATAATTGTCTTGCTAAAGAGGATTTTAATATTTTTTCAATAGCTGACTTTTCTTTTGTGTTTATAGTCGTCAGTCCTATAGAGTCTTTAGCGGCCATTTTCTCGAAAAATTTCCATTGAGGTTCGCTAATTGAATAGGACCGCACGAAAGAAAGTGAATTTTTATAACCTACAAATTCCTGCGAATGTTCTTTGTAATACCTGTAACCAAAATCTGTCAATGTTCCTCTGCTGTAAATTTTAGCTACCGTTAAACTTATTTTTGATGTATCTGCAGCAACAAAATAATCCGGCGATATCCCACCTGCGGCATACAACCGTTTACCCTTGCTGGATTTGTAAATTTTTGTTGTGTCATTTTTTACAGAATCTACAGAACTCATTTCTCCGTTGCTGTAGCGGTTGTAAACGGAAGTGTAGTAGGATTTTGTTCCGTCTTTATAACTGCGTTGTATGCTTCTGCCGATTGGCGTATAATAACGTGCAACTGTCAGCCGAAGCGCGGCACCGTTTTGTAAATCATATTGTTCCTGCACCAAACCCTTACCAAAACTCCTGCGACCCACTATAATTGCACGATCCCAATCCTGCAAGGCACCCATTAATACTTCACTTGCGCTTGCAGAACCTTCATCAGCCAAAATAACCAGTTTGCCTTGTTCAAATTGTCCCTGTCTTCTGCACCTGAATTCTTTTTTTGGTGAATGCAAACCCTCTGTGTAAGTAATCAGTTTATCACCTTCTAAAAATTCATCTGCAACTTCAGTAGCTTCATCCAAGACTCCACCGCCATTTCCCCTTAAGTCAAGTACGAGTGATTTCATCCCCAATTTTTTTAAGGTAAGTAAGCTGTTCATAAACTCTTTATATGTCTGAGTACTAAACTTATTTAATTTGATGTAACCTGTTGCTGTGTCTAACATATAAGCCACATCAACTGTAATTATCGGGATATTTCCTCTACCAACTTCTGTAACAACTTGCTTACCGTTTCTTAACATCGTAAGTTTAACTGTAGACTCTTCGGGACCTCTCAAAATACTTCTGATTCTTTCTGTCGTAATTTTTTTTCCTGAAATTGAACTGTCGCCTGCTTTCAGCATAATGTCGCCCGTTTTTAAACCTGCTTTGTCTGAAGGGCCGCCGGCCAGAACATTTATTACATTTAAACTGTCATTAAGCATATTAAACTCAATGCCTATTCCATAAAAGCTGCCTTTTATTTCTTCATTTATTTGCTGAAGATCCTGTGCCGCTATATAAGTAGAATGAGGATCAAGTTTACTTAAAATTGCCTGTATGGCAGTATCGGTAAGGCTTTTGGTATTAATACTATCTACGTATCTGTTGTTTAGCAAATTAATTATTTCCTGTATAGAAGAAGCTTTTTCAACAGAAAAGAAACTTTTCCCCGGTATTGCATCTCTCATTTTATAGCCCATCATCATTCCAATAATCATAACAATACTAAAGAGCAAAGGCAACCAAATTTTCAAATTTTTATTCATTTATTTCAATTTCAGATAAAAAGTTATCTCTTCTTTTTTATATTTTGGCGAAGATAATTTTTTAAGAGAATTTATGCTGTGATTGTTTTACCTTGATTTTCTTAAAAAATACATATGCCTTCAATTCTTATTGCAGACAGTGGTTCCACAAAAACCCACTGGTGTCTCTTAACAGAAAATAAAAAAAAATTAATTGATACCCAGGGTATAAGTCCTTATTTTTTGAATGACGAATCTTTAGGCAAAATATTATCAGAAGAACTGTTGCCGAAAACCGGCAGCATAAATATTGATGAAATTTATTATTACGGAACAGGCTGCAGCAATGCAGCAAATATTTCTTTAATAAAAAGAGGGTTAAAAAAACTATATAAAAATGCTGCAATAAAAGTTGAGCATGATTTGCTTGGTGCTGCAAAAGCACTCTGTGGAAATGAAAAAGGCATTGCCTGTATTTTAGGTACAGGCTCAAATTCTTGCTTTTACAACGGCAAAAAGATTGTAAAAAATAGCCCTGGGCTTGGTTTTATTTTGGGAGATGAGGGTAGTGGAACTCACCTTGGGAAAAAAGTTTTACAGTATTATCTGTATAATACTTTTGATGCTGAACTGATGGATAAATTTAAAGAGAAATATCCACAAACTACATCAGAAATACTGGACAGCGTTTATAAAACCGTTTTGCCAAATCGTTATCTGGCGGGGTTTGTATCGTTTTTAATAGAGAACCGGGGGCATTTTATGATTGAAAATATTATAGAAGACAGTATAAATGATTTCTTTTTTAACCACGTATACAAATACAGAGAAAGCTGGAGTTTACCCATAAATTTTGTTGGAAGTGTAGCCTATGGTTTTAAAGATGTGCTTGCTGAAATGTGCAGAGAATATGAAATAAAATTAGGAAACGTTATAAAAAGTCCGATGGATGGATTAATAAAATACCATAAAAATTCTGTTTAAAAAAGTAAAAAATACATTTTTTTGTTATGTATAAAAATGTTAAGTTGTATTTCAAATTTTATTATTAAATCCAACTAATATGAAACTTAAAATTATACTTTTCACAGTTCTAATTCCTGCTTCGTTTGCTACCAAAGCACAAACAAATAATAAGGGTTTTGCTATTACCGGTGATGGTAACAAAGATTTTATGTGGATGAATATTAGGCAAATTGATTTATCGACAGGTAAGGTTATAAAAACGATATTTCAGCGAAGCAAAACAAATTTTTCCATGTTGAATGTTGATTCAAAAAAAACGGTTGACCAAACAGCATTTGTTGACGGAAATATTTACAACCCTTCACAATATCCAACTTCAAGTTTTGTAGCTGCCGCAGCCTATGACAGAAGAACGGATAAATTATTTTTTATCCCGATGCGTATTGGAGAATTAAGGTGGATGGATGCAAATGTAAAAAATGATGCCCCGCAATTTTACTCAATGGCAATACCTGGTTATGTACCAAGTGCAGGTGGTGATGAAGCTAACAACATTACCAGAATGGTTCTTGCAAGTGATGGATATGGCTATGCTGCAACAAACGATGGTAACCATCTTTATAAATTTACAACCGGTAAAAAACCAACCGTAACTGATTTGGGAGCCCTAATAGATGGAGAAGAAAACAAAGCATTATCTGTTCACAACAAATGCAGCAGTTGGGGTGGCGATATGATTGCTGATGCTTTTGGGAAACTGTACATAATAACAGCTAATAAAAATATTTTTGTTATTGATATAAATTCACGCATTACCTCATTTAAAGGAACAATTACGGGCTTGCCTAATAATTACACAACAAATGGTGCAGCTGTTGATGCAGATGGAAATATTATTTTATGCAGTGCAACTGCGTTTGATGGCTATTACAAATTGGTTATGTCAGATTTTTCAGCTGTAAAAATGGAAGGTTCTGATATTATTTACAATGCATCAGATCTCGCATCCGGTAATTTATTGTTGCAAAAAGAAGCCGATCAGGCAAGAAGTTCTTCATTGTCTAAATTAATTCCGACCAAATCAAGTAATGATCTTTACCAAAACAGCATTTATCCAAACCCCGTTGTAAATAATACTTTTAAAGTTTTGCTAGATGGAAATCATAAGGGCGCATACACTGTTATCATTTCTGATCTTGCAGGTAGGGCTTTGCAGTCAACGAAAGTCGGGTTAGTTAAAGGCCAGCAGTCTCAGCAAATTACTTTACAAAACCGTCCTGTAAAAGGAACTTACATCGTTAAAGTGGTAGATGAAAAAAACAACGAAATTTTGTCTGATAAAGTAATTATTCTTTAATAATAATATTGGTTATAAGTACGGGGCTGCCTTTTTAGGCAGCCCATTTTTTTTTTACACATTAATTATTTTTTTTCAAGATTCCTTATTTAGAATCCGCAAAATTATTTTTTGCAGGATATTTGTAATGTTGTCTTAAAGACAGATAGTTATGCAGAATATCGAACCTTATTTTAACTGGCGTCATATATATACGGCTGAAGAAGACAAAAGATCTCCGTTGTTTAACAAAGCATACAGTGAATTTGAATACACAAACCAGGTTTACAATTATTACATTCATCCTCAGTGGGATGAAATTGGATCAACAACACTTTATTTAAAAATATTATTTGTTGATTACGATCAGCATTTTGCCATCATAGAATTATTGGGAGAATGGAACGATGCAATAGAAAATGATGTGATGATTTTAAGGAGAAACATTACAGATTTGTTGTACAAGCAGGGGATTTACAAATTTATATTAATAGGAGAAAACGTTTTAAATTTTCACAGCAGTGATGACAGTTATTATGAAGAATGGCATGAGCAGGTAATTGATGACAGGGGATGGATAGTTATTTTAAATTTACCTGAACAGAGCAAACATGATTTTAAGAAAGCAAGAATAACAAATTACCTGGAAATGTTAGAATTGTTACAATGGAGAACCTTAAAGCCGGAAATAATTTTTTCTTTAATTAATGAAGAAATGGGAAAAAGATTGGGGTGATTAGAACTGTTAAACAATTTGTTTTTTTGCAGGCTCGGTATTAATTTTTGCGTGCTCAAATCTTTCAACCGGCAGGCATGAATAATATGCATCAATACCTAAAGAAACTATGCTTCCGCTTTTTTGTATATCAATAAAGCCATCATTTAATAATAGTTCTTTGTCTAAATAAACATCTTTTAATGAACCAATAACCATAAATGTTTCATTGTGTTTTATAGAAATAATTTCAACAAGTTCTAATGCTAATTGAATGTTACTTTCAGCAACAAATGGTGCACTAAAGTTCTCTCTGTATTTGGCTGTCAAACCTGTTTCATCAAACTCACTAATACCGGCTTGGTATTTAGCACTTGTCTGGTGAGCTTTTGAAACAAACGAGGGGTGAATATGATTTATAGTAAATTGGTTTGTTGCTTCAATGTTAGCAATAGTGTGAGGACTTGCAGCAAGTGGACGGTTTATAAACCCTATTAATGCAGGTTCAGCTCCCAAATGAATGATGTTGCTGAATATTGCAAGATTTGGTTTGTGTTCCTTGTTAATAGTACCTATTAAACTTGCCGGTTTAAACCCTGATAAACAGTTTACAAAATTGGCTCTGTAAAATCTGTCCCATGCTTTTATTTCGTTTATGGAGATGTAATTCATAAAATATTTTACGCAAAGTTCTTTAATAAAAATAAACTGTATGAAACATTTAAAATAAAGTAAAAACTTGCAATTGCCTGACGTACTTTTGCACTGCAATTTTTTCTCAACAATATTCGCTTTATGACTTGGAAACTTTTTTTCACTTCCTCCATCGGTAAGAAATTTTTAATGGGTGCTACAGGATTATTTCTAATTACTTTTTTAATTGTTCATGCCGGAATTAATTCAATGATATTTTTTAATGATGGGGGTGAAACCTTTAACCATTGGGGTCATTTTATGGGGAGTAATTTTATTATCCGTACAATGGAAATTGGGTTAATGCTTTTCTTATTGTTACACATAGTGGAAGGATTATTGTTATGGAGGCAAAATAAAATTGCACGTCCTGTAAAATATGCAGTTACAAGAACAGATGGGAAAACCAAATGGTACAGTAAGAGTATGGGATTACTTGGCACGCTGATTTTGATTTTTTTGATCATGCATTTTTATCATTTTTGGATACCATCACGTTTCGGTGGTATGGCAAATATTCAACCCCTTGCAGAAATAACCCTTGGTCAGGAGTACAATAACCAACCGGTACATAATTTATATAAAGAAATGCAGAATGTTTTTTCAGGTAATTTAATTGTAATAATATTTTATGTGTTGGGTTGTATATCTCTTTGCTGGCATTTAATGCATGGCTTTCAAAGTGCTTTTCAAACATTTGGTGTAAACCATAAAAGGTATACTCCAATAATAAAAGCTGTTGGTGTACTTTATTCTGTCGGTATCTCATTATTGTTTGCAAGCATGCCGGTTGCATTTTATTTTGGTTGGGTAAATTAGTTTTACAATTAATTTTCTGATATAATAACATCGTAATAAACCTGTTGATGTAATTTTATAATCAACAGAAAAATATCGCTTTATGAATTCAAAAATTCCGCAAGGAGAAATGGACAAAAAGTGGGAGGATTACAAAGGACACGTAAAACTTGTAAATCCATCTAACAAACGCAAGCTCGAAGTAATTGTAGTTGGTACAGGGTTGGCAGGGGCATCGGCTGCTGCATCTTTGGGTGAGCTGGGTTATAAAGTAAAAGCATTTTGTTTTCAGGATAGTCCAAGGCGTGCTCACAGCATTGCAGCGCAAGGAGGAATAAATGCAGCTAAGAATTACCAAAATGATGGTGATTCTGTTTTCCGTTTATTTTACGATACCGTTAAAGGTGGTGATTACCGTTCAAGAGAAGCAAATGTTCACAGACTGGCCGAAGTAAGCACTTCAATAATTGACCAGTGTGTTGCTCAGGGTGTTCCTTTTGCGAGAGAGTATGGTGGTTTGCTTAGCAACCGCTCCTTTGGTGGAACACAAGTACAGCGTACTTTTTATGCTGCTGGACAAACAGGCCAGCAACTTTTACTTGGTGCATATAGCGCTGTTGAGAGACAGGTAGCTTTAGGTAACGTAACGATGTATCGGCGCCACGAAATGGAGGATGTCGTTTTAATAGATGGCATTGCAAAAGGTATCGTAGCTAGAAACCTTGTAACCGGAGAATTGGAAAGGCATGGTGCACATGCAGTATTGCTTTGTACCGGTGGTTATGGCAATGTGTTTTATTTAAGTACAAATGCTATGGGCAGTAATGTTACAGCGGCTTGGAGAGCTCATAAAAAAGGTGCATTTTTTGGTAATCCTTGCTTTACACAAATTCACCCGACATGTATTCCTGTAAGTGGAGACCATCAAAGTAAACTTACATTAATGAGTGAGAGTTTAAGGAATGATGGAAGAATTTGGGTGCCTTTAAAACAAGCTGATACAAGAAAAGGTTCCGAAATACCTGAAGAAGAAAGAGATTATTATTTAGAAAGAAGATACCCTGCATTCGGAAATTTGGTTCCAAGAGATGTTGCCAGCCGTGCTGCGAAAGAGCGGTGTGATGCAGGTTACGGTGTAGGAACAACAAAGATGGCCGTATTTTTAGATTTTGCAGATGCTATAAAAAGATATGGACGGATTGAAGCTGGTAAGAAAGGGATCACTGATATGCCTGAAAAGGATATTGTTGCCTTGGGTAAAGATGTTGTAGCGGAAAAATATGGTAATCTATTTGAAATGTATGCGAAGATTACAGGAGAAAATCCATACGAAATGCCAATGCGCATTTATCCTGCTGTACATTATACAATGGGTGGGCTTTGGGTTGATTATGAGCTACAGACTACTATTACAGGATTGTATGCTTTAGGAGAAGCAAATTTTAGTGATCATGGAGCTAACAGATTAGGCGCATCTGCATTAATGCAGGGACTTGCTGATGGTTATTTTGTTATACCGTATACACTCGGTAATTATCTTGCGGATGAAATTCGTAACGGTGCGGTAGATCCCAACCAACAAGCATTTTTAGATACAGAAAAATTGGTTGCAGAAAGAATAAATAAATTATTGGCTATAAAAGGTACAAAAACTGTAGAAAGTTTTCATAAGAGACTTGGAAAGATTATGTGGGATAAGTGCGGCATGGCCCGTAATGCAGAAGGGTTAAAACAGGCTATAACAGAAATAAGATCATTGAAAGCAGAGTTTTGGACTGATGTGCGAGTGCCTGGTGAAGTAAATGAAATGAATCCTGAATTAGACAAAGCAGGTAGAGTTGCTGATTTTATTGAACTTGGAGAACTAATGTGTATTGATGCATTAGACAGAGAAGAGAGCTGTGGAGGGCATTTTAGAGAAGAAAGTCAGACTGAAGATGGAGAAGCAAAACGTGATGATGCAAATTATGCATATGTTGCAGCTTGGGAAAACAAAGGAGATAGTGAATGGGCTTTACACAAAGAAGATCTAAGTTTTGAAATTGTAAAACCTACTCAAAGAAGTTATAAATAGTTATTGATTATAAATTTAATCAACCCTATAAAAAGTTTATTCTATATGGAGCATTACCACATGAACCTTACCCTTAAAGTATGGCGTCAAAAAAATAACAAGGCAAAAGGAAGCTTTGAAACATACAAGGTTAAAGAGATCTCATCTGAAATGAGTTTTTTAGAAATGTTTGATGTATTAAATGAACAATTAATCCTGGAAGGTAAATCTCCAATAGCATTTGATCATGATTGTAGAGAGGGAATTTGTGGGATGTGTAGCATGCATATAAATGGTCAGGTACACGGACCATGGGCGCAAAATACAACCTGTCAATTACATATGCGTGCTTTTAAAGATGGTGATACAATAGTTGTAGAACCTTGGCGCAGTAAGGCTTTTCCGATAGTAAAAGATTTAATGGTAAACCGTTCTGCTTTTGACCGGATAATTGAAGCTGGAGGTTATATAAGTGTAAATACAGGAAATGCAGTTGATGCTAATGCTATACCTATAGATAAAAAGAAAGCAGATGATGCGTTTATGGCAGCAGCATGTATAGGTTGCGGAGCTTGCGTTGCCACCTGTATAAATGGAAGTGCAATGCTTTTTGTAGGTGCTAAAATATCGCAGTTAGCATTACTTCCGCAGGGAGGTCCAGAGAGAGAAAGCAGAGCTTTAAATATGGTGGCACAGATGGATAAAGAAGGTTTTGGTAACTGTACAAATACTTATGCATGCGAGGCTCAGTGTCCTAAAGGTATTTCGGTTGCAAATATTGCCCGAATGAATAAAGAATATATAGGTGCGGGTTTTGCTACGGAAGAAAATTAATTAGAATTATGTTTTATATTTAAATGGTTTGATGATTTCATCAAACCATTTTTATTTGTTTTAACCTGGATTGTATTTTTTATTTATTGCAAGCAAATGAATCATTATTTTGTAACCTTCTATTATTATAAATAAGAGAAAACTCTTCATTTACCGAGTACAGTAACCAATTATTGATTTGTAAATTTGAATGTGCAGATTAAATAAATTATTTTATGCGATAGTGAATTTTAAAACGACGTGTTCTGCTTATTAAACTGTATTAAAAAAACACAATTTATTTTCAAGCATCAACCAAATTATTTTTTATACATAAGAACAATATTTCTTATGCACTTAATGCTTTTGGCATGCAACAATTCGTTTGCTCAAATTGGTTTAACACCAAACTCCAATCTTAGAAATAAAAAAATTACAGTAAAATTCCCTTATCAAAAAATTGACAGTTTTAGTATCGCTCCGGGAACTTTGTCTATAAAAAATGTACCTCGCTCTATATACGAGGTTGATGAAGTAAACGGAGCAATAAGATGGAATGAAAAGCCTTTTACGGACAGTGTAGAAATTAGCTACAGAACATTTCCCTTCAAAATAAATGCAGTAGCAAGACGGTTTAATTATGAAGATGTACGATACCGTTTCACAAAAGAGAATCCCTTTACAGTAATCAATGCTTCCAAGCAAAACAATCCACTTTTAAATTTTGGAACATTACAAACAGATGGCAGTTTTGGAAGAGCTATTTCTTTTGGGAACAATCAGGATGCCGTTGTAAACAGTACTTTAAACTTACAGTTAAATGGTTTTATTGGTGACAGTATTGAAATTACTGCTGCAGTAACTGATAATAACATTCCTATACAACCTGACGGCAATACGCAGGATTTGAGGGATTTTGACCGTATATTTTTCCAGGCAAAAAAGAAAAACTGGGCGATTAGTTTGGGTGATATAGATATAAGGGAAAGCAAAAATTATTTTCTTAATTTCTATAAAAGGGTACAGGGTATTTCTTTCTTAACGGATAACAAGATTTCAAAAAATGTTTCAAATTCGATGCTGGTGAGTGGGGCTGTAACTAAAGGCAAATTCACAAGAAATATTATAATGCCATTGGAGGGAAACCAAGGTCCATACAGATTAGTGGGTGCTAACAATGAATTGTTTTTTATTGTACTCGCTAACACCGAAAGGGTTTTCATTGATGGTGTAAGGTTGCAGCGTGGGGAAGACCAGGATTATGTGATAAATTATAATACTGCGGAAATTACTTTTACACCAAAACGGCTCATAACAAAAGACCTAAGATTACAGATTGAATTTGAATACGCAGATAGAAGTTATTTAAACTCTCAATTGTATTTGAGCGATGAAATTAAAATAGCCAAAAATTTACTAGTATACCTAGGAGCGTTTTCAAATTCGGACTCAAAAAATGCTGCCATTGACCAAGTATTGGATACCAAACAAAAGCAATTTTTAGCAGATGTAGGGGACAGTATTAGCTCAGCATTTTACCCAAGTGCAGTTAGGGATACTTTTGCAATTGGAAAAATTTTGTATCGACGGACAGACACACTTGTCAACGCAATAATTTATCCTTCTGTATTTGTGCTTTCAACAAATCCGCAGGATTTATTATACTCACTTTCTTTCACTTTTGTTGGAGCAAATAAAGGGAATTATACACAATTGCAAAATGCTACAAATGGTAAAGCGTTTCAATGGGTGATGCCACTCACTAATATCAAACAGGGCGATTGGGAGCCGGTAACTTTACTTGTAACCCCAAAAAAATTACAGGTATTTACTGGTGGAGCAGATTATTTAATAAATAAAAATTCTAAGTTAAAAACAGAACTTGCTGTGAGCAACTATGACTTAAATTTATATTCTTCTAAAGATAAAAAAGACAATAATGGCTTTGCATTTAGGCTGCAATTAGAAAATAATAACAGCAAAATAAAAATATTAAAAAAAGATTTTACATTAAAAACAAATATTGGTTACGAGTATGTGCAAAGTCGTTTTAAACCTATAGAACGACTGAGAAATGTTGAATTTTTAAGAGATTGGAGTTTGCCTTTCAGTCTAGTTTCCGCAAATGAACAGATTATCAATTTATCAACTAAAATTTCTGCAAAAAATGAAAATTTTGCAACCTATGAAATTACCAACTACAACCGTAGCGATGGTTACAATGGGCTAAGACAAAGGTTTGTAGAGCAAATAAATAAAAACGGATTTAAGATAAATTGTAATATAAGTTTTACAAATTTTGATGCTGTTTTGCAAAAAGGTAATTTTTTACGCCCTACGGTTGACTTAAATAAAACATTTAAAAAATTAAAATTATTAGAAGCCGGGGTTAAATATTTAGGAGAACATAATAAGCTTTCAGACAAAAAAACCGATACCCTGAATTTTACAAGTTTTGCTTTTAATGTATATGAGTTTTATGCCAGAAGCAACCAGACGAAACTAAACAAATGGGGAATAGCTTTTAATATTAGAGAGGATTATCTGCCCAAACGTAAAACTTTAATAGCCGCAGATAAAAGCAATAATTACAGTGTTTTTACTGAGCTTTTTGCAAATGAACACCAAAAATTAAAATTTACAGGAACATATAGAAAACTCAAAATCTTAGACAATACCATGAGCAGGCAAAAAGAAGATAAAAGTATTTTAGGACGAACAGAATATTTTATTAATGCATTTAAAGGTTTTGTAAATGGCAATGTTTTATATGAAACAGGCTCAGGACAGGAGCAAAAACGAGAATATAGCTATATAGAGGTTCCTGCAGGGCAGGGTTTTTATACATGGATTGATTACAATAACAATGGCATTCCTGAATTAAACGAATTCGAAGAAGCTATTTTTCAAGATCAAAAAAAATATATAAGAATTTATACTCCAGGTAATCAATATGTAAAGGCAAACTATTTACAGTTTAATTACAGTTTAGATCTTGATCCAAAAACGATTATGAATTCAACAAAAAATTTTGGGTTAAAAAAGATTTTGATGAGAAGTACAATAAGTTCAGCTTTGCAAATTGCAAAGAAAAACATTTCAAATAATAATTTTTTATTTAATCCATTTGGTAAAAGTGAAAGTGACAATAATTTACTAACCTTAAACTCTTTCCTATCCAATACCTATTTTTACGACAGGACAAGTGCAAAATTTGGATTGGAATTTACACACAGCAAAGCATCCACAAAAGCATTGCTTTCATATGGCGTAGAAAGCAGGGGAATAAGTACTTTAAACAGTAAACTTAGAACTAGCATAAAGAAAAATTTAGTTGCTACATTGCTTATAAAACAAGTAAAAAACAACCTGGCCACCCAAGCACTTAAATTTGAAAATAGAAATTATAATGTGCTTCAAAATGCTGTTGAACCAGCTTTGACTTATGTATATAAATCAAATCTGCGTGCTACGGTTGGATATGTATATTCAAAAAAGCAAAACAGAATAGATTCTTTGGAGCGAGCTATTAATAATGCAATAATTACAGAAGTAAAATACAACATACTTTCAGGAAGCAGTGTTAATTTAAAATTTACTTACAATAATATAGATTTTAAAGGCTACAAAGGATCTCAAAATACAACAGTAGGTTATTTGTTACTTGATGGTCTGCAGCCTGGAAAAAACCTACTTTGGAATGCGGAATTTACAAAAAGGATAAGTGGGAATATAGAATTGTCTATACAATATGAAGGAAGAAAACCAGGTATAACACAAACTATTCATACCGGTCGTGCATCTTTACGAGCTCTATTTTAAAAAAGCGACAATATAATTTGTCGCTTTTTTTTATAATAATATTAAAAACTTTTAACCAAATAGTCCACCTTTTCTCAAGGGTTTATAGCCTTCGCCAACTTTAAAACCATTGTTATAAACTTCAATTTTATAATTTCCGGTTGTAAAATTTGTGCCTTGTTTCCAATCAAAACTTACGCTTTGTTTTTTATTTTGTGTATAGTTTACATCCAATTTTTGAGTATAAGGTTTTTCTTCCCCTAGTCTTGTATTAAAGGTACCTGAACCAAGTGCCTGAACTGCAATCGGAGATCCATCAGGGGCGGTAATACACACATAAATTTCTTTTGCACCACTTTCAGAAAGCATGTTTTCATCTAGGTCAAAACTAATACGTAATTTATCAACTCTTTTAGCAGTAGATGTAGTTTTTTCTTTACCACTTTTTTTCTCATGAATACCAACAATATTAAAATTAGATGCATGTAATGTAGAACCTACATTAATAATATCTTCTTTTTGCTTGATTACTAAAGTAGAAGAATCATAGTTTCTTTGAACCTTGTCTCTTTGAGAAACAACTACAGCTTTTTCTGAAATTAACTGCGTTTTTTGCTGTTGTAAAACTGCAACCTGCTCTTTATATCCATCAATATCGCCATTTAAAGAACTAATCAATCTTTTAGCTTCTGCTAGTTCTGATTGTGTAGCATTTGATTTGCTTAGCAGTTCCTGGATTCTAGTTTTCTTTTCGTCAATTTCTCTATCTTTTACAGTTATTGAACTGTCTTTTTTAGAGTTTGAAGTTTTTAATATGTCATATCTTAAAGCCGCATCTTCAAGTTCTTTTTGAAGTTGATCTCTTTGTGTAGATGTAGTTGCAATCATAGTTTCCTTCTGATCAATTACTGTCTTTGTTTGGTTTTTATCATATATAATGTAACCCCAAGTTCCAAGTAATGCAACTACAAGTATTGCTGTAATAATTGCAGGAAGATTGTTTTTTTTAGTCGTTACAACAGTCTTTTGTTGTAAAGGTGTTTGTTCTGCTTCGGGATAGTTTTCGAATGCCATGATATAAATTTTAAAAATGAAATATAATTAATTTAGAATCAAGTATAATTTAATGCAATAATTTCGTTGTTGATAATTTGCGACCTCTTTACGAATACTGTGCCAAAAATTATAAAATTAAACTTAAGATACAATAATGATTACATATAATTGATTATGAGTGTTGAAAAAATAATTGCAAGCTGGAAAAAGAAAATATTTAAACCGGTATATTGGCTGGAAGGTGAAGAAGAATATTATATAGATCAGGTTATAAATTATGCAGAACATAATTTGCTGCCTGTTTCAGAGGCAGAATTTAACCTCACAGTTTTTTATGGTAAAGATGCAGATTGGGCTGAAGTCATAAATGCCTGCAGAAGGTATCCGATGTTTGCAGAAAAACAGGTTGTAATATTAAAGGAAGCCCAACACATGAAGGAGATTGATAAGTTGGAAGCTTACATAGCCTCGCCGCTTGCTACAACAATATTTGTTGTGGGCTACAAGGCAAAAGGAGTTGATAAAAGAACTAAGCTTTACAAAATTTTACAGACTGATGCAGAAGTTTTAACAACAAAAAAAATTGCAGAAGGAAAAATGCAGGAATGGATTATCGAATTAGCTCTTTCAAAGGGATACAGTATTAATCCAAAATCGGCATCGTTGCTGGAAGAACATACCGGAAACGATTTAAGTAGAATTGCAAATGAAATTGATAAACTTTCAGTAAACCTTCAACATAAAAAAACTATTGATGACGACGATATAGAAAAATTTATCGGCATAAGCAAAGAGTACAATGTGTTTGAATTACAGGGGGCTGTTGCAAAAAAAGATCTTGCAAAATGTATTCAAATAATAAATTATTTTGAATCCAATCCCAAAGCTGCAGCCATTCAGATGGTATTGCCTGCATTGTATGCTTACTTCAGTAAAATTTATGCAGTTTATGGTATGAATGATAAAAGTGATGGAGCTTTAAAACCACTTTTTTATTTTAATCCTGTTGCTTTATCGCAGGCTAAAGATGCAATGAAAAAATATGGATACGACGGCTTAGAACGCATTATTTTATTATTGCACCATTACGACTTAAAAAGTAAGGGAGTTGGTGACAGTGGCACATCAGGAGCAATGTTAATGAGAGAAATGGTTGTAAAAATGATGATTGATTAGCCAAGGTAATAATATTAAACATTAAAAATTTTTGACTGACTTTCATCAATTTTTAATTGAGCTGTAAGCATTTCCAACTCCTGAAATTTAATTTCGTTGCGAAGGAATTTTTTTAAAATAATTTTTATTTCTTCTCCATAAATATCTTCATTAAAATTAAAAATGTTCACCTCTATAGTTCTCTCTTTACCGTTAACAGTTGGTCTGTTACCAATGTTCATCATTCCTTTATAAAATTTTTTGTTGATGAAAATATCAACTGCATAAACGCCATTACCTGGTATCAGTTTATTTTCATTAGCAATATTTAAATTTGCAGTTGGGTAACCGATTGTTCTTCCAAGTTTATTTCCTTCCATTACAATACCACTAAAAAAATAATTATAACCAAGGTATGCTGCAGCTGTATCTGTTTCGCCCGAAAATAAGGCTGTTCTTATTTTAGTGGAACTGATCGTAATATCTTTTAAAATATGCTCCGGTATTTCAATTACTTCATAATTATTATTAATTCCTTCGTTTTTTAAAAGGTTAAAATCACCTTCTCTGTTATTACCAAATCTGTGATCATAACCTACAACAATTAAGGATGGGTTAAATTTTTTTACAAGAAAATCATATATATATATTTTTGCAGACATTTCAGAAAATTCTTTGTCAAATGGAACAACCACAATGTTTTCAATTCCCATTTTTTGTAAAAGTTCGTATTTTTCTTCCGGTGTATTCAGCACAAACAACGGCTTATCTTTTATTTGCACAATTTGTTTTGGATGTGGGTAAAAGGTAATAAGAACGGGAGTTCCATTAATTCTTTTAGCCTCATTTATCAGTTGAGAAATTATTTGTGCATGACCAAGATGCACACCATCAAAACTGCCTGTAGTAATTACTGCTTTATTAAATAAGGGCAGTGAATTTATATCTTTATAAACATTCATATTTGCGGTGCAAAAGTAGTTAGGAAAACAATATTGAAAATCGGAGGTATAATATTTATTTTGCACTAATAATTTGTTTAACAGCCGCAAAATTCAAACTTAAAACTTAGGCTGAGCAACATCTGCCATTCGGTTATACAATATTCTAATTATGTCATTATACACAAAAAGAGGAGTTTCAGCACAGAAAGAAGAGGTACACGCTGCAGTGCAAAATCTTGATCAGGGTCTTTATCCGAATGCATTCTGTAAAATTTATCCTGATTTTTTGGGTGGTGATGATGATTTTGTAAATGTGATGCATGCTGATGGTGCAGGCACCAAAAGTATTCTTGCATATTTATACTGGAAAGAAACCGGGGATCTAAATGTGTGGAAAGGAATTGCTCAAGATGCTGTAGTAATGAATTTAGATGATTTACTGTGTGTAGGAATTCATGATAATATTGTTTTCAATTCAACCATTGACAGAAATAAAAATTTAATAACCGGAGAAATATTGCAACATATTATTGGTGGAACACAGGACGTTTTTGATATGCTTGCAAAGCACAATATTAATGTACATTATCTGGGTGGAGAAACTGCCGATGTTGGTGATATTGTAAGAACCGTTGCAGTAAATGGCACAATGACATGCCGTTGGCCTAAAGCTAAGTTGGTAACCAATGATAAAATAAAAGCCGGGAACGTGATCGTTGGATTTGCTTCTTACGGACAATCAAATTATGAAACTGAATACAATAGTGGTTTGGGAAGTAACGGATTAAC
>JANXTG010000161.1 GCA_025352525.1 Ferruginibacter sp.
ACATCCATAAAAGCTTCATCAACGTCTGCACAAATATCTGTACCAACCTCAACAACTGCCTGGTGCATTTCGGCTTTCACTTTATCCATTATAATTTTCTGCCCTTCGTGTACAATTTTTTGTTCGTGGCTTTTAAGTTCATGCGTTAAAGGATCCAACACCATGTATTCTTCTTCCACACCAAGTGTAAATTGTTTGTATGATAAACTAGCCATAAGTTTTGGTTGTTTTAATGTAAATAAGCAGCGGTAAGTTATTTATACAAAGACTGTTTGTTTGCGCTTCGCTTGATGTATTCTCCCCATGTAAGGTTGTCTGCTCCTTCAATCTGAGCCTGTGCTTTTTCAATGGCAAAAGTTACAGAAGCTTCAACCACCCAATCAAAATTTTCCTGTCCTACGCTCGTAAGTTCAGCATCAGGTGCAGGGTTACAAAAATCTATTGCATAAGGTACACCGTCCCTTATGGCAAGTTCCACTGTATTAAAATCGTAACCCAGGTATTTGCAAATGCGAAGTACAATATCTTCCATCATTCTGTAACGTGCAGCATCGGGTTTAAAATCTGCTGTGTAACGAAGGTGGTGAGGGTTACGAGGTTCGTAAGGCATAATTTTTACGTATTTGCCACCAATACAATAACAACGGTAATATTCGTCAAAAACAATTTCTTCCTGAAGCATCATTACCAACTGTTCAGTTTCTGCATGCTTTGCAAAAAAATCATCTTTATCTGTAAGTCTATAAACACTTTTCCAGCCACCACCAGCATGCGGTTTCATATATGCAGGAAAACCGATGTAACTAAACATGCTTTCCCAGTCCATAGGGTAGGCAAGGTTTGCGAAGGAATCGCCTGTTGTATCTGCAGGCAATTCATGCGATGGAAGTATCACTGTTTTTGGGACTGGCACGTTAATTTTAGTTGACAAACAATTGTTGAAAAACTTTTCATCAGCACTCCACCAAAATGGATTATTTATAACCGCAGTACCACACAAGGCAGCATTTTTAAGGTATGCACGGTAAAACGGTACATCTTGAGAAATTCTGTCAATTATGACAGCGTAACCGCTGTTTTCTCCCTGTACAACTTTGTCAATACGAACAGGCTCTGCAATTATTCCGTCAATATTTTTGCTGTTTACTCTTTCTATAAATGCTTCCGGAAAACTCCTTTCCTTACCGTGTAAAATGCCAATTTTTTTCATATTTATAGTTTGTGATTAAATTAAAACGGAGGGTAATTATATTTATCAAATATATTTTTTAAGGGGCATAAAAACAAATTATGTTTTAATGAGCAGACTCATGTTATGTTTAATATCCTTTCGTTATTTTTGACTTCCATGCCTCTTAAAAATAATACAGATATTATTACCGATTATTATATTGTTGATTCCATTTTTTTAAACAGAAAAGTAATTGTTGATTGTTATTATTCGTCAGATTATTTCAATCATCCTCTTATAAGTTTATTGCTTGTAAATGATGGTCAGGATTTAAGGATAATGCATTTTAAAAATATTTTAGAAAAAGTGTATAATAACGGCAATATTGAACCTGTTTTTTGTGTAGGTATCCATTGTGCTTCTGACAGAAAAAATGAATATGGCACAGCCAATATATTAGATTACAAAGGCCGTGGTGCCAAAGCAGCATTTTACACGCAATTTGTAATGGAAGAACTTATTCCTTTTATTAGAAACACTTATAATATCATTTCATTTAAAGAAAAATCTTTTGCAGGCTTTTCTCTGGGTGGCTTGTGTGCTTTGGATATTGTTTGGAATTATCCACATGAATTTTTTAAAGTAGGAATATTTAGCGGCTCGCTCTGGTGGCGGGATAAAGACCAAGAGGATGCTGATTTTAATGAAGATACAGATAGAATTATGCAGCGGCAGGTAAGAGAAGGCAGGTATTATCCCTGGCTAAAATTCTTTTTTGAAGTGGGCACGCAGGATGAGACAGCGGATAGAAACAACAACGGTATAATAGATTCTATTGACGATGCACTTGACTTAATTAAAGAATTAAAAAACAAAGGCTATACTGCTGAAAGTATTAAATATTTAGAAATGAAAGATGGCAGGCATGATGTGCCAACATGGGCAGAGGCATTTCCTGCTTTTTTGGAATGGGGTTGGAGGAAATAATATTGAAAAAATAGTCACAAAAAAAACCGCATCCAATTGCGAGGGCACTGAAAAAGTAATTTAAGACTTATTAACAAAGGGGAGTAAAAAGATGAAAGTTTTTTTATTCCCCTTTTGTACTTTGTATCAGATTCAAAAACTTAATCTAGATGCTGATACAACAAGTAGAATTTCAATTTA
>JANXTG010000163.1 GCA_025352525.1 Ferruginibacter sp.
CAAAATGCAGCAGTTTTACCATTTGCAAATATTAAAGAAGTACACGAAATCCTTCCAACAAATAACAATGTTTCTTTAAATGACAGGTTAAAACAAACGAACATTGAACTTAGTGATACATTACAGGATACGCCAGTAAAAGATTTAAAAAAAGCCATAGGAATTAATGACCGGTTTAAATTTTTAAGCGAACTGTTTAGGGGTGACGATACTATGTATGAAAGGAGTATTAAAACAATAAATAATTACGCTATTTACCCCGAAGCGGAATATTGGATTAGAAGAGAACTAAAATTAAAGTTAGGCTGGGACGATAAAAATGAGACTGTCAAACAGTTTGATCAGTTGGTGAGGAGGCGTTTTTCATAAAGATATTCCATAATTTTATTTGTGGCACCGCCGTTTTTGTATACAAAATTTTTGCAGACCTCTCCGGCATTTTTTAAAAAAACTTCATCATTTAATAATGTATTAAGCAGTTTTTCTAACTGCAATGCATTAGTAAAACTAAAAGCACCCCCGTCTTCAACAAGTTGTGTTGCCTCAGCAAATTTTTCATAAACAGGGCCAAAGATTATTGGTTTTCCAAATACAGCAGCTTCCAAAATATTATGAATACCGCTGTCATTAAAACCGCCACCAATATAAGCTACATCAGCAAGCCGGTATAAGTTCGACAGCATACCTACATTATCAATTATTACTACCTGCTCATTTATAAAAGTATCTGTAAGCTGAGAAAATAGAATTGAATTTTTAAAGAGTTTTTTTAGATCTGCTATTCGCTCATCATCAATTTCATGCGGCGCAATAATCAATTTTATTTGCTTGTTTGTATTGGCATAATGCACCAACTCTTCCTCATCTTCTTCCCAGGTACTTCCTGCAATTATTACTTTACTGTTCTTTACAAAATTTAAAAGCATATCAGGCAAAGGAACATTTTTTTTAGCAATATCTATAACCCTGTCAAATCTTGTATCGCCAATTACATATGTATTTTGTGCAAAACCAATAGTTTGAAGTAAAGAAACAGATTCGTTGTTTTGTACAAATATTTTATCGAAAGACTGCAGAATTTGTTTCCACATTTTTCCATACCATTTAAAAAATGGCTGGCTTTTTCTAAAAACTGCGGAGATTAATATTACAGGAATATATTTTTTTTTTAATGCCATTAAATAATAAAACCAATATTCATACTTTACCCAAAATACCAATGTAGGCTTTAAAGTTGTAATAAATTTTTGTGCATTAATTTTACTATCAATCGGTAAATAAAAAACCTCATCGACCCCCTTGTAATTTTTTCTTACTTCATAACCACTGGGCGAAAAAAAGGTGAGCACTATTTTGTGATCAATATTTTTTTCTCTAAATTTTTCTAGCAACGGTCTGCCCTGTTCAAACTCTCCCAAACTTGCACAATGCATCCAAATTATTTTTTGATCTTCAGGTAATTGCGAACGCCATTGTTCAAGTTTTGCAAAAATGTTTTCCCGCCCTTTAAGCCAAAGTTTTGCTTTATTACTTTTTAAAGAAGCTACCTTAATACCAATTTTATAAAAAATTAAAAATAAATTATATAGAAATAGTGCCAATGTGCTTATTTTTAAACAAATGTAAAGGCAATTTTATTTTAAAATGCTATCGATGCTTTGAATGTGTACCAAACGCAATTTTGGTATATGTAAATTGTATCTTTACTGCCGCAAAAAAGAAAATATGAGGCCACTACAAATGGTAGATACCAAATCGCAGTATCTTAAAATTAAAGAAGAAATAGACAAGGCGGTTGTAGATGTAATGGAAAGTTCACGCTTTATTGGTGGGCCGATAGTTACAGCATTTGCAGATGAACTCGCCGGTTACCACCAATCAAAACATGTAATTACTTGTGCAAATGGTACGGATGCACTGCAAATAGCCATGATGGCTTTGGGTTTAAAACCTGGTGATGAAGTTATAACGCCTTCCTTTACTTATATAGCAACTGTGGAAGTGGCAGTTCTTTTAGGTATAAAACCAATTTTTATAGAAGTTGATAAAGCTACTTTTTGCATGGATGTAAATGCCATTGAAAAAGCAATTACTCCCAAAACAAAAGCAATTGTTCCTGTACATTTATACGGGCATGCAGCAGATATGGAGCCTATTATGGCTATTGCAAAAAAGCACAATCTTTTTGTAAT
>JANXTG010000216.1 GCA_025352525.1 Ferruginibacter sp.
TATTTAAAGTTTTTAATTGTGCAGGTTATGTAACCTCTAAATACACTATAACATCATAATTTAGTTTTATAAAATTATAATGTTTTTAGAATTTATTTACCCATATTGTCAAATTAAAATTGAACGATGTTTACATTGAATGATATTAAAAATGCACATTCTACAGTTAAGAGTGGTGCCGATTTTCAAAATTATGTGCAGGATCTTATTAAATTAGGCGTAAAAAAATATGACCTTTATGTAAGGGATGGTCATGCTTGGTATTTTGGGGATAACGATTATCAACTTAAAACTAAGTCTGCTTATAAACCTTTAAATATTGCTAATATTAGCGACAAAGAAAGATTTAAGCATTATTTAAAAAATCACCAACGAGGTCAAACAGATTATCCATCGTTTTGTAATCATTCAGCCGAAACGGGTGTACTAAAATGGACAGTTGATATGGATAAAATGAGTTGTACTTATTATGACAAGTTCAACAATAAAATGCTGGAAGAACACATTGCTACACCTTTATAAGAAAAATAAAGGGATGATTGTTGGAATGCTGAAAGATTAATCTGATAAAAAATAAGGTAATATAAACTACACTTAAAAAAAATGAATACTGCCTAACTAAGTTTTAATTTATTGGGTATAGGTTAAACCAATATCAATTTTAAACTAAAATATTATATCTTCATTCCTTTACTGCTAACACAAAAATATCCACTTTGAACGCTGGTATAAACAGTCCATTTTCAGTTGTTGTACTCATTCCCTTATATAATGAGGAAAAGAATGTGGCGGCTATCAGCGAAGCCATCAGTAAGGTTTTTGGTACCGTTGCAAATGCAGAATACAAAATACTTTTTGTAGATGATGGGAGTAAAGATGCAACACTGGATGTTATTAAACAACTTGCTGCCGTAGATGAGAATGTAGCTTACATTAATTTCTCAAAAAACTTTGGCAAAGAAGCCGCCATGCTTGCTGGCTTTCAAAATATACCTTCTACAATTGATGCGGTTATTACAATTGATGCCGATATGCAGCATCCTCCATCATTAATACCAACACTCATAAAACACTGGCAGGCAGGTAATGATGTAGTCTACACGTATCGGGAAAAAAGTAACGAGCACGTATCCTTTTTTGCTAAGACAAGTTCTAAAATGTTTTACTGGGTAATGTCAAAACTGGCAGATGTAGAACTGGAAAACGGTATTGCTGATTTTAAGATTTTTGATAGAAAAGTGCTTGCTGTAATTAAGGAAATGAAAGAAGATGCACCCTTTTTTAGAGGACTTTTTAAGTGGGTTGGTTTTAAGCAACTGGGTATTCCATACAGGGTAGAAGCACGGTTAAACGGTGAAACAAAATATCCTACCAAAGCACTTGTAAAAATAGCTCTGCATAATATCACTTCTTTTAGCACCAAGCCGCTTACCATGGCCATCTATGTAGGTTTTTTTACATCGTTTATTTCAATTTTATATGTGCCGTATGTACTGTACAGTTTATATCAAGGAATGGCTATTTCAGGTTGGGCCTCTATTATTGCTACCATTGCTTTTTTTGGCGGTGTCCAATTAATGGTGCTCGGTATTATTGGTCTTTATTTGGGTAAAATATTTATGCAGTCTAAACAAAGACCCCGCTATATTGTAAATGAAATTAAAGCTTTGTTTTAATGGCGGTAACAACAAGATTGAAACAGGCAAAGCAATGGATATTATCTGGAGATTTTTTATATAACGGGCGTCTAGCCATTTTGCTCTGGTTTGGTTTGCCAATTTTTAGTATTGTAAGAACGCTCATAGTAGATAACCGAATTAATAATTTCCTCATTTTTAGAGGAGTTTTTTATCATGCTGTAAGCAACTTAAACCTTTACAATGCATATCCGCAAGAATATGGAGATGTTAATTTGTACGGACCAATATTCAGTATAGTAATTGCGCCTTTTGCATTGTTGCCTGTAAAACTTGGTTTTATTTTTTGGAGTCTGTTTAATGCATGGATACTTTATTATGCCATACGAAAACTGCCTATTCAAAAACAGTGGCAAAATGCAGTACTTATTTTTAGCTGTAACGAAATGCTCAACAACACTGCATGGAGCCAGATAAACCCTTTTATACTTGCCCTGCTTATCTTGGGTTTTGTATATGCTGAAAAAGGAAAAAACGGTTGGGCACTGCTCTTTATTTTACTGGCAACATTTATAAAACTGTACGGTATTGTTGGCTTTGCATTTTATTTCTTTAATGAAAAAAAATGGTCATTTATAGTATGGGCAGTTGTATGGTCTGTTGTTTTGTTTTTATTACCGATGATAATTGCGGGCCCTTATTTTGCCACGCATTCTTATGTGGACTGGTATAATGGAGTTGTAGAAAAGGCAGCTAAAAATATAAGAATGGATATACACAACGACCTGCAGGATATTAGTGTGATGGGTATGATAAAGCGCATATTTAATTTGCCCAATTTTAAAACAATTTGGGTGCTTTTTTTTGCGGCGGTTATGTTTGCTTTTCAGTTTTTACATGTTGCTTATTATAAAGATCTCCGCTTTAAACTTTATATACTTTGTTCGGTATGCATTGCCGTTGTTATTTTTAATACAAGTTCAGAATCGCCCACTTACATCATTGCATTCCCCATGGTTTGTGTTTGGTACCTAATGCAAACACCAACTAAAATTAATAATGCACTGTTTATTTTTGCATTGTTGTTAACCTGTTATTCTTACTCTGATATTTTTACACCATACGTGCGCACACATATCGTAAGGCCCTATTCTTTAAAAGCTTTACCTTGTTTTGTAATATGGATAATTTTAAGCTTGCAGCTGTATACCAAACAATTTTTACAGGTTGACCTTGCCCGGAAAAGAAAAAATAAATCTGCTTTAAATGATGCTGTTTAAACAACCAACCATATTGCTGACGTTTGATGTGGAAGAATTTGATTTGCCACTCGAGTTTAAAGAAGAGATTGCTTTACACCGACAGATGGAAATTGGTAAAGAAGGTCTCGATGTAATTACCAATGTTATAAATGAACATGCTGTTGCATGTACACTCTTTACTACAGGTTCATTTGCTAAAACTTATCCCGGGGTGATAAAAGATTTATCAGTTAAACATGAAATTGCTTCTCATGCACTTTTTCATTCTACATTTAAATTAACCGATCTGCTCGAATCAAAGCTGCTGTTGCAGGATATTACCGGTAAGCCTGTAGAGGGTTTTAGAATGCCCAGAATGAAGCCGGTAAATGTTTTTGACCTTAAAAATGCAGGTTACACTTACGATGCGTCTATCAACCCAACTATTTTACCGGGTCGGTATAACAACCTTCACCTTTCAAGAACTTTTTACAGAGAAAACTATTTTTTAAGAATGCCAGGGTCTGTTACACCAAATCTGCGTATTCCATTGTTCTGGCTTAGTTTTAAAAACTTTCCTTATAAATTATACCTTAAATTAGCCATGCAAACCTTACAAAAAGATAATTATTTATCGCTGTATTTTCATCCATGGGAGTTTATAGATATCAGTAGTTTTAAATTGCCATTTTATATAAAAAGGTTATCAGGAATTGCACTGACAGAAAGACTTAATTTACTGATTCATGATCTTAAAAAAGTTGCAGAATTCAGTTCTGTAAAAGATTATATTAATTAAGATATTATAAAATAATAATCTGTCTGTATTAATGCTTTGAATGCCCTAAAAATTGTGGTGAAAGATTTGCAGGGAAGTTTATTTAACTAAAATTAAATTATTATGACAGACCAAACCGTAGAAAATAAAAGCAGAAAAGAACAGCACAAAGATGCAGCAGTAAAACCAGAGCCCGAAACATTGCATACACCTGACCCACAGGATAAAATGGAAGGGCCCATATCATCACTTGTACAGGGATTGAAAGATGGTTTGGATAATGATGAAACCCAAAAAGAAGCAGATAAAGAAAAAGACAGAAAAATGTAAAAAGGCTTTCTTTTGTTTTCTTAAATAAAATATTTCTTAAAATAAAAGAGGCTGTCTCATAAGTACGAGTCAGCCTCTTTTTATTCGGATCCCTATCGGAGAGGGAATGTCATTTAAGCAGATCTCAGAGCCTTTTTTTTATAATGAGACAGCCTCTTTTAAAATACATTATAAATATTTTATCTTCTTATTCTTTCTCTGCCGATAATTACGCTTAGTTTTAAACAGACAGTAAAATAACCATCTGTATTTTTAGGATTTCCCCTTCTGCCATTAATGCCACCATGTTTTTCCAGTTGCTGGTCATAAAGTGCTCTTGCGTTAATAGCTTTCTGAGAGCCTACGCCAAAATATTTATCAAACAAAGCAGGATCAATATAAGTAGTACTTAAATCGTCAAGATAATCAGTAAAAGTTGTACGATAAACTACCTCTGCTCGTGCATTAATGAGTGGTGATACCTCATACTTTACACCTGCGCCTAAAGGGATGTTTATCTGGTTTAATTTATACACTTTTCTCTCAGGATATTCGGCAAAGCCCTGGCCTTCTGTACTTAAGGGTTGCAAATCAATGTACCTGTTACCCTGTTTTGTTTGCGGGTTAAATGAAAAATAACCAATACCACCAACAATGTAAGGTGAGGTGCGTGGAGGTGTTGTTTCTTTTGCCGGCCAATCTATAAAAATATACATTGGATGTAATTCCAGCATAGCTGTTACGTCGATTATATAACTTCTAAAATTTAGGTTCCTGTTAAAACGTTCTTTAGCAATATCTGTGACACCAACCAAAACGTTGTCGTTTCCTGAAATCTGTCCAAAAGTACCTTCTAATCTTAATGCAACTGCATTTTTGTAAGCTGCACTAAAAAAAACGCCACCGCTTATATGGGTTTTGCCGATGTTTAAATCTTTCAAAAATTTTGTTCCTATTCCCTTCTTTCCGCCCATATCGGTAAGACAATTCATGGCATTTACTGAAATGCCTGCTTCATATAAAATAGGATTGTCGTAATATTCACCATCAAAAAAATAATACTGGGCACTGGTATTTTTTGAACCAATTAATAAACCAATAATTAAACCTGTAGTAAAAAATATGTTTTTCATTACGATACTTATTGAAGATATAAACTTTTATTTTAATAATAAATTTACAAAATAATGCATTACGCTTTGCTTTTGAAAAATTCAAATTCATGCTTGACATAAAATTTGCATACCGGCTTCAGCCCACATTCGGAACATTTTGGTTTTCTTGCCACACAAGTATAACGGCCATGTAATATTAACCAATGGTGTGTACGGTACACATATTCTTTTGGCAGGTGCCTTATTAATTGCTTTTCGGTTGCTATAGGATTTTTTGCACCCACAGTCAAACCTATTCTTGCACTTACTCTAAACACATGCGTATCGACTGCCATGTTTGGTTGTTCATCAATCACAGAAGTTACTACGTTAGCAGTTTTTCTGCCAACACCCGGTAACTCTACCAATTCATCTACTGTCATTGGTACAACCCCGTGATACTTATCTACCAGCAGTTTGCTCATACCTGCCAAATGTTTTGCTTTGTTGTTAGGGTATGATATACTTTTTATTAACGCAAAAAGTTCCTCCACTGTTGCTTTGCTCATTGATAAAGCATCAGGATATTTTTCAAAGATAAAGGGAGTGGTCATATTCACTCTTTTATCTGTGCATTGTGCAGATAAAATTACCGATACCAATAACTGAAATGGATCATCGTAAATTAACTCTGTTTCCGCTTCAGGCGCATGTTCTAAAAAATATGCAATAATAAATTTGTATCTGTCACCTATTTTCATAAAAAAGCCCGCAGTTTAAAGTACGGGCCATAAGATTTAATAATAATTGTTTTTAATCGTGTGAGTGCAGCTCTATAACCCCTCGTTCTGCATAATTAAGTATATTATCCACCGATCTGCTGTTCGGGGATATTAATTTTATTTGATCGAGACGAGATTTTGCAGTTTTTAAAACCTGAAATCTTTCCTGCAAGTCAACATCTGTTTCTAATAATTGCTGTATGTATTCTATCTTTTCTGCAGAACCCTCATTATACAAATAGTTAAGAAGGTCATCCTGCGTGATATTCGCCATAAATTCTTTTAAATGGTTAAAAAAGTCTCTTTACCAACTAATAACGCAAACATAATAAACATATTGTTTGATGATCAATATTATTGTGGCATTTTAACTATAAATAAGTCTTCATTGTCTTTTTTCATAAAGAACTTCTCTCTTGCATATTTTTCAATCGATGCTGCATCAGTCTTTAAAAGAGATAATTCCTTTTTAGTATCCTTTATTAATATTGTTAGATGGTGCTCACTCAGCTTCAATTCTTTTAATTTATTGTTTCTGGATGTTATCAGGCCCCAATCTTTAGGATCGAAAAATAACATCCATATCACAAACCCTACAGCTGCAATAAAGTATTTGTTTTTTAAAACATTTAAAACAGGAGTAATAAATTTCATACTTTTAAATTAATGATTATTTACCGAATTTTATTTTGCCTGCAGGATACTGGCCACTGTCAGCCAATATTTCTTCAATTCTTAAAAGCTGGTTGTATTTTGCCATTCGGTCACTACGGCTTGCAGAACCGGTTTTAATTTGTCCGCAATTTAGTGCAACTGCAAGGTCAGCAATCGTACTGTCTTCTGTTTCACCACTCCGGTGGCTCATAATTGTATTGTAACCTGCCTGTTGTGCCATGCTTACTGCATTAATGGTTTCGGTAAGTGTCCCAATCTGGTTCACTTTAACCAACAAAGCATTGGCAATATCTTCTTTAATTCCCCTTGCTAAACGTTCTACATTGGTTACAAATAGGTCATCTCCTACAATCTGGCATTTTTTACCCAACGATTCAGTCATCATCTTCCAGCCTTTCCAGTCATCTTCGGCCATACCGTCTTCTATAGAAATAATCGGATATTGTTTAACCCAACTTTCCCAGTATTTCACTAATTGCTCACTTGTCATTTTCTTGCCGTCGCTCTTATGGAAGATGTATTTTTTCTCTTTGGCATTCCACAACTCACTATTGGCGGCATCCATAGCTATACTAATCTGGCTGCCTGTTTTATAACCTGCTGCCTGTATTGCTTCCAATACTGTTTCTATTGCTTCTTCGTTGCTTTGAATGTTTGGTGCAAATCCACCTTCATCACCTACGTTTGTACTGTATCCTTTTTTCTTAAGTACGGTTTTAAGCGCATGAAAAATCTCAACACCCCATTGCAGACCTTCACTAAAAGTTTTTGCACCTACGGGCATTACCATAAATTCCTGAAAATCTATTTTATTATCTGCATGCGCACCTCCGTTTAAAATATTCATCATCGGTATAGGTAAAATCTTTGCATTTGTACCGCCAATATATCTGTACAATGGTAAGTTAGCTTCCAATGCTGCGGCTTTCGCTACTGCAAGACTCACTGCTAACATTGCATTTGCACCTAATTTACTTTTGTTTGCAGTACCATCAAGTTCACACATCATGGCATCAATACCGGTTTGGTCAGCAACATCCCAGCCAACAAGTGTTTCGGCTAAAACTGTATTTACATTGTTTACAGCTTTTAAAACAGATTTGCCGCCATAGTAATTTTTTTTATTATCACGCAATTCAACTGCTTCATGTATGCCTGTGCTGGCGCCACTTGGTACTGCGGCACGTCCAAGTCTTTCATTTTCTGTAAGAATATCTACCTCTACTGTAGGGTTACCACGACTGTCTAAAATTTGGCGGGCATAAATGGATGCGATGTAGCTCATTTCGGTTTAATAGGTTTTGAAGTTTAAGGGCCTCGAAGATAAAAGATGCCTTTTTAATATTTCAAATTTATAAATAAAATTTGGTTTCTGTATGTCGAAAATATCAGTATCAGGCAGAAGTCGTTAAATCTCTAAACACATCTTCCAGGCTGTTGTTTTGGTTTTGCAGCGAAACGATGTTTAAGTTTTTATCGATGCTCAACTTAAGTATTTGTTTGCGCAGGTTTTCAGCATCGTTTGTTTGTATGCGAAAAGTATTACCGTTAGAAGATATATTTATGGCGGCCTGTAAATTCTTAAGGTCACTTATATCGATATCTTCTTGAAAAGTTACACTAACAAACTGTTGCCCTGCTTTTGCAAGTTGTAAGTTTTGCAGGCTGTCGTCTGCTACAATATTTCCTTTGTTGATGATGATTACCCGGTCGCAAATGGCTTCTACTTCCTGCAAAATATGCGATGAAAACAGAACGGTTTTATTTTTTGCCAATGCCTTGATCACGTTTCTTATTTCTATGATCTGGTTGGGGTCTAACCCTGAAGTTGGTTCATCTAAAATTAATACTTCAGGCTCATGAATAAGCGCTGCAGCAAGCCCCACACGCTGTTTGTAACCTTTGCTCAATTGCCCTATTTTTTTATTAGCTTCCAGTGTAAGCCCAACGGTTTTAATTATTTCTTCTGTTCTTTCTTTGCTGTTTTTTAATTGATGAACACCTGCGGTAAATAATAAATACTCCCGTACATACATTTCGAAATACAAAGGATTTGCCTCCGGCAGATAACCGATCTTCTTTTTGCTTTCAACATTATTTTTTGTAACATTAATTCCACAAACTTGTATGTTGCCGGCATCTGCATCAAGATAGCCGGTTATCATTTTCATGGTAGTAGATTTACCAGCACCGTTTGGCCCAAGGAAACCTACAATTTCTCCTTTATTTACATTAAAAGAAATATTATTTACAGCTTTTTGTATACCGTAATTTTTAGAAAGATTGCTTATGCTGATGGACATTTAAATCTGTATTGTTGTGCCTTTCAAAATTACAAAACTAGTTGCATAAAAAAAGTTCCGGTATAAACCGAAACTTTTAAAACTTTTATTTTTATTCTCCTTCCTTCCTTGGCGCCTGCGAATCCCTGTTTTGTGGTGGTCTGGGACCCTGTGGCCTTGGTGGACGGTTATTGTTGTTTTGATTTCTGTTTTGTGGTGGCCTTGCATCCCGGTTTTGCTGAGGCGGTCTATTGTCCTGCTGCTGTTGCGCCGGTCTGGCTTCTCTGTTTTGTTGTGGACCTCTTGGATTATTATTAGCTCTTTGTTGCGGTCTTTGTCCTTCGTTATTTCCCTGCGGCTGACGGCTGCGCTGCTGCTGGTTTTGTTGCGGTGGCCTTTGTTCGTTTTGTTGCTGGCTGCGCTCTTTATCTCTACGTTTACGGGTTGTTTTCTCCAGGCTTTTTAAACTTATCTGGCCTACGATATCTGCATATTCAGGCTCAACTTCTTTCGGCTTGGCAGTTACAATTTCTGCAGCTTCCAGTTCTTCGGGTTTTATACCTTCTTTATTTTGCGCTTTAATTTTTTTAACGGTTTCAAGCGCTAATGGAATATGGGCAGATGTGCCTGGAAGTGCATACCACATTAAATTTTTAAAAATATCTTTCTTTACCAAAAATGCACGACCCTTACCAGTCTCCAATGTATCTGCATCGGTAGGGAAAAACTGCAAAGCATCCATATAAGTATCCAATTCATAATTTAAACAGCATTTTAAACGACCGCACTGCCCGCTTAATTTCGTTTGGTTAATGCTTAAATTTTGATATCGGGCCGCATTGGTATTTACACTTTTAAAATCTGTAAGCCAGGTTGCACAACAAAGCTCCCGGCCGCAACTACCAATCCCGCCTACTTTTCCTGCTTCCTGCCTTGCACCTATCTGGCGCATTTCTACTTTTACTTTAAACTCGCCTGCGTATAATTTAATGAGTTCTCTAAAATCTACTCTGTCATCAGCTATGTAAAAAAAAGTTGCTTTTTTACCATCTGCCTGTACTTCTACCTCTGCCATTTTTAAATCTAAATTTAACTGGCGGGCCATTGCACGGCTACGGATAAGTACCTGAGCTTCTCTGGCTTTACTTTCCTCCATTTTTGCAAGATCGGTTTCTGTAGCACGACGCAAAATCTTTTTAATATCAGCACTTTTTTCGTCTATATTATTTTTCTTAAGCTGCAGGCGTACGAGTTCTCCGGTTAGATTTACCATACCCACATCAAAACCGCTTACACCTTCGAGAGAAATCATTTCACCTTTCTCAAAATAATGAAGGGTAGTGTTTTTAAAATAATCTTTGCGGCTGCCGTTGTTAAAGCTTACTTCAACAATTCGGCAACTGCTTTCAGGGTCTGCAAACGGCAAATTTGCAAGCCAATCGTGTACATTCATTCGGTTGCAGGCGCCGCTGCTGCAACTGCCTTTACTTTGGCAACCGCCTGGTGATCCTGTTCCGCAACTTCCACAAGCCATTTTTTATATTTTACAAATCGTTAGTTAATAATTTCCTCACAAACATTGTGAGCCTTTTCTTTCTTTTCCCTTTGTGATTTTAAAAGATTTTGATCACAGATTAGTCTGATTTGCACAGATTTTTTTTTGTGAACAATAATTGGTAAACTGATTTAGATAGAAGGTTTTTCCTGTTTATAACAACATATTAAATTACATTAATACGTGGAAAAAGCTAAATAGTTGTACCCAAGATGAAATGTGCGACGCCACAAATGCTGAACATTGCTGTTGCTTAGTTTGGCTAACAAAAAACATGAATGGATAAAATGCAATTTACCTATTGTACCAAAATTAATGATTTGTTGCTAATAATGTGGTATAACCTGATGGTGAGGGAATGGAAAAGTATTTTTGCATTGGCATTGCGTTCAATATAATAGGCAGCTTTGTCCAGCTCTTCGGCTATGGCTTCCTGCTGAGATACATCGCAGATTTTATTAATTCTATTTGCAAAATCTACATATGCAGTTGGCGTATTTTTATTTAGCCCATCAGAGGAAACCCTTAACCGTATTGCCTGTTCAAGCAAATGTGTAAAATATTTAAGGAATTGCTTTTGTTTTTCACGACCCAACTTGGCTGCTTCTTCAATCCATTTTACCTGTGCTACCGGACCGGTTTTTAAAATGCTGTTGAGCCATCCTCTTAGTAAAACTTCCCAATCGTCATCTGCATGTTGAAGCTGCTGCAGGGCTTCGTGGTAATTGCCTTCTGCAGTTGCTGAGATTTGAATTGCTTTTTGCAGATCAATATTTTCTCTTTGTTGCAAGGCAATCTGTATATCCTGCGGGTATAAAATAGGAATTTTTATGAGTTGGGTTCGGGATAATATTGTTGGCAAAACGAGGGCATCATTTTCTGCTGCCAAAATAAATAGAGAATCGGGTGGGGGTTCTTCAATAAGTTTTAATAATTTATTACCGTTTTTGCCGAGAAATTCGGGCATCCAGATAATGAGAATTTTATAACCGCTTTCAAAACTTTTTAGGCTCATTTTATGTATAATGTCGCCACATTCTTCCGAGGTGATATTACCCTGCTTGTTTTCTGCATTAATGCTTTGCAGCCAGTCGAAAGAATTACCATAAGGATTGCGGCTTACAAAACTTCGCCATTCTGTTATATAATCGGTACTGATGGGTTTATCGCCCGGTTTGCGTGGTATAACCGGATAGCAATAATGAATATCCGGATGGATCATTTTTGCAGCCTTCGTACATGCGCTGCAAACTCCACAGGCATCTGTAAAAACGGATTCATCTTCTGCTGCTGCTTCTTCGCCAAACATACTTGCAGGAGCAGTTACTGGTTTTTTTCGTCCTGATTGTAGTGGATTTTTTTCGCAGGTAATATATTGCGCAAAAGCAAGTGCCATAGGCAAACCTCCGCTACCTTCTTTGCCCAAAAACAACAAAGCATGGCTAAGCCTGTTTTGCTGTATCATGTGGGTTAGCTGGGCTTTAAGATCTTGCTGGCCTATTACTTGAGAAAATTGCATGATGCAAGATATTTGATTTGAGACGTAAGACACAAGACACGAGACAAAAGACAAAAAGCAGGTAACACAAGAGCAAAAAACGAAAGACACAAGATTAGAGTTTGTTAATCTTGTGTCTTTCGTCTAATATCTTATGTCTGTTCCCTCTACAGTTTACCGGTAATTTCTTCACTCATTGGTGTTGTACCGCTGTCAAATTTGGCAATTACATGACCGTTTTCATCCAACAAAAATTTGTTGAAGTTCCATTTAATTTCAGCATCCAATACACCATTTTCCGCTTTGTTTGTAAGCCATTTGTAAATGGGAGCTATGTCGTTTCCCTTCACTGATATTTTTTCTGCCATTGGGAAAGTAACGCCATAATTTTTTTCGCAGAATGTTTTTATTTCTGTGTTGCTGCCCGGCTCCTGACCTCCAAAATTGTTTGCGGGAAAACCAACAATCACTAATTTGGTTTTATACTTTTCGTACAACTCCTGCAACGCTTTATATTGTGGTGTATAACCACATTCTGATGCGGTATTTACAATTAATATTTTCTTGCCTTTGTAATCTGCAAAATTAATGTTGCTGCCATCCAGTGCTTTTACTGTAAAGGAATGAATGCTTGCGGCTGTTGATATTTCGGTAGTGCTCATATTTGTTTTTGTTGAATTGTTTTGTGACTGTGCGCAACTCATCAACATAATGGCTGCACTTATAAATTTTATCATTTTATTTTTTAATGAAGTTATGCATGAAAAGGGGTTTACTGTTTTTCGTAAGCACCTATATCGGGTATTCCTATATTTCGATTTTTATCATCAAGATCTTTTAAAAGTGCTGTATTAACTCCTTTATTAATACCAGGCGCCAATGCATTTTTAGAAGTTCTAAAATCGTAGTACCGGTGTGTAACATCAATACTGTCAAATGCAGGATCAATATTTTTTATTGATTGGGTAATCACGGTATTAGCAGGGTCAATTGTTGCACGGTAAAGGCAATGATCAATATTTAAGGTAAAACTGTTGCTGCCTGTTTTTTTTGTTTGAAGCTCATTTTCAACAAACCCGGCATCGCCATAAATTATGCAGTTGCGCATGGTGGCACTAAGTGCGGCAGTCTGGTTAGCAGCATCTGCATCTGAAAAATAAACAGCAGATTTTTGGTGGACGACAAAATTATTTGAATAGGCTGCAATTGTACAATGTGTAAAGGAATAGACGCCGCCTTTTTCAACGTAAACGTTTCTGCCGTTGTTGCTAAACAAACAGTTTTCTGCAAGCACATTGCTGTTATTGCAAAGCAGACCCGCATCAAAGGCATTGTCAATAATGGATTGTTTTAAAATTAATTTGGGGTTGGCATTTACCGAAGGTTGCAATACTACAACTGCCTGAAAAGCATTTTTTATGGATGTAAATTGTAATAAATTGTCTTTGCTTGTTCCTCTAAAATAAATGCCTGGCCATGATGCAGCAAAGTTTTTGTAGGGATCATCGAGCCTGTCACCGCTAAAAATAACAGGCTGGTTTTTTGTTCCGTTGCAAACCAATTGCCCATCAACAAGTATAGGCGCATCTGCATGGCAATAAATTTTAGTACCTGCATTAATTGTTAGAAAAGCACCACTTGAAATTTGCAGTCCTCCTAAAATTACATAAGGCAAATTGTTAGTAAAAGTAACATTACCATCCACCAAACCATTGCGAATGAAAATGGCATTTTGTCCGAATGCTTCAAGCTGAATATACCTGGTAATCCCGTTGTAATTTATTGCAATACTGTCGCTTAAAATGAATGGAAGGTTTGCAGAAGTTGGGTTTACGGTTACTGTTACAAAAACATAAATGCTGTCGTTGCCTGCAATTTCTATGTTGTTTGCTTCGGCAGTGGCAAGGCCGTTAATATTCATTTTGTAAGGAGATAATATACCGCCGCCCAGTTTTATTTTTGAGAGTAATAATTTTTGATCGTTGTTGTTGAATATTTTAAATGACTTTGTGATAGATCCTGTCACTGTAAAAACAGTATCAAATTTTAAACTGTCTGCAGATGTTTCTAACCTCGCATCTTTACTTGTAATAAAACTGTCTTTTTTGCAGGATGTAAAAAAGCTGCAGCTAAGAACCAGACCTATTAAAATGAGAAGAAAGTTTTTCATTAAAACAAATTTACAATGAAATTATTTACTTGCAGTTGCCAGTGTGGCGATGCTGATTTTTATTCCTTCAATATTGTTTAATACCTGTGCACATGCATCTAATGTTGCGCCGGTTGTTATAACATCATCCACCAACAAAATATGTTTGTTTTTTAAAACTGTAGCATCATTTACTTTAAAACTTTCATGTACGTTATCCCATCTTTCTGTTCGGTGTTTTTTTGTTTGTGTTTCGGTAAAGCGAATGCGAACGATGTTTTTTAGGAGTACGGGAATATTCATTGATGTTGAGAACCCCCGGCAAATTATATCTGCCTGGTTAAAGCCACGTTTGTATTCTTTTTCGGCAAATAAAGGCAGCGGAATCAAATAATCAATATTATTAAAACGGTTACTCTGCAGCATAAGTGTACCCATTATTTCGCTTAAATAAATACCGGCTTCTTTGTTGCCTTTGTATTTTAAATCGTGAATAAGGTATTGAATTAAATCTCCTTTTGAAAAATAAAATCCACTGGTTGCAGCAACAACTGCTAACCTTCCTGTAAACATTCTTTCAATTGGGTTATTGGGGATATTTTCAAAAGAAGTGTGTGGTAACTCATTTATACAATGTAAACAAAGCAATGAATTTTGTTGCAACAAATCGCTACCACAGCCAATACATAAATGCGGATAAAAAAGATGAGTTGCAGCGTTGAAGAGCCTTTTGAACAAATAATTTATTTTAGAAAATTTAAATTTCCATTTTAAAGTTAGCACTTATCAACTATAAAAAAAACGCACCCTAAATGGATGCGTTTTCTATTTATCTTGTTGCTGTTGGCAGGGGTTTATCTCTTTTAGCCATCTCATTTCTGTTGGCAAATTCCCATGCGGTATGAAAGATCATGCGAACTCTTTTTTCATAGAGCTCAAAATTTATTTTATCAATTGTGTCTGTTGGTTTGTGGTAATCTGCTTTTAGCATACCATCATAAAAAAATAATACCGGTACTCCTTTGCGTGCAAAATTATAATGGTCACTTCTAAAATAAATTCTGTTTACATCATTAGGGTCATCGTATTTATAATCTAAAACAAGATTACTGTATTTATTGTTTGCGGCCTCATTTACTAAAGGAAGTTCGCTGCTCAATTTATCGTGCCCAACAACATATACATAGTTTAACGTGTCTCCGGTTTTTCTTTCTGTATCAATTCTACCAACCATATCTGTATTTAAATCTATAGATGTTTTATCTAACGGAAATATTGGATGATCGCTGTAATACTCGCTGCCCCACAAACCTTTTTCTTCGCCGCTTACAGTCATAAACACCAGTGTTCTTCTTGGTCTGTGGCCTTCTGCTGCAGCTTTTGCAAATGCTTCTGCCATTGCAATAACCCCACATGTTCCGCTGCCATCATCATCTGCGCCATAATAAATTTTACTGTCATGTTTACCCAAATGATCATAATGCCCGGTTAGAAAAACATATTCATCTTTCTTATCTGTACCTTCTATTATGCCAATAACATTGCTTGCATTGATGATGTTGCGCTGCTTCTTAAACTCATATAAAATATTTGTTGTGCCTTCTGTTGGTTGAGGCGAAAAAGTATTCTTTGCCTTTGCATTTATTATTGCCGAATCAAATAAAACAGGAAAAATAGTTTTTGCATATGCATGAGAAATGAGTGCATAATTCAATGATCTTGGGTTGCCTGACGGCAGGCTTTCAAAGTTTACACCGCCACTCATATTGTTGTCTACCTGGCGCTTTGAAAATGTTTCTGCATTTGGATTTACAATTAAAACACCTACGGCACCTCTTGCTTTTGCAGCATCCAGTTTTTTGCCAATGCCGGGATATGTCCACGCAGAAGTTTTACCTGCTGCATCTATAAAATATTTACCGTCTCTTTTTGGTTCTCCTAAAAAAACTACAACAACTTTTCCTTTTACATTAATGTTTGCATAATCGTTGTACGCTACATCATCAATACCATAACCTGCAAAAACCAGCTTGTTAGATGTAAATTTTGCATTGTCATTTGATCCTAAGGGAATTAAAAAGTCTTTACCGTTGTCAGCATTTTTGCCGTTTACAGAAAATACAGGAAGCGATACGATACTATCCTGCGTAAGCGGATAAAGTTGCTGGTAACTTTTTAATGCATCAGGTTTTTTTAACCCCATTAATGCAAACTGTGTTTCAATATATGCTGCTGCTTTCCGCTGGCCTTCCGTACCTGTTTCTCTGCCTTCAAAAGCATCGCTTGCAATAATCGTAAGATGCTTTCTCAATTCAGCAACTGTAATTTTTTGTGCATATTTTGCTGAAAAATCTACCTGCGCAAATGAGTAAGTACATAAAAAAGCAAGTGGTAAAAAGAATAATTTCTTCATTAACGTAGTTTTGTTTTTGGCAATTTATAAAAATAAAGGAACAGGAAAGTAGAAATTACATGAAAGGTAATAATGTTTAATCTTGTGCATTTTACTGATCCCCATCATGGTTTTGCACAATGGCAATCTTGTCTACTCTCAACGCATGCCTGCCTCCTTCAAAAGCAGTAGCTATAAAAGTATCTACCATTTGCATAGCTAATTCCAATGTTACAAACCTTGATGGTATGCAAAGAATGTTTGCATTATTGTGCATGCGTGCAAGAGATGCTAATTCGTTTTCCCAACAAATGGCTGCACGAATATGTTCATGCTTGTTTGCTGCAATGGCAACACCGTTTGCACTGCCACACAATAAAATACCAAAAGAATATTCTTTGCTTTCTACAGCGTTTGCCACCGGGTGAGCAAAGTCAGGATAATCAACCGAGTCGGCACTGTAAGTACCAAAATCACGTAGGGCGATTCCTTTTTCGTCTCTTAAATAATTTACCAGTTTTGCTTTGTATTCAAAGCCTGCATGGTCGCTGCCAATGGCTAAAGGTTTTGTAAGATCGAATTGCATAATTTATAATTTATAATATTTTAATTTAACCAGAAGTTTGGTCGTGCATAAACTACTTTGTAAAAAACCCAACTTATTTTATCAAAGCTTATTCAGACATCATAAGAAATTCAAATTCAGCTACAACCAAATTCCTGTGTAATGCTTCGTGATAATCTACAAAACTGATCACAAGATATTTATTTCCTAAGTTCCTTTAAAAAGGGTTTCTCTGTTATAATAGCCACTCAATTGTATTTACAACCCCGTTCCATTACCGGTTATACCTGAACGGTTTGTTTTACGTTTCCTGTTCTTTTTAATACACCCCAACCTTGTAATTCTCCCTTAAGCGCTTTGCTAAAGGACTTAAATAAAATATAATACATTAACTGCCTGTAAATTAATTGTTGAGGAAACAGCCATAATAATTTTCTGTAATTTTCTTTTTGTCTTTTCCCTTCTGTTCCCTGTGTATGTTTTAATGCCGAGTTTTCAAAATTATAAGCAATAGCTGCACCTGCCATATCCACCAGTGTAAAAATAACATAATACAATGCAATATGACCAAGGCTTGCAGGAATAATGCCAAGCGCTGCTGCTATGAGACTTAAAACCAGAATAATATCTGCCAAAGGCGCAAGAAAAGGCAAAATCATCTGGAAGATGAGTATATGAGGTAGGGCTATCATACCAAAATTTTTATATTTTGGGTTCAGGAAAGCCTCTTTGTGTTTCCAAAAACTTTGCATAATACCAAAGCTCCACCTAAACCTTTGTTTTAAAAACTGGCTAAAAGTTTCGGGTGCTTCTGTGTAAGAAATAGCCTGCCTGCAATTGCGTATACGGTAACCCTTTTTGTGCATGCGCATAGTAAGGTCGCAGTCTTCTGCCAATGTATCGGATGTGAAACCTCCCGCTCCTATAACTGCCGTTTTTTTAAAAGCACCTATAGCACCTGGCACTACTGTTATACAATTTAAGTAATCAAAAGCTGAGCGATCAAAGTTTTGAGAAGTGGTGTATTCAATACTTTGCCACCTGGTAATCATGTTTATTTCGTTGCCTACTTTTACATTACCTGCAACTGCGCCTACAGGCCTTTCGCCTTGGGCACTGTAAAACTTTTTCATTAACTGTGATACTGCATCCTGTTTTAGCTGCGTATCTGCGTCTATACAAACTACATAATCATTAACAGCTAAATTAATTCCATAATTTAAAGCAGTTGCTTTACCACCGTTGGTTTTTGTTACAACCTGTACATTTGGTACAGCGGCAAAAAAATCGCTTACTTTTTTATAAGTAGCATCTTTACTGCCATCATCTACAAAAACAATTTGTAGGTTTGGATAATCCTGTTGTAAAAGACTTTCCACTGTTCTTACTGCATTTATTTCTTCATTATATGCGGGTACAATAATGCTTACACCTGGCTGCTCATGGCTAACAGGTAAAAAAGCTTCTTTTCTTTTTTGTTTAAACGCAAGCACTGCCATTATAACTATGCGACTCATAGACAAAGCTATACCTACAAGGAAAAGTGCGAAAATAAAATGCGTTCCCCAATATAATACCATGCTAAAAAAATAATCGAACCGAAGTTTTAAGTTTTGTGGTACAGCAGGCATAACATCATTTTTTGTTTTACCCATTAATGCTGCCACGGTTGTAAAGTCACAATTTTTATCTTTAAAATATTTAATAATTCTTGGTAAAGCATCAATGGTGGCTTGTCTGGTATCGCCACCGGCATCGTGCAGTAAAATAATATTGCCCTTTCCATCTTCTGCAAGCCTAATAATTCTGTTAAAGATGGTATCTGCATTTACATGATAAACATCCCAATCCTGTGGATCTATACTTTCACCTACAGTAATGTAATTATCTTTTTTACTTCGGGCTATGGGTTCTATTTCCTCAAATGTCTGTGGCTGACTATCGGCATTGTAAGGGGCTCTAAATAAAATAGTACTTCTGCCGGTAATGGCTTCTATAAGCAATCTGGTAGATTTCATTTCGAGATCTGCCCGCTGCACACTCATTTTCGCTATGTTGCTGTGCGTAAAAGTATGGTTACCAATTTCGTACCCATTTTTGTAAATTCTTTGCAGTATGGGAATATTGTTGGCTACATTAATACCAACCACAAAAAAGGTGGCCGGCACTTTTTCTTTTTCCAGAATATCCAGGATTTTAGGTGTCCATTCAGGGCTTGGTCCGTCATCAAAAGTGAGAATAATTTTATGTTTTGGGCCTATCTCAGTTGTATCTTCCCCAAACTTTTCATACACATAACCTGATGGAAGCTGCACAAAAGTTTGTTCTGTTATTAACTGCTCAACGTTGTCGATTTCTAATTTCACCAAACCCGGTTGTGGTGTATATAAAATTCTCAATAACTCACCTTCGCCTACCGGTGTAGGTTTTTGATTCACATCAAAAGGCAATTTTAACAGCGTATTATAATCAAAAGGTTTTACGGCCAGAGAAGAGTTGTTCAGCGATCTTCCATAAAAATCCCATAACCTGCGGTCCTCTTTGCCCAATACCCATAACGCTGTACCTGCGGTGCCATATTCATCGGCAAAGCGCATAATGTTATATGCTGTAACAGCACCCGTAAACCATACAACATGTTGCACAATTTTGCCCTTGTCCTCCTTAGAATATTCGTAATGAAGGTTAAAATTATCATTATCAAAGTCTACGGTGGCGTTGGAAAGTTTAGCAATATCTAATGCCTGAGAATAAGTGAGGGCATCAGGTTCTATGGGCTTTCCTTCATCATCTTTAAGAACTTTTCCATTATTATCTACACTCCAGTCACGACCATAACCTGCAACGCCCAAAATTATTTTTTTATTGTCTATTTTTTTAGCTGCGTCATCTAAAACTTCTTCAATCCATTTTTGTGCAGATATGGGACCGGGACCGCTTTGGGCATCGCTGTACTGGTCGTAAGCCATTAAAATAATATGATCGTTGTATTTATTTAATTCTACAAAATCATAATCTTGGTTCATGGGAACTACATCTTGTGTTACCATTAAGCCTTTGGCATGAAACACTTCGTATAATCTTTTTTGAAAAGCGGTTAGCGGCGCATTAGAAGTTTCGTTTATTTCTTCAAAATCAATATTTATACCCTGCAGGTCGTATTTTAATAATGTATCTCTAAGATTATCTATAAATTTATTTCTTTTAACGCTGTCATTAAGCATTACATGTAGCAATGCACCATCAAAATCTCCAATTGGGGCTTTGGAAGAATTGTAATTGCTGAAAATGGGTAAAATTTTCAGGTTATTTTTCTTCATAATTGCCAGACCTGCCGAATCAATGCGTGTTTCTATTTGACCGTTGTCTTTTAAACTAATAAAAAACCATTGCGGGAAAATGGTATTTAGCTTGGAGGCATTAGCTTCTAAATCGCTGACAGAGGCTGCGTGATTCCATGCCGGGTCGTAAAAAGCTGCCCTTATGTATTCATTTTGCTCTGCGGGTTTTTTTCCTTTTGCTTTATTAATAGAATCCTCTCTGTCTTTAGATTCTAAGAATGTTTTAAACCCTTTGCCTTTAAACTTTTGCGACATTGAAAGTTTAAGTGCCTTTGAAGATTCCTTGTCGTCTTTAAAGTATCCGTTATTTGTTTTAATTATTGTAAGTGCGGGGGAAGTACCCTGCACCACTGCGACTATTACCACACTAATTAAAAATATGGCAATAACAAGAATTATTCTTGTAGTCCATTTAATACTGTTCCACCTAAAAGCGCTGCTTGTTTGAAAGATTTGGTTTTCTTGCGACATGTATAATTTTAGCTGTTGTAAAGTTGCTTAAACTATCAGCTAAATAGTTCAGTTCAAAATAAGTTTAATGATAAATTTGTATAAATTCTTTATCAGATAGGCAAAAATATTGTTTTGCACCCGTATGCGTAAACATATATTTTAAAAATAAAAGTTAATCAAAAAGAAAATATAACATCCAATTTTAGGAATTATCAGTACAAAAAGAAGCCCCCGTAGAAACGGGAGCTGTTTACCAAAACTAACTGCTTATGAGAAATTTAAATTGATCGTTGTTATATTATAAACTGTGCAAATGAGGTGCCAAAAAATAAAACTTGTTTGTTAAATAATTGTGAACACTCTTTTACAATTTGTAAATGTTTAAAGTATAAATTTAAGGATGCAAAAAAACCTTCGGTGATTAAGATATTACCTATGTGCAGTAAGCTTTTCAGCATTTTCGGCAAACTGCAATGCCTCTATAAATTCGCCCACTTCTCCGTTTAAAACAGCATCCAAATTATAAACCGTCATACCAATTCTATGATCTGTAACTCTACCCTGTGGAAAATTATAGGTTCTTATTTTTGCGCTTCTGTCCCCTGTACTAACCAAACTTTTGCGCATGTGGGAAATTGCTTCCTCAGCCTTTCTAACTTCCTCATCGTAGAGTCTTGTACGCAACATTTCCATTGCCCTAAGTTTGTTTCCAAGCTGCGATCTATCTGTCTGGCACATAACTACAATGCCTGTTGGTTTGTGCGTAAGAAAAACTTTTGTTTCTACCTTATTTACATTTTGACCACCGGCACCACCACTGCGGGCAGTCTCCATTTTTACATCACTTTCCTTCAATTCAAAATCTATTTCTTCAGCCTCAGGCATTACTGCAATTGTTACTGCACTTGTATGCACACGACCACTTCCTTCCGTATCGGGCACACGCTGCACCCGGTGCACGCCGCTTTCAAATTTCAGTAAGCCATACACATCATCGCCGGTAACTTCTACCTGCACCTCTTTGTAACCACCTACTGTTCCTTCACTTTCACTAAGCAAGGTGGCTTTCCATCCTTTCTTTTCAAAATATTTAAGGTACATACGCAACAAATCACCACTAAATAGGGAAGCTTCATCACCACCGGTACCGGCACGTATTTCCAGAATAGCATTTTTTTCATCGTAAGGATCTTTGGGAATAAGCATATTGCGCAACCCTTTTTCCTGTGTTTCTTTCAGCTCTTCCAAAACAGGTATTTCCATCTTTGCCATATCCCTCATTTCAACATCATCGCTGTTAAGCACTTCTTTGTTAAACTCAATATCATCAAGCGTTTTAATGTAGGCATTGCGTGCATTAATGATCTTTTCCAGGCTACGGTATTCTTTACTTAGTGCCACATACCGTTTATTGTCGCCCACTACTTCGGGGTTGGTAAGCGCCACACTTAAATCATCAAACTTTGCTTTTATGGCATTTAACTTTTCTAACATGAGAAAGTATTTAGTATAGAGTAATTAGTTTTGATATGGGTGCATTGCACAATCAAATTTTGAATTGAATAAAATTCTTTGTGCAACTTTACATAATTGCGATTTAGCGATTGTACTAATATTGCGGCTGCGAAATTACGTTTTATCATTTTACCATGTTATACAGAAAATTAAAAGGTAGTAATATTTTTGACGGTTATACTTTAAGGGGTGAAAACAAAGTGCTTATTATAGAAGAGTCCGGTATTGTTGAAGCTATTGTTGATGAAAAAGATGCAGGGGAAGGGATTACGGATTTTGATGGAATATTATGCCCGGGTTTTATAAATGCCCATTGCCATATTGAGCTCAGTCATTTAAAAGGCAAAATACCCCAACATACAGGGTTAGTAAATTTTGTGCAGAGTGTAATGCAGGAACGTACAGCAGGCGCTGAAGAAAAGCACAACGCTATTGAAGATGCTACACGAGAACTTTACGACAGCGGAACCGTTGCTGTAGGCGATATCTGCAATACAACAGATTCCATTTCTATAAAACAAAACGGCAATATGCACTGGCATAACTTTATAGAAGTTAGTGGCTTTGTACCTGCAGGTGCGCAAAAAAGATTTGATGAGGCTAGCAAAATAATGAATGCTTTTATAACAGCATTAAAAGCCCCGGAAAATACTATTGCATTGGTGCCACATGCCCCATACAGTGTATCTGCCACATTGTTTGGTTTGCTTAACAATGCCTCTGCAAACAAAACCATTAGCATACACAACCAGGAGTGCGCAGCAGAAAATGAATTGTATATGAGCAAAAGCGGTGGATTTTTAGAACTCTATAACAATTTTGGTATTGACATCAGTTCGTTTTTGCCAACAGGCAAGAGATCTTTAGAAAGCTGGCTGCCTTATTTTACACTGCAGCAAAAGATAATACTGGTGCACAATACGTTTACCAAAAAAGAAGACATACTTTTTGCTGCAAACATTACCCGCAACGATCAGCTTTTTTACTGCCTTTGCCCCAACGCCAATTTATACATTGAAAATACGCTGCCCGATGTAGAAATGATGCTGCAACAAAACTGCAACCTTGTGGTGGGTACTGACAGCTATGGCAGTAACAAACAGCTAAATGTTTTTGAAGAAGTAAAAACCATTAACAAAAAATTTCCAACAATTGCTCTTGCTACGGCGTTAAAATGGGCTACAATAAACGGGGCCAAGGCTTTAGGTATTGAAAAGATTGCGGGCAGTTTTGAGACCGGCAAAAAACCCGGTGTAGTGTTACTGGGAGAAGTTGCGAAACGGGTTGTGTGAGTTATTTACCGGATTACTATACATTAAACAGGGCTTGGGGATTTAATAGGCAAAGTATGGCGTATCTAAGGCTTTACAACGGACCAAGTTCCCTATAACTTCCCTATAAGTTCCCTATAGATTCTGTATAACTTTGACAATGATTATAAATTTAATATCAAAACAGGTTTCATTAAAACAATTCCTTCATTTAAAGCATTTGCAAAGTCTATATTTGGTAAAACGCAGAAACTGTTATAACAACCTTTTGTTGGCAGGAAATTTACCGGACCTAGAGCATGACAAGAAAGACTATTATTTTACTTGGATTTATTCTACTAAAATTCTTGCTGCAATCCATTTTAATAAGTTCTGACTACGACTTACAAAGAGACGAATATTTGCACCTTGACCAAGCCCATCATTTGGCCTGGGGTTTTCAGTCTGTACCACCTTTCACTTCCTGGATTTCCTATATTATCTACCTACTCGGTAATACTATTTTTTGGATTAAATTTTTCCCCGCATTATTTGGAGCATTGACAATTTTTATTGTTTGGAAAGCTATTGAAGCATTAAATGGAAATCTATTTGCTTTAATTTTAGGAGCAACCTGTGTTTTATTTTCCTCTCTTTTAAGGTTAAACACATTATACCAGCCAAACTCTTTTGATGTGTTAAGTTGGACAACTTTTTATTATGTAGTAATCAGGTATTTTAAAACAGAAAATACAAAATGGCTTTTTGTTGGTGCTGTTGTTTTTGCTTTTGGCTTTCTAAATAAGTACAATATTGTATTCCTTTTAATTGGACTTTTACCCTCTATTCTGTTCACTGAGCAACGTAAAACATTTGCCAAAAAAGAATTTTACTTTTCGCTTATTATTGGACTTCTCCTTATTTTACCCAATCTTATTTGGCAATACAAAAATAACTTTCCGGTTATACATCATTTAAAAGAATTGGCAAATACTCAGTTGGTTAATGTAGAAAGAATAAACTTTATAAAATCTCAATTATTTTTCTTTATCGGGTCCATCTTTGTAATCTTATCAGCCTTATTTGCCTTAATATTTTATCTGCCTTTTAAAAAGTTCAAGACATTTTTCTTGGTAATATTTTTTACGTTATTTGTTTTTATTTATTTTAAAGCAAAAGATTATTATGCAATCGGACTTTACCCAATTTATATTTCTTTTGGTTCTGTTTTTATTGCCGAAAAAGTAAAACAGGGTTGGAGAAAATATCTGCAACCGGTTTTTATTGCCATCCCCATTTTATTTTTTGCTCTTATGTACAACATATTTTTTCCAAACAAAAGCCCTGAATATATAATAGCCCACAAACAATCTTATCAAAAACTTGGCTTACTTCGTTGGGAAGACGGTAAAGACCATTCAATACCACAAGACTACGCTGATATGTTAGGTTGGAAAGAATTAGCAATTAAAGTTGACAGTATTTATTTAAAATTACCAAGCAGGGAAAAGACACTTATTCTTTGTGATAATTATGGACAGGCAGGAGCCATAAATTATTACACGCAGCAAAACATAAAGGCCGTTTCTTTTAATGCTGATTATATAGATTGGTTTGATTTAACTAAAAAGTATGAAAACTTACTGCGGATAAAAGAAATAAAAAATACAGATAATGAACTTAAAGAAACATCGCCTTTTTTTCAATTTTCATTTGTAGGAGGTTCTATAACAAACAAATATTCAAGAGAATTCGGAACTACAATATTTGTTTTTGTAGGTTCAACAATTGACATCAATAAAAGAATTGAAGCTGAGATTTTAGAGAAGAAAAAATACTGGTGACCGGTTTTTTTCCGATTAATTGATTATGAAGGAACAAGATTATAGTTATGCAAATATCAATCTTTTCGCAATATTGAGAAAAGCAAAGCAGATTTATAAAACTGTTTTTACAGACGGGAGGTTGAGTTGCTTTCAACAATTAAAACAGCTTTTTATTATTCTTTTTTTGCAGGCAGTGTAAAGCCAAAGCTGGTGCCAACATCAACTTTGCTGCGTACATGAATTGTTTGTTGGTGCGCTTCTACAATGTGTTTGCAAATGGCGAGGCCAAGCCCGCTGCCACCTGCTTTGCGGCTACGTGCAAGATCGGTTCTGTAAAAACGTTCAAATATTCTGGAGAGGTGTTCTTCAGCAATTCCATAACCATTATCGCTTATTTCTATCAACACGTTATTGCCATCAACGTTGTAAAAACTGGCTTCTATTATACCGTTTTCTTTTCCGTATTTTATACCGTTTTCTGAAAAATTTAAAAATACCTGTCTTATCTTTTCTTTATCTGCAAATACGGTTAAAGGAAATTCGCAGCCTTTTTTTATACCGAAAACTATATTTTTTTCTGCAGCCTGCAGTTGCAGCGAATCGAAAACTTCTTTTATAAGATCCTGCACAATAAAAGGTTGGTGGTTTAACTTCATTTCACCAATTTCCAGGCTTGAAATTTCATCCAGATCATCGAGCAGATTTACCAGCCTGTCAATGTTTCGGGATGCACTTGCCAAAAACTTTTCGTTTACTTCATTGTTGTGTAATGCACCATTTAGCAATGTGTGTACATACCCCTGTATGGCAAAAATTGGTGTCTTTAATTCGTGGCTGAGGTTCTGCAAAAACTCCTTTCTAAAAGTTTCGTTTTGCTGAAGGGTTTCTATTTCTTTTTTTCGCTGTTCTGCCCACGCCTCCACATCTTCCCTTACTTCATCAATACCTTTTTGAGGTAAAATATTTTTATAATAAAACTCTTCTCTTTTGGTGGCTTTTGTTTGATAAATGAGTTTATATATCAATTTTATTTTTCGGTAAATAAATGTTTGCAGTGTAAATAAAATTAACCAGTAACTGCCTGCAAAAATGATGATAAACGATAAAGGAGCCACCCACCAAAGCGGTTCAAAAATTAAAATAGCAATGCTTATGGGTATGGATAATATAGCTGCTGTGAGAAGCGATAATTGTTGTGGAGATAGATGTCTTGTAGAAGGCATGGGTTAGATGTTAGACACAAGATGTTAGGTGTAAGACAATAGCCACAAGATATGAAAAGGAATTGGTAAGGAGTTTTAGGTTGAAAGTTATTAAGTGGCGATCTCAGTTCAAGGTCTGTGATCAGTCGTCTGTTGACAATTATATCTCAAATTTATACCCCACACCTTTTACAGTTGAAATACAATCAACACCCAACTTTTGCCGTATTTTTCTAATGTGCACATCAATCGTTCTGTCGCCCACAATAACATCTGTACCCCATATTCTATTTAGTATTTCATTTCTCAAAAAAACCTTTCCGGGTTTTGATGCGAGCAGCGCTACCAGCTCGAACTCTTTTCTTGCAAGTACAATTTCGGTTTCCCCAAAAGAAACCAAATACTTTTCTCTGTCTATTACAAAATTGCCCACTCTTATTGTACTGGTTCCTTCATTTGCTATCCTTCTAAAAAGAGCATTTACTTTACTTGTAAGTATTTTAGGGCTTACAGGTTTGGTTATGTAATCGTCTGCACCGGTTTCTAGCCCTTTAATTTCGGAATTCTCATCAGCCATTGCTGTTAAAAAAATAATTAGTGTTGGGTTAAATATTGGCTGAGACCGGAGTATGTTGCAAACTTCAATACCATTTTTGCCGGGCATCATTACATCAAGAATAATAAGATCAGGCATGTGCTGCTTTGCTTTCTCTAAAGCCTCATTCCCATTTTTGGCGGTAACTATTTCATATCCTTCGGCTTCAAGATTAAAAGATAAAATTTCAAGAATATCCGGCTCATCGTCGGCAATAAGAATTTTTTTTACTGTGCTCATAAACTAGAAGTTGAGCAAAAGTAAACTTTCTGCTAAGCCATAGTTGCGTTAAATGAACGTTATAACATTATTAAATTGTTAAGGGTTGTGCAACAGTTTATTTAAAATATCAGTCATGGCAACATACAGCAACAAAAATGTACCATATTTGCAAATGAATAATATTATATGAAGGTTATATTTTTTACCTGTTGTTTTTTCCTTTTTTTGTTTGATGCAGTTGCCTTTTCGGATACCACAAATATTCCTATCGGGCGAAAAAGCAGGCACGATGATATACGAAAAGAACAAATAAACATTGATAAACTCGATGGCAAATTTGATGGCTTGGTTAGCGCCGGAGCAGATGAAAATATTAATAACCAGCTTGCTGATGCGCTTTACCGCAAACCCAATGAAATGCGCCAGTGGATTGAAACCAATGATACGCAATTGCCCACCAACAATGATAAGGTCCGTTATTTAAGAAATATAGCAGAAATATTAAATTATTTTAAAATAAGCAGAAAATTAAATGAAATAAAAATTACTGAACTCCCGGCATTGCTTTACACATTTGAAAAAATGCTGAAAGCAAAAGTTTCCGGGCAATCTATTTTACCATTTTTACAGGCCTCATCGTACATGGTAGCTAAATTAAATACCAGAATATTTGTAGAAGAAAATGATAGAAATGCTGCTGAAGCTATAATATATCTAAAATATGTAAGCCTTCATACCGACAAAATATTAGAGACCATTGCGCCATTTGCTAAAGAAACATTTGCTGACAGCCTTGTGGTGGTTGCATGTAAATTAAACCCAGTGCAGTTTTATAACTACGCCCAATCTGATGGCAGCACTGTGGGTAAATTAATACGGCGCAATACAGACAGAATGGTAGTGCAGGTTGCAGCACTTAGCAAAACAGACAATGCGCTTTTTTACTTTCCTTTTTTGGATGATCTGCTATCTGAAAGGCAAAGCATAGACAGCATTAAAAAATTTGTGGGTGATGGCGACAAAGGATATGACAGTGTAGGATATTTTAAGCTGCTTGTGAAAACTGCAACGGCGTACTCTAAAAGAATGGCGAAGCCTTTTTACGATACCGCTATTGCCTATTACGGTGCAAACGGCCTTTTAAAAACGCTGCACAAAAAAGCATTTCAACATTTTATATCGCCCATAAATAACCTGCACGAAGAAAATAACCTTGCTGTAAGAATGCGAGCCATACAACCCCTTGGCCTGGCCGAACTTTATTACATGATGGTGGTGGGTGAAAACGATATTTTTACCAGCAGTTACAAGCACAGCTTTGAAAGACTTCTACAGTTGATGGGGCCAAAGCCAAAGGGCGATTCCCTTTTACTTGCTGTAAATTTTAACCAGTTTAGAAAGTTTATAAAAATGGCTGCCAACTATAACCAGCTGGATACTTTTTTAAAAACAATGCCGCCTGAAAGGTCGGAGCAGCTCATGAAAGCTTTTGTAGCGCAGCTGGAAAACAACCTGGAAGGCGCAGTAGATGTTGCAGATTCCTACAGCAGTGTTTCTAACAATGATTTACAACAGGCCATGCTGCAAAATGTAACCGATAATGAGGGTAAAGCAATTGTAGCAAACAATGCAAAAGCAAAAGTTATTTATGGGTTATTAAAAACCATTTTTCTTTCTTTAAAGGATAACAAGATTGATATTTCTACACAAATTGGCATACCGCCTATTTATGAAGTTGACGATAAATATATAAGGGATGGAAATGGCAACCTTGTAGAGCAGGTGTTTTTTTATGGAGATAAAGACGGTAAATTATTTTATCCATCCTTTAGAAATTCTTTTTCAAATAAAGAATGGAAAGTAACTGAAAAGAAAGAATGGATGGAGGCGTTTTCATTAAAAGGAAATGTAATGGTTTTTGCAAATAAACCGCTTGATAATGACGCCAATTTAGATGATACAGCACAGATACACCTTGCAAAATATTTACAGGAACAAAGCCTAAAACCTGCAGTAATAGTGCATCGTGGCCATAGTTACTGGCTGGATCGTACTATGAGCAGAATGCCTGGTGATGCAAAGATTGTAGTGTTGGGATCATGTGGCGGTTACCAGAACTTAAATGAAATTTTGGAAATAAATCCGGAGGCACATATCATATCTACAAAGGAAATTGGAACCGGAGATATTAACCGGCCGATACTTACTTATATAAACCAGGTGTTTGCTGCCAACAATAATTTATCGTGGCCCAAAATGTGGCAAAGTCTTACAGGAATTTTTTCTAAAGACCCAAGCAAAAGTGTAAGAGACAGCTGGGATGATTATATACCTCCTTACAAAAACCTTGGTGCTATATTTTTAAAAGCATACAATAAAAATATACAGAGCGAATAACCTTTTTGAAAAAATATTGAATGAAAACAGTGTATGTTTTTAGTGGCCTGGGTGCAGATGAACGGGTTTTTCATAAAATTGATTTCAGCAGTTATGATGTTCATTTTATTAAATGGATAACTCCTCAAAAAAATGAAAGTATTGAAAGTTATGCGCTGCGGTTAACCTTACAAATAACAAAGCCACTTCCGGTTTTAATTGGTCTTTCTTTTGGTGGAATAATGGCGGTAGAAGTTGCCAAACATATTGCTACAGAAAAAATTGTTTTAATATCATCAGCAAAAAGCAAAAATGAAATTCCACTTTATTTTAGGCTTGCGGGCAAACTTAAACTCCCTAAAATAATTCCTTCAAAAACTTTAATAAATATAAACGTTTTTACCAACTGGTTTTTTAGCAACAGAACTGTCGAAGATAAAAAAATGCTTTCGGCTATTTTGCACGATACTGAACCGATATTTTTAAAATGGGCAGTTGAAAAAATAGCTTGCTGGCAAAATACTTTTGTACCTACAAATCTTTTTCATATTCATGGCAATAAAGACAGAATACTTCCTTATAAATATGTAACATGCCATGCTACAATTAATGGCGGTGCGCATTTAATGATTGTAAATAAAGCCAAAGAAGTTACAGAACAAATAAAGTTGTTTATTGATTAGCCGACACAGCTTTTTAGGTTTAAATTATACACGCACACAGCAACACTTATTTTTTAAGAACAAAATTAAATGTGTTTGGTATGTTAATAATTACAGTGAAATAAAACTATATTGTACCACAGCCTTATTTCTTTTAACCATACTTGATTTTTTATAAGACAAGAGCCGTCACAGAATATAAAATTTACATGAATAAAAATGTACACACCCATAAAATTGATAGTTTAGCCAATAAAAGATATATTTTACTGGCAGATGATGATAGTGATGACTGTATGTTTTTTGCTAATGCGCTTTAAGAATTAAAAGTGCCTTATAAATTAAAAACTGTTTTTGACGGTGAGCAACTGATGAATTTTTTAGAATATTTGGAAAATTTGCCTGATATTATTTTCTTAGATATGAATAGGCCATGTAAAAATGGCTTTGAATGCCTGGTAGAAATAAGGCAGAGTGAGCGTTTTAAAATGATTCCTGTCATCATCATTTCAACATCTCTCGACGAAAATATTATAAAATCTCTTCACGAAAACGGTGCTTTTTTTTATATTAAAAAACCAAGTTTATTTGCCCATTTAAAAATGTTACTGTCATTGGTTATTAATTTAATTGCGGCAGGTAATTACCAGCAACTTTCCATAGAAAAATTTGTGCTTACTGCCGAAATTAATGCGTTATGACTTTCAAAGAAAACGATAACAGCCCCGATAAAGAATTAATAAAATCTGCCAACAATTTTCCGGTTGTAGGTATAGGCGCATCAGCCGGCGGGCTGGTTGCCTTTAAAAAATTATTAAAGGCTATACCCGAAGATTCAGGAATGGCTTACGTTTTGGTTCAGCATCTTCACCCGGGTCACGAAAGTTTTCTTGCAGAAATTTTACAAAAAGTTACTAAAATCCCGGTAGCGGAAATAGCAGATAATGTTATTGTTTTACCCAACCATATTTATATTATTCCCAGCAATAAAATGCTGATTGCAAATGATGGTAAGCTGGAGTTAAGCCTAAGGCCTGAGAAAACTAAAAACAAACTCAATTTACCAATAGATTTATTTTTTACCTCTCTGGCAGAAATTCACCAGAGTCATGCAATTGGTGTTGTATTATCCGGCACCGCATCTGACGGTACACTTGGCTTAAAAGCCATTAAAGACAATGGTGGTATAACCATTGCACAGGATTTATCTGCAGAATATGATGGAATGCCACAAAGCGCTGTATATGCCGGCGTGGTAGATTTCATATTAGCACCGGAAGAAATTCCCCAAAAATTAGGAGAATTGGTAGCGAAAATAAATCTTGATGAAAATGAATTTGATAATTTACCCAAGCGCCAGGAAGATATTTATAAACAGATTTTAACCCTGCTGAGATTAAGAAAAGGAACAGATTTTACTTACTATAAACAAACAACCGTACGCAGGAGAATATTGCGCAGAATGGCAATAAACAAAAAGGAAAATATTGAAGAATATCTTACCTACGCCAAAAAGCATAAGCCCGAACAGGATGCGTTGTATCAGGATTTGCTGATACCCGTAACATCATTTTTTAGAGAAGCAAAAGTTTTTGATAATTTATGTGAAACTGTTTTTCCCCTCATTTTAGAAAATAAAGATAAAAGTACTCCCATAAGAGTTTGGGTTGCGGGCTGCAGCACGGGCGAAGAGGCATATTCAATAGCCATGTGCATAAAAGAATTTTTGGGAAACAGCCCCGAAAGAGTACAGATTTTTGCAACTGATATAAGTGTGCCTGCCATTGCAAAAGCACGAACAGGCATTTATACAAAAGCAGAACTAGATAAAGTAAGCGATGAAAGAGTGAAGGATTTTTTTACTAAAACGGAAATTGGCTTTAGCATAAACAAAGAGCTGCGGGATATGTGTGTATTTGCTGTACACAATTTTTTAAAAGATCCACCTTTTAGTAAAATTGATTTTGTAAGCTGTAGAAATGTGCTTATTTACATGGAGCAATATCTTCAAAAAAAAGCATTCTCAACTTTTCATTACGCATTAAATCCACACGGTTATTTATTGTTAGGTAAATCAGAAACATGCAACAGTATGCCCGATCTTTTTTTATCAAAAGTAAAGAATGATAAATTATTTGTAAGAAAAGACGGGCCATCTAAATTTGTGCACGTTGCCAATCCACGAAGCGAAAGAAGGGTACAGAATTTTCCTACCTATCTTAAAAGTGAACCCATTCAAACTGATTTTCAAAAAACGGCTGATGAAATAATTCTCGAAAAATATACACCTGCAGGCGTTGTGGTAAATGAGGCCATGGATATTGTACATTTTAGAGGTAATACAAATTTATACCTGGAACAGGCAGCGGGTAAACCAAGCCACAACTTATTAAAAATGGCACGCAGCGGTTTAGCATTTGAACTCCGCAATATTTTGCACAAAGCAAAAAAATTAAAAGCAGATGTATTAAAAGAAAATATTGTTTTAAACATAGATAATGTAAAACGGTTTGTAGATATTGAAGCAATGCCTATTCCAAACATGGAAGAGCCGCATTATTTAATACTTTTTCACGATAATCAAACTTTACATATTTCAACTCCTACCAAGGCAAATGCTGTTATTGAACCTACCTTGTTAATTGAAGAAAAAGACCTTTACATAAAACAACTTGAAAAGGAACTTGCGCAGACAAGAGAAGATATGCGCAGTATTACCGAAGACCAGGAAGCTGCCAATGAAGAACTACAAAGTGCCAATGAAGAATTGCTTAGTGGCAGCGAAGAGTTGCAAAGTTTAAATGAAGAACTGGAAACCAGTAAAGAAGAATTGCAAAGCTCCAACGAAGAACTTACCGTTGTAAACCAGGAGTTGATAAGCCTTAACGAACAAATAACCAGTGCAAGGCGTTATGCAGAATCTATTGTAGCAACCATTAGAGAACCTATTTTGGTGCTTGATAAAAACCTGCGGATAAGCAGTGCGAACAAAGCTTTTTACAGCACTTTTCATATTTCAAAAAACGATACAGAAGGTATTTTAATTTACGACCTTGCAAATAAACACTGGAACATTCCGGCATTGCGAACCTTATTAAATGGTATTGTAGAAGAAAATAAAACTTTTACAGATTTTGAAGTTGTACACAATTTTCCGTTGGTTGGTAAAAAAATTCTGTTGTTAAATGCCCGAGAGGTAATGAGCGAGGCAGGTGCTGAAAAATTTATTTTATTGGCTATTGAAGATGTTACAGAGCAAAAAAAATACAAGCTAAAAGATGATCAATTTTTAGGAAGGTTTAAAAATATATTGTTACAGGTTTCAGTAGGTGTAAGCATTTTAAAGGGTATACATTTTCATGTAGAGATGGCAAATGAAGCTTTTTTGCAAATTGTAGGAATGAATGAAAAAGATTTTGTCGGAAAAAATCTTTTTGAAACAATGCCCGAAAGCCAAGGTATTGCTGAGCCAATATTGCACAGGGTTTTAAAGACAGGTATTCCTCATCATATAACAGAACAGGAGTACACAAGTGTTACAGCGTTTAATGAAAAAGGCTTTTATAACTTGGTTTACCAGCCAATGTTTGATGAAGATGCTACAATTACCGGTATTATTTGTATTACTAATGATATAACTGATGTTGTGGTAGCCCGAAAAAAAATGGAAGCACAGGCATCAATGGTGCAGGAACTTTTGCTAACAGCGCCCGCATTTGTTTGTACACTGATTGGGCCTAATTATGTATATGATTTAATAAACGACCGGTACCAAGCATTGTTTGGTAAACGGAAAATACAGGGTAAACCAATAATGATTGCATTGCCCGAACTGGAAGGACAGGGTTTTGATATTATATTGAAAAAAGTTTATGAAAGGGGTGAATCTTTTGTTGGAATGGATATGCCAATTACATTGGTAAGAGATGAAGGACTGCCCCCAGAAATAGGTTATTTTAATTTTAGTTACCAGCCAATATTCAACGAAAATAAAAATATAAATGGAATACTGGTTTTTGGTTATGAAGTTACAGAGCAGGTTATAGCAAGAAATAAAAACATGCAGACTGAGCTAACTCATTCAAAAGAACTGGAAGAAAAAGTTGCTGTACGTACGCTTGAATTAAGTGCTGCAAATGCGCTTCTTAAATTTCAAAATGAAGAAAAACAAAAACAGTCAGAACAGCTAAGTGATGCTAATAAAGAATTGCAGTCCTTTAACTATATTTCCAGCCACGATTTGCAGGAGCCGCTGCGTAAAATTCAAACATTTGCATCGCTAATAACAGCAAAAGAGGTAAATTTATTGACACCGAAAGGGAAAGATTATTTTGGCAGAATACAGGTTTCTGCCAAACGCATGCAAACATTAATAGAAGATTTGCTTGCATATTCCCGTGCAAACGTTGCCGACAGAAATTTTGTATCTACAGATCTTACCATTGTTGCAGCTGAAGTAATGGAAGAACTTTCTGAACTTATTGAAGAGAAAAAAGCTGTTATTGAATTAGACGTTTTATGTGATGTAGAAATTATTCCTTTTCAGATAAGACAGGTGTTAAACAACCTTATTACCAATTCAATTAAATTTGCCAAAGCCAATGTAGCCCCACACATTACAATAACTGCAACTACTTCCAATTCATCTGAATTTACAGCTGAAATAGCCAAACTTACAACCGCTAAACTGCATAAAAATAAACCATACTGCCATATAGCAGTAACAGACAACGGTATAGGTTTTAATCCGAAATACAGAGATAAAATTTTTGAAGTCTTTCAAAGGCTGCATGTTAAAGATGAATACCCGGGTACGGGTATTGGACTTGCTATTGTAAAAAAAATTGTGCAAAACCATAACGGGATTATTACTGCTGACAGTACACCAAATGAAGGAGCTACTTTTAATATTTATTTACCTGTTGTTTTACATTAGTATTTAATATTAAAAACTAAAAATTAATTTAAATGTAACTATCAATTATAGTTTTTTACACAGTTCATCGTACATTGGTTTTTTAAATTTCATGTATGAGAAAATTATTTTTGTTTCCGATTGTATTGTTGTCTGTTGCTGTATTCAGCCAAAGTCTTCAACAACTAAGTTCCAAAAAAATAACGCTTCCTAATGGGTGGAGTCTTTCTCCTGCAGGAAAAAGTTTGCCTCTTGGAGATCTGCCGCTCAACATGGTTGTAAGCAAATCAGGTAAGCTCATAGCCATAACAAATAATGGCCAAAGTACACAAACCATACAGCTAATAAATTCGGTAACAGATAAGCAACTTGATGAAGTGGTAATTGCAAAATCATGGTATGGGTTAAAGTTCTCTGCGGACGAAAAGAAATTGTATGCAAGTGGTGGAAATGACAACTGGATTTTGCAGTACAACATCATCCGAAATAAACTGATACTTGCAGACAGTTTTTTGCTTGGTAAAAAAATGAAAGACCTGATTTCGCCTGCAGGTATTGAGGTAGATGATGCTGCACAAAGAATGTATGTTGTTACCAAAGAAAACAATTCTCTTTACCTTGTTGATTTAAAAACAAAACAGGTTTTACAAAAAATAAAACTCGACGGAGAAGCATACAGCTGTCTGCTTTCAAAAGATAAAAAAACGCTGTACATCAGTTGCTGGGGCTGCGATAAAATTATTTTGTTTGATACAAAATTGCTGATCGTTAAACAATCTATTGCGGTAGGTGATAACCCGAATGAAATTATCATCAATAAAAGCAATACACATTTATTTGTAGCAAATGCAAATGACAACAGCGTTTCAATAATAGACCTTGCAACAAACAAAGTAATAGAAACCCTTAATGCAGCATTGTATCCAAATGCGCCAAGCGGCAGCACCACAAACGGTTTGGCAATAAGTGCAGATGATAAAACGCTTTACATTGCCAATGCCGATAACAACTGTCTATCTGTTTTTGATGTAAGTAAAATTGGTGCCAGTAAAGTCAAAGGTTTTATACCGGTGGGTTGGTATCCAACAAATGTAAAAGTTATTGGCAATAAAATATATGTTACCAACGGGAAAGGATTTTCATCACAGGCAAATCCGTACGGACCAAATCCATACCGCAGCAGAGAAGCTGTAATTTACCAACAGGGTGATACTTCAAAGCCAATGGGCGTGCAATACATAGCAGGATTATTTAAAGGAACCCTCAGTATTATTTCTACGCCTTCGGCTAAGCAGTTAGCCATTTTTTCAAAAGCTGTTTATGCAAATACTCCTTACACAAAAGCAAAAGAATTAAATGCAGATGGGCTTGTGGGAAACCCGGTGCCAAAAAAAGTTGGTGACAAATCACCCATAAAATATGTATTTTATATCATTAAGGAAAACAGAACTTATGACCAGATACTTGGAGATATGGTAAAAGGAAATGGCGATACAAGTCTGGTTTTGTTCGGCAAAAATGTTACACCTAACCAGCACAATCTTGCAAATGATTTTGTGCTGCTCGATAATTTTTATGTAGATGCTGAAGTAAGTGCAGACGGCCACAACTGGAGTATGGGCGCTTATTCCACTGATTACTTAGAAAAAACATGGCCCACAAATTATGGCGGCAGAGGTGGACGATATGATGCAGAAGGCAACCGTAGTGTGGCAAATAATAGGGACGGATTTATATGGGACAATTGTAAAAGAAACAATGTCAGTTACAGAACATACGGAGAGTTTGCTGATGAAGGGAAAGCAAATATTCCGGCCTTAAAAAATAATATGTGTAATTACTACACAGGCTATAATATGACGGTGAAAGACACTACAAGATTTGCACAATGGAAACGGGATTTTGATTCGTTGATAGCCATTAATGCAGTACCGCAATTAAATACCGTACGTTTTGGAAATGACCATACTGAAGGATTGAGAAAAGGAAGACCATCACCCAATGCCCATGTTGCAGACAATGATATGGCTGTTGGAATGTTTATTGAATATCTCAGAAAATCATCAATATGGAATGAATCAGTAGTTTTTATTTTGGAAGATGATGCACAAAACGGCGCAGACCATGTAGATGCGCACCGAAGTCCTGCGTATGTTGCAGGTGGATTTGTAAAAAGAAATTTTGTAGATCACAGCATGTATTCAACATCATCTGTTTTGCGTACCATTGAATTAATTTTAGGACTACCTCCAATGACGCAATATGATGCAGCAGCAATGCCCATGTGGCGTTGTTTTGCAAATAAATCAGCAGCTTCAGATTATACTGCGGTAACACCATTAATTAATTTAAATGAAAAAAATATCGCTGAAAATAAATGGCAGCGCCGTTCAGAAGAGTTTAATTTAGCAGTAGAAGATGCTGCACCTGATCTGGAATTAAATGAAATCATATGGGTAGCAGTAAAGGGAGAAAAAATACCTTTCCCCGGACCAAAACGTGCTGCATTCATACGACTTGAAAATAAAAAAGATGTTGATGATTGATACAAATTAAAAGCATAATTTCTTTGGCGATTATGTAAAAAAGGCTCATTCGTATTGTTTACGAATGAGCCTTTTTTCTTTTTAAGAAATACAAAAAGGTCCTAAGCGTATCAAAGTGTTTAACCTAATTTTTTTAAATTGTAAAGTATAATGCTAAGTATTTTTTGGCGTATCGTATACATGTAATTGAGTAAATGACCGTTTGCTAAATGTGGAAAGCATTTATTAATAAAATGTTACTATGCAATAACACAAATTAAATCAGTTAAATTACTGAACAAATGCAAATTTAAAATACATTAAATGCAACAGCAACAGCAGTGGAGAAAATTGAGTGGCCAAATTATAGAAGGTTTAATTGAAGATGAAGTAAGAGAGACTGTGCTAAGAGAAAAAGAAAATGGTAATGAGCTAAAAGTTTGCATTGGTACTGACAGCCAGGTAAAAACTTTTATTGAAAAAACTGCCCGAGGAAAAGAAACTGAATTTGCAACAGTAATTGTATTTGTAAGAAAAGGCAAAGGTGGGTTTATGTATATACACAACGAAGTAACCCGCCAAAAAATGAGCATTAAAGAAAGGATGCTGCTTGAAGTTGCAAAAAGCATTGAAATTGCTTATTCACTTTGCAATATTTTTACGATGTATGGTGTAGATATGGAAGTGCATGCAGATATAAATACGAACCCAAATTTTAAAAGTAACGATGCTTTAAAAGAAGCCATGGGCTATATACAGGGAATGGGGTTTGCATTTAAAGCTAAGCCGGAAGCATTTGCCAGCAGCAGTTGTGCAAATAAGGTTGTGCAATAGGTTGTTTTAAAAGGTTCCTAAAAATTATTATTCATTTTCATTTGTAAAAGATGCAAAAAGTATTAAGATCTGTGGCATATCAAAAATCATATAGAAAGTAATATTCAATAAACCTACAGTATGTTTTAGCAGAACAGCAAGCGTATACTCTAGGATACATATCTGCCAAAGTAAAAAACCTTATACCCTTCCATCTCTTATCTCATTTACCACATCAGGGTCTAACAATGTTGTAGTGTCTCCCAAATTTTCTGTTTGCCCTTCAGCAATTTTTCTTAAAATACGGCGCATTATTTTTCCGCTGCGTGTTTTTGGAAGTCCGCTGACAAACTGTATTTTATCTGGCTTTGCAATGGCACCAATTATTTTTGAAACTGTCAGGCTTATATCCTGTCTTCTTGAATTTTCATCGCCATGATGTCCGTTGTAAATTACAAATGCATAAATGCCCTGGCCTTTAATTTCGTGCGGATAACCAACTACTGCGCTTTCTATTACACCGGAGTGCATGTTAATTGCATTTTCCACTTCTGCTGTTCCAATTCTATGCCCACTAATATTTAATACATCATCAACCCTTCCTGTGATTTTATAATTTCCATTTTCATCTTTTATTGCACCATCACCGGTAAAATATAAATTCGGATATGCAGCAAAATAATTCAGTCTGCATCTTTCATGATCACCATAAGTAGTTTTTAAAATTCCTGGCCATGGAGCTTTAATACATAAGTTTCCAGCCCCCTCCAAACCTCCCCCAAGAGGGGAGGCTTTTAAGCACTCTGCTGCATAATCACTTCCTTCAACAATATTGCCTTTTTCATCTACTAAAACAGGCTGCACACCTGGCATTGGCAAAGTTGCCCATCCAGGCTTTACGGGGGTAATGCCTGCAAGGTTTGATATTAATGTTCCTGCAGTTTCTGTTTGCCACCAGGTATCTACAATTGGGCAATTCTTATTACCGATATTTTCATTATACCAGTGCCATGCTTCTTCATTTATGGGTTCGCCTACAGTAGCCAAAACTTTTAAAGATGAAAAATCTTTGCCTAATAAAGGGGCATTTCCAAAGCTCATTAAACTTCTAATTGCTGTAGGCGCAGTGTATAAAATATTCACTCTATGTTTACCGATAATATCCCAAAATCTGCCTGCATCCGGCCAGGTAGGGGTTCCTTCAAACATAAGACTGGTACCGCCTGCAGCCAAAGGACCATATACAATGTAACTGTGGCCGGTTATCCAGCCTATATCTGCAGTACAAAAATTCACATCGCCTTTGTTGTATTGAAACATATTTACGAATGTATAGGCTGTCCAAATCATATAACCGGCAACACTGTGTACAACACCTTTTGGTTTTCCTGTACTTCCAGATGTATAAAGAATAAACAGTGGATCTAACGCATCCATTTCTGTGGCAGCCCAAGATACATCTGCCCCTCCTAAATCCTCCCCCGAAGGGAGGACTTCTGAACTATCAGATATTTTTGCCTCGTTCTTTACATCAGGCATACTATCCAATTTTTCTTTTATTTTTTTTATTACTTCATCGATATTATTTATTACATCATCATTACTAAATCTTATTTCAGTATACCCTAACTCTGCTAAAAATTTAGTTCTTGCTACATCGTAATCTTGCTGTTCAGTTGTGTTATGGTACCCTCCATCTACCTCTATGGTTAGTTTCTTTTTTAGGCAAACTAAATCAACAATAAATTCATCAATGATATGCTGCCGCCGAATGTGGTAGCCTGTTTTATTTGCTCTTAAACTTTGCCACAATATATCTTCCTCTTTTGTTGCATTGTCTTTTAATTGCTGACTAAATTCCTTAAAGAGCCGATATGTCGAGTTTCTTGCAGTCTCTCGATAATGGGGACGCTGCTCCTTCCCCTCTGGGGAAGGTTGGGAAGGGGCTGTCTTTTGCTCCCCTCCTCGGGAGGGGTCGGGGGAGGCTATCTTTTCCAGTTGTGATTCTGCAAATTCCATCTCATCTTCCCACCAAACATCTCTGCCTTTTATCATACTTACCGGTGTTCTTGTTCTTGTATAAACAATAACTTTTTTTACGGTTTTATTTCCTACCAATGCATCATCAATTACCGCTTTTAAAGGAATTATTTTATCACCTCGGTAAGATCCATCGCAGGTAATAATAAATTCTGCCTGCGCATCTTCTAATCTGTCTGCAATACTTTGCGCACTAAAGCCCCCAAATATTACGGAGTGTATAGCACCAATTCTTGCACAGCCAAGTACCGCATAAGCAAGCTCAGGCACCATACCCATGTATATACAAACGCGGTCACCTTTTTTTACGCCATTGTTTTTTAATACCTGTGCAAACTGGCAAACTCTTTTGTGCAGGCGTGCGTAAGTAACCGTCCTTACCCGTTCTTCGGGGTTATTTGGTTCCCAAATAATTGCAGGTTTATCTGCCATGAGCGGCAAATGCCTATCAATACAATTTTCAGTAATATTTAATTTACCTCCTTTAAACCATTCAATTTTTGGCTCAGTAAAATTCCATTCCAATACCTTATCCCACTTTTTTCTCCAGTAAAAACTTTCAGCAACTGCTCCCCAGAATGATTCGGGATCTTCAACAGATTTTTTATAATCTGCGTGGTATTGTTCTAATGATTTTATTTGATAAGCGTACGACATATAAATTTTTATATAAATTCGATTCAGTCTAAATTAATATATTTATAGCAGATGCGCTAAAGAAAGCGATTTACAAAACTAACATGAGCTATGGCAGAAATTTCCACAAAGGGAATTGGTAAGGTAATATTTTCTTCATCCCTTGGCACGTTAATAGAATGGTACGATTTTTATATTTTCGGCATGCTTGCCAAAACAATTTCTGCTCAATTTTTTCCCGAAGGAAATGATACTGCAGCATTATTAAGCACCCTAGCCATTTTTGCTGCCGGTTTTTTAGTTAGGCCTTTTGGTGCTTTGTTTTTTGGCAGACTTGGAGATATGATTGGCAGAAAATATACCTTTTTACTTACGCTTGTTTTAATGGGTGGTTCAACTTTTTTAATTGGGCTTGTACCGGGTTATAAAAGTATCGGTATTGCAGCACCGCTTCTTGTTTTAATGCTAAGATTAATACAGGGGCTTGCACTAGGTGGCGAGTACGGTGGTGCGGCAACTTATGTTGCAGAACATGCACCGCCACATCGTCGTGGTTATTTTACCGCATGGATACAAACCACCGCTACATTAGGTTTGTTTGTTGCATTAGGCGTAATAATGTTTGTAAAGAATAATATGACTGACGCATCTTTTAACGCCGAGTGGGGCGGTTGGCGTTATCCCTTTTTGATGTCTATTTTATTGGTGGGCGTATCAATTTACATTCGGTTGCGCATGAACGAATCACCTGTTTTTGCCAAACTAAAAGCAGAAAACAAAACTTCATCAAATCCTTTAAAAGAAAGTTTTGGCAGAAAGGAAAATTTTAAAATAGTATTGCTTGCTTTGTTTGGTGCAGTTATGGGGCAGGGCGTAATTTGGTATACGGGACAGTTTTATGCACAAAGTTTTTTAGAGAATACGGTAAAAATTGAGTTCATACAAAACCGTGAAATTCTGTTGTGGGCAATAGGTTTAGCTACGCCTTTCTTTTTATTTTTTGGTTGGCTTAGTGATAAGATTGGAAGAAAATGGATAATGCTCACCGGTATGTTGCTTGGCATAATTTTTTACCGGCCCATATTTGGAGCGCTGTTGAAAAGTGCTAATGCAAAGGAGTGGAGAAAAGACACAAATCTTCTTTCAAATGTTTTGCTTAAGCATTCGACTATAAAAATTGATTCCCTTTTACAAAACGGATATCCTTTACAAATAATACATCAAAAAAATCTGTTTCAATTTAAGGATGGTATAAGGTTTACAGAAGTTATTGCTGATACTTCAAGTCTGTCAAAAGATGCGTCTTTTTCAACAAGCGTGAGAAACGATACAAAACCTATTTATTCTGACATTATCCTTTCTCCTCAACTTAAAATAAAATTCATTTTCCTCATTTGGATTATGATCATTTTTGTTACAATGGTATATGGCCCGGTAGCAGCTTTTTTGGTAGAATTATTTCCAACAAAAATAAGATACACGAGTATGAGCTTGCCTTATCATATTGGTAATGGAGTGTTTGGTGGGTTGGTACCTTTTATAGCTACGCTTTTATCTGCAACATTTACCGGCGATCCATTGGTAGGACTTTGGTATCCGATTGGCGTTGCGGCCTTGTGCTTTATAATTGGTGCTTTGTATTTAAGTAATAAGAAAAATGAAGATGTGAGCGATTAAGGCCTCCCTAAAATCCCTCCGGAGAAGGGACTTTTGGGAAGATTGTTGAAAATAAATATGGAGATTATTTGTTCATACTTAAACCAAAAAAAATTAATTCTTATTTAAATATTTTGACTTTATGAAAAAGGAAAATAGCAGTTCAGTACCAGATTCTGAGGCCTCTCCTTCAAGGAGGTTTGGAGGGGCTGTTAAAAGAACAATGGGCTTTGTCTGGATAATTATTGCACCGGTAATAATTTTCTTTTTGATCTCCGGAGCCATAAATAATATTGGCAATGGCAGCAAGGATATTAATAAACCTATTCCATGGATTATTATCATAACTATTTTTACACCAATTGCAGCAGGGCTAATGGTCTTTGGATATTATGCAATAAAAGGTGAATACGATAAGAACTAGATTTTAGACTTAAGATTAAAGACAAAAGACTTAAGTTTTCAAATTCCGTATTAACCTTTTCTCTGCGGTCAATAGAACGTAACTTTGTCGTAATGTCAATTCCCAAAAAAAAGATGGATGTTTCGGTGCTGAAAAGAGTTTTCACTTTTGCTGCTCCGTACAAAAAAAAATTCTACCTCTCTATTTTTCTTGCTGTTTTCCTTGCAATAATAGCACCTGTGCGCCCATTGCTTATACAGCTCACCATAAACAATGGTATTAAAAACAGCAGTATTGGTCATTTTATAAATGGGCCAGGAGGTTTTATCATAGAGATAACTATCATACAAATTGTACTTTTATTAATCGAAACCACCTGTCGTTTTTTCTTCACATTTACGACAGCATCCCTTGGCCAAAGTGTGGTTAAGGATTTGCGTATTACAACCTACAATAAAATTGTGCATCTAAACCTTTCGCAATTTGATAAAACGCCTATTGGTACGCTTACCACAAGAACGATAAATGATATAGAATCTGTAAACGATATTTTTAGTGATGGGCTCATTCCTATTATTGCAGATATGCTGTCCATAATTTCTATTCTTACATACATGTTTATTGCTGACTGGAGTCTTACGCTTATTTGTTTAACCCCGTTTCCATTTCTTATTATAGCTACTTATTATTTTAAAGAAAGTGTAAATAAATCTTTTATAAAAGTTCGTAATGCAGTAGCAGCGCTCAATGCATTTGTGCAGGAGCACATAACCGGTATGGGGATCGTGCAGGCGTTTGCCGCAGAAAAAAGAGAACAAGAAAAATTTAATGATATCAATAATGAACACCGCAATGCAAATGTTCGATCCATTTTTGCCTACTCTGTTTTCTTTCCGGTAGTGGAACTTGTTTCGGCATTGTCTGTAGGTTTATTGGTTTGGTGGGCAGGCATGCAGGCGGGTATTTCAACAGAAAAAGCAGCACAGGCCGGTGGTATTATTACTTCTTTTATTTTGTGTTTAAATTTATTGTTTCGGCCACTAAGGGTAATTGCAGATAAGTTTAATGTTTTGCAGATGGGCGTTATTGCCAGCGAACGTGTTTTTAAAATTCTTGATAATGAAGATGTGTCTGACAGATCAGGAAAATACATTCCGGCAGCTATTAAAGGCAATCTTACTTTTGATCATGTTTGGTTTTCTTACATAGAAAACCGATATGTTTTAAAAGATATAAACTTTACTATCAAGGCCGGTGAAACCCTTGCTATTGTTGGGCATACGGGCAGTGGTAAAACTTCCATCATCAGTTTAATAAACAGGCTTTACCAAATACAAAAGGGAAGTATAAAAATTGATGGTACCAATATTGAGGAGTATGATTTAGATTTTCTGCGCAGCAAAATCGGTATTGTTTTACAAGATGTATTTTTGTTTAGCGGCAGTGTATTGGATAATGTTACGCTTAGAAATGCTGATATAAAAAGAGAAGAAGTTATACAGGCAGCAAAGCTTATTGGTTTGCACGATTTTATAGAAAGGCTACCTGGCGGTTACGATTATAATGTAATGGAACGTGGTGCCACATTATCTCTTGGGCAGCGGCAGTTGCTTTCTTTTGTGCGTGCGCTGTTGTACAATCCTGCAATTCTTATTTTAGATGAAGCCACTTCTTCTGTAGATTCTGAAAGTGAAGGCCTCATACAACATGCCATCGATAAATTGATTGCAGGCCGTACTTCCATCGTTATTGCACACAGGTTAAGTACCATTCGCAAGGCAGATAAAATTTTGGTATTAGATGCCGGTGTTGTAAAGGAAATGGGCAGCCATGCAGAGCTTATGGCAAAGCAGGGGCATTATTACCAGCTGCATAAAATGCAGTTTGAAAAACAGGTGGAAGCTGTGTAATTAAAAAATTATTTAGGCGTTCAGCTATTAGTTTTATTTCAACTTTTGTTCGGGCTTTTCGTTACAAGTCCTCGTTTTGCTGCGCTCCACTTTGGGCTTTCCACTGCAATCCCGCCGCTCTTCAACAGAATAACAATTTCAGCTTTTATTGTGCATTATTTATAGCTGCAACTTTTTCTTTGGCATAAAATCCAATATAAATAACGACAGCAAAAGCCATAGCAGCAGAAAGTAAAAACGTTGTTTTACTACCGTATGCAAACCAAATAATACCTGCAAGGCTGCTGGCAAGCATTGTACAAATACTTTGAAAAGCCGAATAAGTTCCTATAGCCGTAGCAGTATTTTCATTCGCAGAAATATTGCTGATCCATGCTTTGGAAATACCCTCTGTAGCTGCTGCATATATTCCATATAAAAAGAATAAGCCGTAAAAATATATTGGTAAATCTGCATAAGCCATGCCTGCATAAACAATGCTAAAAATAAAAAGTCCGGTAATAAATATTTTCTTCAATCCAATTTTATCAGCCAATATACCTAATGGGAATGCAAAGACTACATACACCAAGTTATAAAAAATATAAATGGTTATAATGTTGGTATCATTGAGCCCTGCCTGTTTTGCTTTTAATAATAAAAAAATATCGGAGCTGTTAAATAAGGTAAAAACCAATAATCCCGCAACAAGTTTTTTGTATAAAACGGGGCTTTGTTTCCAATACCCTAAAAAAGAAAAAAAAGCAACTCTTGGTTTGTCAGATTTTACGATAACCTTTTTATCTTTTAATAATAACGAACATATAACAGCTATAACACCGGGTATAAAGGCGATAAAGAAAAGTGTTTTATAATCTTCCGGGTACCATTGCAAATACAGTAAAGCAAACAGTGGTCCAAGCACGGCCCCCAATGTGTCCATCGACCGATGAAAACCAAAAACCTTTCCTTTTGTTGCAGGAGTGGATTCATCAGATAAAACCGCATCTCTTGCGCCAGTTCTTAAACCCTTTCCAATTCTGTCAAACGTTCTTACAAAAAACACCCAGACAGGTGCAACAAAAAATGCCATCAGTGGTTTCGACAGCGCACTTAAAGCATAACCCCATTGCACAAAAGGCATTCTTCTTCCGGTACTATCAGATAATTTACCAAAATATCCTTTGCTTAATCCTGCAGTTGCTTCGGCTACACCTTCCAATATCCCAATTAGCACAATAGAAAAACCGATACTTTTTAAATATAAAGGCATTATGGGGTAAAGCATTTCGCTTGCAGTATCTGTAAAAAGACTTACCAATGATAAAATCCAGACTGCACGAGTTATAACTTTCATATTTAAAAGTATTATAAATAAAGCGTAACCTTTTTTGTTTTAATAATCCCTAATCTTTTAATTTTCACTGCAAATACTTCGCTAATTTACTTTTTTATCATCTCAAATACAATAATGTATCTCTTAAAAACGGCTCAATAGCTTAATGGGTTATCAAAGAGTTCTAATACCTAAACCGTTATTTATTTAAATTGATAAGGATGTCAGTTTTTTAATTCGGTAAAACCCAAAAATTATATTCAAATTTTAACTGTAAACCACGTCTTTTCAGTCATTCCCTCTCTTCAAATTTCTCTTTTACCTATTCTGCCCTTATCTTTGCGGCAAAATTGAGGATGTATATGGTAACAAAGCGCTTCAAATCGTTGGTAGTATTGGCTTTCAGTCTTTTTTTGATTATGGGTTCTACATTTTCTTTTGCGCAGGAAACTGCTCATGAAGGTACCGCAGAGCACAAAGAAGAAAAACTTGATCCGGCTAAGATTATTATGGATCATATTAAAGATGACCATGAATTTCATTTTTTTTCTGTAGGTAATTTCCACGCTACTCTGCCGTTGCCCGTAATTCTTTATACTGCTTCAAAAGGGCTTTCTGTTTTCTCATCCTCACAGTTTGGTCATGAAGGTCATCGCATCATTTACAATGGGTTTGAATCAAATGAAAATAGAGAAATAATATCCTCGGACGGCAGCAAAGTTTATGACTTTTCCCTTACAAAAAATGTGGTACAAATGTTTATAGCACTTGCAATACTTTTCTTTTTGATGAAAGGAATTGCCAATAAATATAAGCAAGGTATTGGTGTTACATCTGCCCCGAAAGGATGGCAAAATGCAATTGAGCCGGTAATTACCTTTGTAAGAGATGAAGTTGCTAAACCTAACTTAGGTAAAAAATGGCTTCGTTATATGCCTTACCTGCTCACGGTTTTCTTTTTCATATTGATAAATAATTTATTCGGCTTGTTACCGGGTTCTGCAAACGTAACAGGAAATACTGCGTTCACAGCCGTACTTGGTATAATTTCTTTAATAGTAATTTTAAGTAGTACAAACGGCCATTTTTGGGGTCATATTTTCTGGCCTCCCGGGGTTCCAATCTTTGTAAAAATAATTTTAATACCAATTGAATTATTAGGCTTTTTGGTAATTAAGCCTGCTGCTTTAATTATTCGTCTTTTTGCAAATATGGTAGCGGGGCATATTATTATTCTAAGTTTTATTTCGTTGATATTTATTTTTGGAGCTATGGCAAAAGGAGCGGGCTGGGGCTTTAGTCCAATTTCAGTTTTATTTACTGTATTTATTTATTTTATTGAATTATTGGTAGCATTTATACAGGCATTTATTTTTACCAATCTTACTGCTGTATTTATAGGGCAGGCTTTTGAGGGAGGTCATAGTGATGTTGATGGACACGAAGATGCGGTGATAATCTAAAACAGTATTTAGATTTTAGAATTGAGTATTTAGATAACTAAATGCACAGATTTTTCTCAATACTAATTTCTCAATACTCAATACTAATTTTTTTTTCACATATAAAACACAAGTATCATGACTTTGATGACTTTGTTAGCAGACGTACAATTGGGTTACTCACACTTTGGTGGTGCAGTAGGCGCAGGCCTAGCAGCAATAGGAGCTGGTATCGGTATCGGACAAATCGGTAAAGGTGCTGTTGAATCTATAGCTCGCCAACCGGAAGCATCCAATGACATTCGTGCAAACATGATCCTGACTGCTGCATTTGTTGAGGGTGTTGCCCTTTTCGCAGTAATCGCAGGTTTATTGGCTGTTTTAAAGTAAGCCTGATTTGCACACAAAACTTTACTGCATCTAAAGCAAAGGGCGGCGGATGCAGTATTTTTAGATTTTAAACACCGGTATTGAAACGTTAGATAATTAATAAAAAAATATCTTTCAATACCTAAAACTTAATACTTAATTTTTTTACAAAATGGATTTATTACAACCACATCTCGGTCTCTTTGTATGGATATTGCTTGCATTTATAGTAGTATTCTTATTGTTAAAAAAATATGCCTGGGGTCCTATATTAAAAGGGCTTGATGAAAGGGAAAATACGATTGCAGGTTCTATTGCACTGGCGGAAAAAGTGAAACTGGAAATGGTTCAGCTTAAAGGTGAGAACGAAGCATTGCTTGCAGCTGCCCGTGAGGAAAGAGCAACAATGATTAAAGAAGCTAAAGCTACCAAAGACAAAATGATTGCTGATGCAAAAGAAGAAGCAAAAATACAGGCGGCAAAAATTTTAACGGAAGCCAATGCTGCTATTCAACATCAAAAAATGGCTGCGATAACAGACATTAAAAACCAGGTTGGTAAATTGGTGGTTGAAGTAAGTGAGAAAGTTTTGAGAAGAGAACTTGCTAATAAAAATGAGCAGGAAACTTTTATAAACCAACTTGCGCAGGAAATAAAGTTGAACTAAAAATAAGATATTAGAAACAAGATATTAGACAAAGAACTGCAAATCCGTTTAATGTTCTTCATTAGCAAATTATGACCAACCCACGTTTAGCTACCCGATATGCAAAAAGTTTATTAGATCTTTCTATTGAACAAAACCAGCTTGAGGCTGTATATGCAGATATGAAACTGCTGAAAGGGATTAATAAATCTAATCCTGATTTTGTTGCATTACTGCGCAGCCCCATCATTACCGCTGATAAAAAGGATAAGATCTTAGATGCAGTAATTGGTAAAAATATAAGCCAGATCTCTATGTTGTTTATACGATTGCTTACAACAAAAAAAAGAGAGAGCAACCTGCCTGAAATTGTAACTGCATTTTTGGAGCAATACAATAAATTAAAAAATATTCAAACTGTAAAACTTACAACTGCAACTCCTATAAGTGAAGAATTAAAAAACAATATTATAGCCAGAGTAAAATCTGCTGACAGTTCTGCTATTGAAATTGAAACTGCTGTGAAAGAAGAATTAATTGGTGGTTTTAAACTGGAAATCGGCGGTACTTTAATTGATGCAAGTATTTTGCGTGACTTAAATGATATTAAGAGGCAATTTTTAAACAACGAGTATATTCATAACATAAGATAAGAATTTTATTTTTTTGAAGCGGGAGCAGACATTAAGTCTGCTCTTTTTTTTCGTCAATTTATATTATTACGTATTTGAAATTATTGTTCTTAAAAATGATGAAATATTATAAAAGGCTGAATAACTACGCCCGATTGAAGCGTAAAGCCCACAGCCTGAGGAACGAAGGCGAGGACTTGCAGCGTAAAGCGGGACCAAAGTGAAAATAAGATTTTATGACGGCGTACCAAAAATTTAAATAATATTTTAAACTTTGTAGAAAATCATTAGTCATATAATTGGTTTTTAAAAATTGCAATACTTTTAAACTTATATGGGCTTACCACAAGATGATATTGAATTGCTTCTGCAGTTTAAAGATCCTGCAACTAAAGAGCGGGCTTTTACTGCTATTTTAAAAAAATACCAGGAAAAACTATATTGGCACATCCGTAGAATGGTTGTGGAACATGAAGATGCAAACGATGTATTGCAGAATATGTTTGTGAAAGCCTGGAAGGGTCTTGAAAACTTTAGAGAAGACAGCCAATTGTACACGTGGTTGTATAGAATTGCGACCAACGAAAGTCTTACATTTTTAGAAAAGCAGAAAAAAAGAAGTACATTTTCTATGAGTGATGAAGAGAGCGGACTTAGCAATAAAATAAAGGCTGATACAAATTTTGACGGTAATAAACTGGAGTGGAAATTGCAGCTTGCAGTACAGAAATTACCTGAAAAACAGAAGGCAGTTTTTAACCTCAGGTATTTTGAAGAGATGCCCTATGCGCAAATAAGCACAGTTTTGGAAACAAGTGAAGGTGCTTTAAAAGCAAGTTATCACCACGCAGTTAAAAAAATAGAACATTACATTTTAAATAATTAAACGATTAACCAATAAACCGGTCAAAATATAGATGAATAACAGAGAAGACATATCAACTGAAATTAATGGAATTAGTAAGACTTTAGGATCTATACCTTTTATAAATGTTTTTACTGTTGATGCGGACTATTTACCTTCTCTTGTTCAGGTGATAATAGCAAAGATTTATGAGGAAAATTCTTTAAACAATTTTTCCGTGCCCGATGGTTATTTTGAAAGTTTGGCTGGTAATATTCTCACAAAAATACATGCACTTGAAAATGATGTTAATATTGAATTGAAAGGAATCTCATCTTTAATTGCAGGTATTGAAAAGAAAGAAACTTATACTGTTTCTGAAGGATATTTTAATAACATTACTTTTTTAAACAATAAACGGAAGTCTGCAAAAGTTGTAACCATAAATAAGCCAAGGTTATTTTTTAAATATGCGGCTGCAGCTGTAATTACAGGTTTGTTGGGTTTAAGTATTGTAAATATTGTTGATAAAAGTAATACAAAGAACAGTGTTAAAACAAGCCTAGAAACTATTACCGGCACTATGCAGCCTAACACTGTTTTAAAGAATGCCAGTTTTGATGAAGCTTTGCAAAATGTTTCAGATAATGAAATTGAACAATATTTACAAAAAAGTGGACATGATGTAAATGCAGCATTGGTAGCATCTTCCACTGACGATGTAGAGAAATTACCGGAGGTTACAGATTATTTACTGGACGAAAACGTATTGGAGAATTACTTAAAAGAGAATAATCTTAAAAATTAAGAAAATGAAGAAAATTATATTATATATTTCTGTTGTGTTTGCAGCGTTTACCACATCTGCGCAGGCAGTTTCAGAAGACGTGCAGGTAAATCAGAAAAAGGAAGAAAAAATTAAAGCGCTTTACATAGCTTATATTTCTCAACAGTTATCTCTTACACCAACCGAGGCTGAAAAATTTTGGCCTGCACATACACAATACGAGGCAGATTTACGAGCAATAAACAAGGGTGAAATTAATGAACTTGACAGGCAGCAGGCAGTATTAAATGTTAAGAAAAAATATCAGAATAATTTCAATAAAATTATTGGTAACGAGCGTAGTAATAACTTTTACAGACAGGACGCAGAATTTAGAAAAAAGCTTGTTGATCGTTTAAAACAAATGAGACAGCAAAGTAATAACACTAATAATATTAATAACCACCGGGCTCCAAAAAATGGCCGGCTAAGAATACAATAAATATTTACTTACTGATATTATTACCTCTGTAGAAAAGGAGTTTTTATATCATGGTAAAATAAAAATGTCCAATGTTCTTTTTGTGCCTGATCCCACCACAGCGTACGAAGTTCCATAGATTTTTTTCCATCAAAATCATATTTGGCAATAAATCTGCTTTTCATTTGTTGTAACTGGGGTGCTACATCTCCACCAAAAAATATTTTTTCACCATCTTCTTCAATCATAAATGTTTGGTGAAAAGGGCAATGTGCCCCTGTAACTTCGTATGAAATATATTGATTTATTATGCCACTGCCTTCGGTAAAAATTACGTTATCGGCATTTGCTAAAATTTCAAATTCTTTAGTTGTGTAAGATGGTGTACCTTTTTCAATTGCGTAATCAAACTCATTTTTATTTACATAATAAGTTGCCTGCGGAAAACTTAAAAAGTGGTGATTAAGAATTTTATCTTTTTTACAAACTCCACCTGAATGATCTTTATGTAAATGAGAAAGTAAAACTTTGGTTACATCCATCGGATCAATACCATTATTTATTAAATTTTGGTGGATCTGTAAAATTCCATCTGGATTGCTAAAACCCAAACCGGTATCTATTAATAACATATCTTTTTTTGTGATGATGCAAAACGGTTGAACCTCTACCAGCAAACTACCTGAAGCCCTATCCTGCAAATCATCTTTTTCTTTATTGAAAGGGATAAACACTTTTGTTTTATCTATTGTAAAAGCGCCTTCGCTGAGTGGAATTATTTTCATAGAAAAGAAGAATTGAGATTTGAGATATGAGACACAAGAAATTAGATTAAAGACAAGAGATGAAAGACGAACGCTGATATTATTAATGATCTTTAATTCGTCATTCGTAATTATTTTCTACCTCAACACCATTTGTCTGTCTGCATCTAGCTTAATCAAAATAAAAATTAAAATGGTAAATGTAATTAATGATGAGCCACCATAACTCATTAAGGGCAGTGTAATACCGATAACAGGTGCAAGCCCAATGGTAACGCAAACATTTACTGCCACATGAAAAAATATTATTCCCGCAACACAGTATGCATAAACCCTACTAAAAGAGCTTCTCTGTCGCTCTGCAATAAATACAATGCGTAGTAAGAGTCCTAAATATAAAAGCATTAAAAAGATTGTTCCCAAAAAACCGAAATTTTCTCCTACAGATGTAAAAATAAAATCAGTATGTTGCTCCGGCACAAAATCGCCTTGTGTTTGTGTGCCTTTTAAAAATCCCTTACCTGCAAAGCCCCCCGAACCTATTGCTATTTTAGATTGTTTTACATTATAATTCTGCTGGGCATTTTTTCGTTGTTTTAACTTTTCTTCTTCTGGGCTTAGGCTACCTGTTCGGTTATCTGTAAATGGATTTTCAACACCTACCATACTGAAAATTCTATCCGCCTGATATTTCTTAAAAACTTTATTAAATACAAAAGGAACACCAATGCCTACAAAGGCTGCACAAAAAAGCCACACACCAACAATTATAAATAAAATATCTTTATTTCGCTTTATTTGTTTCCTGTTTAACAAGACTAAAACTATGGCTAAAATTGTAAACACAATAAGTAATGTTTTTGTATGAAACAACAAAGACACCACTAATAAAACTGCCATTAAAATACCTGCTATTAAATATCCTGGCGGTAACCCTTCTCTGTACATTGGTATTAAAAAAGAAAAATAAACCAAAGCCAATCCTGTTTCTCCCTGTAAAATAGAGAGAGCAGCGGGCGCAAAAGATATGGCGGCTGCAATTATCTGTGATTTTGGTTTGCTAAAATCGGTATCCTGCAAAGAGAGAAATTTTGATAACGCCAGCGCTGTAAATATTTTACAGAGTTCAACAGGCTGAAGGTTCATAAAACCAAGTGGAATCCAACTTTTAGAGCCTTTTATTTCTTTACCCACAACAAACGTAGCAAGTATAAGTACAATCCCTATTACGTAAGAAAGGTTAGCAGTTGCTGTAAAAAATTTACTGTCAGTTAATAAAATAAAGACGCCTATTAAACAACATGCAAGAAAAAAGAAAAACTGTTTGCTGTAATTTTTTTTAAATCCAAAAAATGTTTGTACAAAATTATCTGTGCTTTTATATTCTACAGAAATAATGCAGACAAGACCAATAAAAATAAGGATAGCATACAATGCCAACATGACTTTATCGTTGCCTTTTGTTATGGGTATATTTTTTTGAAACATTTAATTATCAAGTTTTGTAACTGAATCCTGTACTACCTGCTTTTGTTTACCCGGTAATATGGCTTCAGGTTTTATTGGATCCTCTTTTTTATTGTCTCTGTTTTCTTTGTCTTTTTTATCCTTTATTAATTTTGTTAGTCCCACTTCATCTTCACCATCATCTATCCCTGTTGTGTCTTTAATTATTTTTATAAATCCTTTTGCTATTAAATAAGCAGAATCTTTTGAGTGACGCAGAGAATCCTGTTTTCTGACCTCAACATAAATACGTTTTGGTATTAAACTTAATTTTGAAAGACTTTCAATTTTTGCCAGTCTTTCTTTATCCGTAATAGAATCATTTAAATATTTCTCAATCATTAAACCTGCAATTGGCGCTGCATAAGTACCGCCAAAACGACCACTATTTTCCACCACACACATAATGGCAATTTTTGGATTTTCTCTAGGTGCGAAAGCACAAAAGAACGAATGGTTTTCCTGTTTTACGCCTCTGTAATAATTTTCTACTGTACCTGTTTTACCACAAATGGTTATGCCTTTTACTTTTGCATTGCCACCGGTTCCTTTTTCCAACACGCCCTGCATTCCATCATGCACCACATCAAAAATACTGTCAGGAATATCAATTGGGTCATGGTGTTTTCTGTACTGTTCAAGTATTGCATATTTGTCTCCGCCCTCAATAGAATCAACAACATGCGGGGTGATGTACCAACCCTTATTGGCTATATAAGCCATTTCGTTTGCAACCTGAAGAGGTGTAACATCTACCTCGCCCTGGCCGATACTTACTGATCTAAAACTGCAGTAATTCCAATGGCCTTTTCCAAATACTTTATCATAATCCTGCGGTCTTGGAATGTTACCTTTTTTTTCTGAGGGAACATCAACCCCCAATTTATGCCCAAGCCCAAATGCATACATGTATCTATCCCAGCTTGCCAAACTACTGTCAACTGTTGGAAAAATTGGATTGTTTATTACCCTTTGCATAACTGTTGCAAAGTATGTATTGTCAGATACGGTTATGGCACTGCGTAAATTAAAAGTCCCAAAATCCAGACACCTCATTGGCTTACCGGTGCCACACCCATAAAAAGCACCACTACAACTTACCTGAAAATTGGGCGTTATAACGCCTTCGTGTAAGCCTACCAAAGCCTGCAAAGTTTTAAAGGTTGATCCTGGAGAATATGTAGCACTTACCGTTCTGTTAAGCAATGGCAAAGCAGGATTTAAAAACAATTCAGAAAAATGTTTTCTTCTTTCACTACCTGTTAAAAATTTTGGTTGATAAGTTGGTGCACTAACCATTGCAAGGATGCCGCCTGTTTTAGGATCTATTGCTACAATGGCACCCAGTTTATTCTGCATTAATTTTTCTCCCAGTTCCTGGAGTTCAATATCAAGAGAAGTATGCAAATTATTTCCTGCCATAGGAACCGTATCATATTTTCCGTTTTCCAGTTTTTCTGTTAGCCTGTTTTTATTATCTCTTTTCCAATACTCAATTCCTCGTTCGCCCATCAGCACTTTTTCATAGCTCCTTTCAATGCCAGTCATACCTGCATAATCGCCGGATACATAACCTTCATTTTTATGTTTTTTTAAAAAATTAGTATCTACTTCTGCAGTGTAGCCAAGCACATTTGCTGCAGCATTAAATGGGTAACTTCTTACCGATCTTTCCTGCAGGTAAAAACCGGGTGTAAAGAGATACATACTTTCATTGAGCATTGCCTGTTTATCATCATTTAACAAAGCTTCAAAAACTGAAGTTCTTGTACGACCGTTTTTAATAATTACCTCTACTATTTTTTTGTTGAATTGCGCCGTATCAATATTTAAAATTTTACAAAGGGCTGCTGTATCCATACCTTTTAATTTGTTAGGTGTAACCATTAAATCATAAATAATGGTATTTTGTAAAATTGATTTTTTATGTCTGTCGTATATTATTCCTCTGTCAGGATAAATAACTTTTCTAAAAGTTCCCTGTGCATCTGCCTGCAGGCGCAGGTCTGAAGAAAAAAGCTGCAGGTGTGCAAGTTGAGAAATAATTACAATAAACATAAGTACAAATACAAACACCACAATATTTTTTCGGGACTGGTTGAAGGCGGACATGAATTAGTGAATTGTGAAGTGGTGAACTGTGAAGTGGTGAATTGTGAATATGTTTTTTATTAGATGGTAACTATTGTGTAAGATAATTTTTATTAGGGGCTTTAAACTAAGAAATAAAAGGGAACTTTTGATCGCTGCCCGCCTCCAATGTTTTTGCTCAAAGGCAGCAAAAACGATTTTCGTCTAAGCAGCGCAGCCCTTCATCTTTTTATCCATATTCAACAGGTTAAAGTATTTCATTTTTTTAACAAGAAAACCTATTATCATCACAGCTATACCGTATTCGTTCTAAACTTTTGCTTCCTTACAAAAATCAATTCGGTAATTATTATTAACAGTAAACTTATTACTGTAGATAAAACTGTTTTTACTAAAAAATACCAAATGTTTCCAAACTGCCAGGCTTCCAATAAAAATAACCATGCGTTGTGCAAAAAACTAAGAATACCCATAAAAATAATATAAGGTAAAAGCCCACCCATACTTTTAATAGAAGGCTCTTCAAAATTAGCATCAGCCCCTTCCTGCGGTATAAAAATATTTACCAAAAAAGGTCTTACATAAGCAATAAGTACACATGCTGCTGCATGGAAACCCGGGTTGTGCCAAAAACTATCCAATATAAAACCGTAAATAAATGCAATGATCATTAACCAGGTACGCTGCATTTTAAAAGGCAGCCATAAAATAAATAAAAAATATAAATAGGGCGTTACCATTTGGTGCAGGTGTATTTTGTCTAAAATAAAAATCTGTACAAACAAAAACAACACAGCCCTTAATATATTTTTTACAAGAATACTCATTTAATTTACTGAGGCTTTGGCTTTATCTAAAATGGTTTTTACCGCATCTGCATCTGCGCTTTCAATAGCATAAACATATTCCAAGTTATAAAAATTGGCTGCAGATTTTAAAGTAATTCTGTAATTGTTGTTTGTGGTTTCAGGTTTAATATCCGTTATTCTACCAATCATAATCCCTTTAGGAAAAATGGCACTAAAGCCACTCGTAATAATTGTATCTCCAATAGAGATCTTTGCACTTTTAGGAATGTTGTTTAGCGTAAGAATGTTGGGTTTTTTACCGTCCCAGCTTAAGGTTCCTGTCTCGCCACTTTTTAAAAGTTTACCACTTAATTTACTGTCTTTATGCAGTAAACTCATTACTGCCGCATAGTCTCCGTTTACTTCTGTTATTACACCCACCACATCGTTGTTTATTCCTATTATGCCCATACCTTTTTTAAATGTATGTACATTGGTTCCGGTAATTACAATAAAATTGCTTTGGGCAGCTATGCTGTTTGCAATAACTTTTGCATTTAAATAATTAAATTTTTTGTACCGTAAAACAGAATCTATGCGCATGGTATCGATTACCATCTTATCTAAAGAGTCATTAATATTATAATTACTCCTAAGTTTATTGTATAAAACTTCATTGGCTTTTAAAAGAGAGTCGTTGGTTTTTTTTAGCTGAAAATAATATTCCACCCGGTTTACTTGCTTATTAATGAGACCTGTAAATTTATTGGCTGTATTACCAAAAGCAGCTTCATGGTATTTACTGTAACTAACAATAAAATAAAAAGAGAGAACCTGTAAAAACAGGAAGATTAAAAGATTGGCATACCGCCTGATAAAAAGAAAAATGTTACTCACAGAAAGAAGAAGTATTATGAATAATAAATTATAAATTTTTTGTGCTGTATGACTAAAAATTTATAATTTATCAATCAACATTTATAATTTAAACTACCTCATTACAAATGGGTATCTGTCATAATTTTTAAGTGCAATACCGGTTCCTCTTACAACACTTTTTAGTGGATCATCAGCAACATGAACCGGTAACTTTATTTTGTTAGCAATTCTTTTGTCGAGCCCACGAAGCAATGCACCACCGCCTGTTAAGTAAAGCCCACGACGGTAAATATCTGCTGAAAGTTCCGGTGGTGTAGTTTCTAAAGCTTTTAATATAGCTTCTTCAATCTTAAAAACGCTTTTATCCAACGCATCTGCAACTTCCTGATAACTTACCATAACCTGTTTTGGGATACCGGTCACAAGATCCCGGCCGTTAACAGGAATATCTTCCGGCGGGTTTTCCAAATCTTTCATGGCTGCACCAACCTGTATTTTAATTTGCTCGGCAGTACGTTCACCAATTAATAAACTGTGGTAGCGGCGAAGGGCCTCCATAATATCAGCTGTAAATTCATCTCCTGCCACTCGTATACTTTGATCGCAAACTATTCCCGCAAGAGCAATTACAGTAATGCCCGTAGTTCCACCACCAATATCAATAATCATGTTTCCTACCGGTTCCTCAACATCTATCCCAATACCCAATGCAGCCGCCATTGGTTCGTGAATCAAATAGACTTCTTTTGCGCCCGCCTGTTCGGCGCTATCTCTTACAGCACGTTTTTCAACCTCTGTTATGCTGCTTGGTATGCAAATCATCATTCTCCAACTTGGTGCTATCCATGGTTTTTTTGGATATACCATTTTAATCAGTTCTCTGATCATTAATTCAGCCGCATTAAAATCTGCTATCAC
>JANXTG010000013.1 GCA_025352525.1 Ferruginibacter sp.
GAAATTAATCATTTGGCAATTTATGTTACAGGTACTGTTAACAATGGTTACTGGCAGCAAAAAGATCAGAAAGCAGACTTTTATTATTTAAAAGGAATGTGCGAAAAAGTATTGGCCGCATGTGGGTTAAAAAATATCAGCATAAATATTTTGGAAGATGAAGACCTGGAGTTTGGTATTGAAATTTCTAACAATAAAAAAACGATAGGAAAACTAGGAAATGTATCGCAAAAGATTTTAAAACAATTTGGCATCAAAGAATCTGTGTTGTTTGCCGATTTAGTTTGGGATGAAATAATTCTAATGCAGGACAAAAACATTTTAACCTACCGAGAAATTTCAAAATTCCCCGTTGTACAAAGAGATCTTGCAATAATCGTAGATAAGCAAATTGCTTATTCCACCATAGAGAGTACTATAAAAGAGAACAACATTTCATCATTAAAAAATATAAAACTGTTCGATATTTTTGAAAGTGAAAAAATTGGCGTTGATAAAAAATCGATGGCGGTAAATTTTACTTTTAGCGATGAAACAAAAACACTTGCAGATTCGGATACTGACAGCATGATGAAAAAAATTATTTCATCGTTAGAAAAACAATTGCAAGCATCAATAAGAAATTAATTTTTGGCAGACTTAAATAAACATATCAATCAATTAAAAAGCCTGCTGCAATTGCTGCTGAAGCAGCATATGGCAATTGTTAGAGAAAATTTACAGTTAAATAAAATTGTGAACGATCTTAATCAAAAAGTTGTAAGCCAAAAAGTTCATGTAGAAAAACTACAACAGGAACAACTTATATTAAAAGCCTCACTTGATACGATGGATGAATCTGAAAAGAAAAATCTTGAAAAGAAAATTAACGGTTACATCCGCAACATAGAAAAAAGCATTTCTTTACTTGGGCATAAACAAAATGTATGAGTGAACTTATTCCGATAAATATTGTTATTGCAGATAGAACTTATAGGATAAGAACGAACCCGTCAGATGAAGAAATCATCAGAAAAACGGTAAACATGATCAACCAAAAGATCATTGAATTCAAAACACAGTTTGCAGGTAAAGACATGCAGGATTATATTGCAATGGTAATTATTTGGTATGCTACCCAAAATGCAGGCGGGGAAGGTAACTCCATGCTGAATGAGGAGATGGCAGAAACTCTCATAAAAATGGAATCTCAAATATCAGCTGTTTTACAAAATACTGCAACCGCAATGTAAAAAATATTTCCGCAGCTTTTTTTATAAATAATTTGAGATTGGTTTGTTAACTCCATTCACATCTATTTAAGGCATTGGCATTTATTGGGCTTTTTCATATCTTCGCTGTATACCCTCTTTTAGGAGAGGGTTTTTATATATTATGTACTTTAAAAAAACTAACATAAAATGGATTCAACTATAATTTACATCATCATTGGCATAGGAGCACTTATTGCAGGTGTGCTTGCAGGCAAAGTACTCTTTGCGAAAAATACAGACAAACAAGTACAGGAAGCGGAATTGGAATCGAAAAAACTTATAGCTGAAGCCCAGTTAAAAGCAGACAGCTATAAAAAAGAAAGAGAGATAGAAGCTAAAGAACGATTTGCACAAATGAAAATTGATAATGAAAAAGACATTATGCAAAGGACTCAAAAAATTGTTGAAGGTGAGAATAAAATTAAGCAAAAAGAACAAAGTCTTAACCAAAAAGAAACAAATGTAGATAAGCAGGTAAAAGACAATGATTTAATAAAAGATAATTTAAACAAGCAGATAGAAATAGTAAATGTAAAACGAACAGAGCTTGAAAAACATCAGGAAGAACATATCCGCAGACTTGAAAAAGTTGCAGGATTAAGTGCTGAAGATGCTAAAATGCAACTTATTGAAGGACTAAAACAAGAAGCATATTCTCAGGCACTCGTATTACAACAGGAAATTATTGAGGATGCAAAATTAAAAGCTAACAAAGAAGCACGTAAAATTGTTATACAAACCATACAACGTACGGCGGCAGAGCAGGCTATTGAAAACTCAATAACTGTATTTAACCTTGAAAGTGATGAAATAAAAGGCTCCATCATTGGTCGTGAAGGTAGAAATATTCGTGCAATTGAAGCTGCGACAGGAGTAGATCTTATTGTGGATGATACTCCGGAAGCAATTGTACTTTCTTCCTTCGATCCATTGCGCAGAGAAATTGCCAGATTATCATTACAGCGTTTAGTTGCAGATGGCCGTATACACCCAGCTCGTATTGAAGAAGTGGTAGAAAAAACAAAACGACAGTTAGATGACCAGGTGATGGAAATTGGCGAACGAACAGCAATTGAATTGGGCGTACATGGTTTACACAAAGAACTGATAAGGATGGTAGGTCGTATGCGTTTCCGCTCTTCCTACGGTCAAAATTTATTAATGCACAGCAGAGAAACTGCAAATCTTTGCGGTATAATGGCTGCAGAACTTGGCATGAATCCTAAATTAGCTAAACGTGCCGGTTTATTACACGATATTGGTAAAGTTCCTGATGAAGAAACAGAATTGAGCCATGCATTATTAGGCGCAAAACTTGCTGAAAAATACGGTGAAAATCCTGCAGTGGTAAATGCTATTGGAGCGCATCACGATGAAATGGAAATGTTGTTTGTTATCTCTCCAATCATACAGGCTTGTGATGCCATTAGCGGTGCAAGGCCGGGTGCTAGGCGAGAAATTATGCAGCAGTATATTCAACGTATTAAAGACCTTGAAACCCTTGCCCAATCGTACAACGGTGTGGAAAAAGCATATGCAATACAGGCCGGAAGAGAGCTAAGGGTAATTGTCGAATCAGATAAAGTTACTGATGCAGAAAGTGATAAACTAAGTTTTGAAATAGCTCAAAAAATACAGACAGAAATGACTTTCCCGGGCCAGATAAAAGTTACTGTAATAAGGGAAAAAAGAGCAGTAAACATTGCGAGATAATTTTTTGAATAGATATTGGACAGCGATGAAAACTCATCGCTGTTTTTTTTGGGGCTGTCGATCTGAAATATTTTTCAGCATTTGTACCGGCTTTTCGTTGCAATCTTTTTTGCTCAAAAGCAGCAAAAAAGTATTTCCACTGCAATCCGGCAGCCGCCATGCAGTTGTATATCAATTATGCGTTTTTAATCGGTTATTAAAAAATTCAATTTTTACGACTTTTAATTATAAATTATTCCTTACTTTTGCAGTCCAAAAAAGATTTGATATGGACGCAGTAGCATTTGTACACGAGCAACTAACAGCAATACCAACATTACCTAATTTTAAGGCAGGTGATAATATTACTGTAAACTATAAAATTGTAGAGGGAGTTAAAGAGCGTATTCAAAGTTTTAAAGGTGATGTAATAAAGCGCCAGGGTGTAGGTTCAACAGCAACATTTACCGTTCGCAAAATAAGTGATGGTGTAGGTGTTGAGCGTTTATTCCCTGCATTTTCTCCAAATATTGAGAGCATCGTCCTTAATAAAGTAGGTCGTGTAAGAAGAGCTAAACTTTATTTCCTCAGAGAAAGAAGTGGCAAAAGTGCACGTATTAAAGAAAAAAGAATGGCAGTTGGTCTTAAGAAAGGTAAAGCCTAATTTTATTATAAATTTTATAAAAGAGCGAAACATGATTTGTTTCGCTCTTTTTATTTTACAGCTATTAAGACTTATTCATTGTTTTTAAAGAAACTTTATTGAATTCAAAGAAAAAAATACCATCAATCATTTTAGGCAGTAATTTTGTTATTCACATACAAATATTAAAGGTCAAAAACCAAGAATAAAAGTTTGATACCCACTCAAAAAAAATCAATTTTCGCCCGTTTTAAGACCGGAGAAAATGGTGTTGAAACAAAAGAAATGACCTTTATAGATCATTTGGAGGCTTTGCGATGGCATCTCGTAAGAGCCTTATTAGCATGGATTGTGGTAGCAATTTGCTTTTTTATTTTTAGAGATTGGATTTTTGATAATATAATATTGGCACCAAGCAGAACCGGCTTTATTTCTTATAAAATACTTTGTCAATTTGGGCATTTTTTACACATGGGGCAATCCCTGTGTATGCCTCCCGTAAACATTCCTTTACAAGGTAATACAGTAAGTGGGCCATTTGTGGCAGCACTCAATATATCTATGATAGGCGGACTTATTACTGCATTTCCCTACATAATTTTTGAGTTTTGGAAGTTTATAAAACCTGCATTATCATCTAAAGAATTAAAATATAGTAGCAAAAGTATATTTTGGGTGTCATTTTGTTTTTTTCTGGGAGCCTCTTTTGGATACTATGTGCTTGCGCCGTTTACCTTCAATTTTTTGGCTAATTTTCAAATAGGAACTACCGGAGCCTACAAATACATGCCTACTTTAGATGATTACATCAGCACACTTAATAATTTGCTTCTTGGTTGTGGCGTGGCTTTTGAGTTACCTGTACTTGCAGTGGTTTTAGCGAAAATAGGATTAATCAATTCTTCATTTTTAAAAGCTTACAGAAGATATGCTTACATTTTAATTTTAATTTTAGCTGCAATACTAACCCCATCGCCCGATTGGATAAGTCAAGCGATTGTCGCAATGCCTTTATTGTTACTTTTTGAAATTAGCATTATACTTGTAAAAAAGATAGATGCAAAGAAACTTGAGGATGCAAAGCAATGGGAATAAATAAAAACAGTTTGTTAAACAGAAACATTAGTATTTTATTTTGTCGTAAAATTTATTTTTTGGATTATCTTTATACTTTAAATTTATTATTATGATTATTACACATAGTTTGTCTATAATGTTGTCTCTATTTCAGGGTGAACACATGATATTTATTTTATTAGCAGTGTTGCTTTTATTTGGTGGTAGAAAAATCCCTGAATTAATGAGAGGAATTGGTAAAGGCATGCGTGAATTTAAAGATGCAAAAGACAATGTAAAAAGCGAATTGGAAAATGGTATGAAAGACAAGGAAGTTATTATTAATGCCTCTTCAGAAGAAATAAGATTGCAGGAACTTAAGCTACAGCAAATGAGAGAAGCGAACGCCATCAAAAACGTTTAGTAAAATATTACACAGTTTGATGCCGAAAAGAATATTTCTTTCTACACAAAGAAGTATGCTTTTCGGTTTTTTATTTACAAAAATTATATTTTTGAACATGTTTTCCTTCACTACTATCAATGATTATCATACTAATCTTACTGAAAATAATTATAGTTGTAAAGATGCAGTGAATTATTATTTGAATAATATTAAAAAAAATGAAAGGCTTAACGCATTTGTAGAAGTATTTGAAGAAGAAGCATTAAAAAAAGCCGCTGAATTAGATGAATTAAGGTTAAAGAAGACTGCTTTAAAAAGACTTCATGGTGTTATAATTGCAATTAAAGATGTAATCTGTTATAAAGATCATAAGGTTACAGCTGCATCAAAAATTCTCCAAAATTTTCATTCTTTATATACCGCTACTGCATTACAGTTTTTGATAGATGAAGATGCCATTATTATTGGTAATTGTAATTGCGATGAATTTGCAATGGGCAGTACAAACGAGAATTCTGCCTATGGTAAAGTACTTAATGCATTAGATGAAACAAAAGTACCGGGCGGTTCATCGGGAGGAAGTGCAGTGGCAGTGCAGGCAGACATGTGCATGGTTTCATTAGGCAGTGATACCGGTGGGTCGGTTAGACAGCCCGCAGATTTCTGTGGTATTATTGGTTTTAAACCTGGATATGGCACAATATCCCGGTACGGTTTAATTGCATATGCATCTTCTTTTGACCAAATTGGAGTTTTTGGGAAAACTATTCAGGATGTAAAATTATTACTTCAAATAATGAGTGCACATGATAAGATGGACAGCACCATGAACATAGAACCACTTAAAAAAGCCGACATAAAAAAAACTTTAAAATTAGGATACTTTAAACAGGCTTTTAATCATAAAGGATTGGACCCCGAAATAAACTTAAAAATAAAATCTTTTATAAAGTCAGTAGAAAAAGCAGGCCACCAAGCAAACGAAATTGATTTTGATTTGATGGAATATATAATTCCTGCATATTATGTTTTAACTACAGCCGAAGCAAGTAGCAACCTTAGTAGATATGATGGAATACGCTACGGCTATCAAAGCAACTTGAAACCGAAAAATCTTAATGAATTTTATTTAAATAATCGCTCTGAAGGTTTTGGCATTGAAGTTAAGCAGAGGATTATGCTTGGTACATATGTTTTAAGCGCAGGATATTATGATCAGTATTTTAATAAAGCTGAACAAATAAGAAATCTAATCGTAGAAAAGATTAAGGTTATTTTTGCAACATACGATGCTGTGATTATGCCTGTATGCCCAAGTACTGCATTTAGTATTGGTGTTAAAGATAAAGACCCAGTTGCTATGTATTTAGCTGATATTTATACAGTTTTTGCAAACCTTGCCGGTATTCCCGCAATAGCGCTTCCTTTATTTTCACACAGTAATAACATGCCATTTGGCATACAAATTTTATGTAATAATGAACAAGAGTTACTTTTGCTCAGCATTTCAGAAACACTATTTAAAATAAATAAAGAAGGGCAAGCATAAAATGCCAAAAATAATTTTTTTATATTTTATTGGTTTTATCTTTTCGATAAACATTGGTTTTACACAAACTGTAAAAAAAGAGTCTCATGAGGTTTCTGTAGATACAACTAAGATTGTTATTAAAGAAGAACAAGAAATTATTGATGAAATTATTGAAACCAAAACTTTACCACAAAAAGATAAAATTCAGTATTTCAGCAAGCTTACGAGATATGGTTTTAAAAATCTGTTTCCTACATATTCTTACAATGCTTTAATGCCCTATTCTACACAGGTAACCCCTCAGGCAGAATCATATATGCAAGATTACTTAAGAATGCATGAAAAACAACTTAGTGTTATGAAATCGTGGTGTATGCCTTATTTTAATTTGATAGATAATATATTTACACAGTATGGATTGCCTAAAGAATTAAAATATTTGGCTGTAATAGAAAGTAATTTAAAAACAAATGCTACCAGCTGGGTTGGTGCAGGTGGCCCATGGCAGTTTATGCCTTATACCGCCCGAGAAAATGGTTTAGTTGTAAACGATTTTGTTGATGAGCGGAGGGATTATTTTAAAAGTACGCATGCGGCGGCAAGATATTTACTTTCATTATACAAACAAACGCACGATTGGTTATTGGTAATTGCTGCTTACAATGGCGGACCGGGAAGAGTCTTTTCTGCAATTGAAAGAAGCGGTAGCCGAAATTTTTGGGCATTACAATATAATCTACCAGAAGAAAGTAGAAACCATGTAAAAAAATTTATTGCTACGCATTATATTATGGAAACGGGTGGAGGGAGTTCAGGTTTTGGAAGTTCTGGATTTAGTATGAATACAAGTGGTGCTGCAGTGGTAAATCCTTATTTGAATAAGCCTACCCTGAGTTCAAATGAAATGGAAAATGCAGAAACAGAAACTATTACAGGCAAATACAATTCGGTAATAATTGCCAAAAATATTTCGATAGATATAATTGCTTTTAACCGTTATAATCCATTATTTGATAATCAGATTGCTACAAATGGTAAGTATGAACTTATATTACCACAAGATAAAATGCGACAGTTTCTCTCTACAAAATACCAGATTTTAAATGAATGCGTACAATTTTTACTCGGCGATGTTGAAATCCCTAACAGTACTATGCAGTATAAATCTAAGAAAGTAAAAAAAGTAAAATCTTAGCTGTATTATTTTTTTAAAAATTAAGTTGTCAGCACTTTTATTAGGGCATTAGCTTTCAACATACACTCTTCATACTCTTCTTCTGCATTACTATAAAAGGTTATACCACTTCCCGCAAAAAAAGATACTTTCTTATTATTATCATTGTAAAAAACACTTCTTATCACAACATTAAAATCAAAGTCACCCGCAGGTGTTATGTAACCTATACTTCCTGAGAATAAACCTCGTGACAAAAATTCGTATTCTTCAATCAATTCCATAACGCGCTTTTTTGGTGCACCCGTCATTGAGCCCATTGGGAAGCAAGCGACGATAGCCTCGGTGAATTCTTTGCCTTCATCCAATGTTCCTTTTATTGTACTTATTAACTGATGTACCTGGGGAAAACTGTACACTGCAAATAATTCCTTTACACTGACAGAACCTTTTTTACAAACCATACTCATATCATTTCTTACAAGGTCAACGACCATCACATTTTCACTCTTTTCTTTTGTACTGGTAGTTAAATAATTTTTGTTAGCTGCATCCTTAAATGGATCTGCATCTCTTTTACTTGTACCCTTTATTGGTTGTGAAATAAGTTGTAATCCTTTTTTTTGCAGAAAGCGCTCGGGGCTTGAGCACAGACAAAAATTCTCATTTAGTTTATACAAAGCCCCAAATGGAGCTGGTGACAATTCAGTTAATTTAGTATAAACATTTATGGGATTTATAATAGCGTTTTCAACAGCAAAATGCTGGCAAAAATTTACTTCGTAGCAATCTCCTCTCTTTATATGCTCCTTTAATTTACTTATTTTAGCAATATACTCAGCTTTATTTATTACCGGTTTTATTTGTAAATAAATACTTTCTTCGAAAGAAAATATTACTGTATTTTCAATTTCTGCAATTAGTACCTCAGCATTTTTATTACTCTTTAAAACTTCAATTTTGTTTAAGGATAGTTTTATAATAGTTTCAGGTTCAAAAAAAAACCCGTCACCAAAATTTAAATCTAACTGCTTATTTTTTATGTAACTGTTGCCGGTTGCATTATAGCCTAAATGTCCAAATAACCATGATGGATTTTGATCATGAAATTTTTGCAAAGCTTCTAAATCATTGTCTCCATCAAAAGTATAAGCCCTCGCACAACCCACACCTAACATGCATTCAAAGGATGCATCTTCAGAAGAATAATGATTATTATCTAACAAACAAAAAATGTTGAATTGGTTTGCCCAATTCAACATTTTAATTTTAAAATTTTCGAAGAAGTTATCTTTTGTACTCATTAAATTTAATAATCATCCTCATTAAAACGCCCGCCTTTCCCCCTTCCCGAATCATCCTCATCATCAAATAAATCAAACTCCTTAAAATCATCATCTAATTTTAAATCATCATCTTCTTCTTTATTTTTTTTGACAGTTCCTTTTTTTTCTTTAGATGCGGGTACGTCAAATTCATCAAAATCTTTATCCCAATCTTCTTCCTCTTCCGTTTTTTCCCAATCATCAGCTACATCAATATCATCTTCGTCATCATCGTCTTCAGAAGTTTTTTTGGATTTTCCTTTTATTGTTTTCTTGGGTGTTTCCTCATCAAGGTCATCTTCCAAATCATCATCGTCCAAACTTTTTTCTTTAGATGATGAAGGTTTTGCAGCCTCTTTTTTTTCTCCAGTTTTAGGAGCAATTATTTTTTTTCCGGTATCTTTTTTTACTGCCATTGTTTGAGTAGATTATAAGTGTAAATTTTCGACAGTAATTTTAAATAGCCAAATATTTATGATACTATTTTTAATAATTCTTTAAACATTTACAAGTTGATCTCTGCCAGGGCCATTGCTGATATATTTTACAGGAACTTTTAAAAATTCATTCAGGTAATTTATATAAGTATTCATTTCCGCAGGCATGTTTTCAAAAGTTTTTACCTGTGTAATATTATTCTTCCAACCTTTAAAAGATTGATAAGATGCATCAATTTGCATTTTGTTCATTTGAAAAGGAATTCTGCTAATTTCTTCCCCATTTATCTTATAAGAATTGCAAACTTTTAATTCCTCTAAACCATCTAAAATATCTGCCTTCGTCATTACTATTTGCGTAACACCGTTTATCATACATGCAAATTGAAGTGCCACAAGATCAATCCATCCGCATCTTCTTGGTCTTCCTGTAGTACTGCCAAATTCATTACCAGTATTGCGTAAAAAATCACCGGTAGCATCAAATAACTCTGTAGGAAAAGGTCCACTCCCTACTCTTGTACAATATGCTTTCGTAATACCTATTACTTCTTTAATTTTTTGAGGGGCAATACCCAAACCTGAACATACACCGCCCGTTATTGTACTACTGCTTGTAACAAAAGGGAATGTTCCAAAATCTACATCGAGCATGCTGCCTTGCGCACCTTCTGCAAGTACTCTTTTACCTTCCGCTATTTTTTCATTTATAAAATATTCTCCGTTAACAATATTTAATTCTTTTAAAAACTCCAGTGCTTCAAAAAATTCTTCTTCCCATGCTGAAATATCTTCCTGAAAATTAAAACTATCCAGGAGTCTTTGATGCTTAAGTCTGAGTTTAATATATTGTGAGGTGAAACTTTTATCTTTTAAATCTCCCACTCGCAGTCCATTTCTGCCGGTTTTATCCATGTAAGCAGGACCAATTCCTTTTAAAGTACTTCCAATTTTCTCTGTCCCTTTGCTTAACTCACTTGCTTTATCCAAAGCACGGTGCGTTGGTAAAATAAGGTGGGTACGTTCACTGATAAAAAGATTTTTTTTATAGTCTACACCAAATGCAGCAACAGATTCGCACTCTTTTTTTAAAGTTACCGCATCTAATACCACACCATTACCAATAAGGTTAATTTTATCTGTATGAAAAATACCGCTCGGTATCTGATGCAACACTATTTTTTTATCATTTACATATAAAGTATGCCCTGCATTTGGGCCACCCTGAAATCTAGCAATAACATCGTAATCCTTTGCAAAAAAATCAACAATTTTACCCTTCCCTTCATCGCCCCATTGCAAACCTAAAATAACATCAACCATAATAAACTTTATTTATTGTGCAATTATATACTGTACACTTCTTTTAAAATTTTTGAGGAAAAATAATTTATCTTCTTTGGAGTAAAAGTAAAATGAAAAAAATCAATAAACTAAATATTGTTTGTATTTAATAATTTACCGGTAGATGAAATGAACGATAGAAAAAAAACAATAATATATTTACAAAGAAAAAGGCTACCTCTTTAACTGAGATAGCCTTCTTATTTACAATTTTATAGTACTTGTTATTTTCCTCCACTCATTTTGGCTTCTATACTAAGTGTTGCATGGGGAACTGCGCGTAATCTAGCTTTATCTATTAATTTTCCGGTTATTCTGCAAACACCGTAAGTTTTGTTTTGAATTCTTATTAATGCTTTTTCAAGATGGTCAACAAAAGTTATCTGGCGACTTGCCATTTGGCTAAGTTGCTCTCTTTCCATACTCAAACTTCCGTCTTCCATTGTCATGTAACGACCATCACCTTCATCGCCCCCCATATCATCTTTACGAGTGATAAGGCCCTGAAGATATGCCAATTCTTTTTTTGCAGACCCGAGTTTGCGCTGTATTAATTCCTTAAATTCAGAAAGATCTACATCGCTGTACATTACAATTGGCGCTCCAGGATCTGCAGGAGCTTTATCCAATACCGATTTCGTAAAATCGGGCTCGTACTTCCGGGAAGTCTTGGTATTAATTTTTGGCAATACAACGGGTTTTTGTACAACAGGTTTTGTTATTACTGCTTTTGGTAAAACTTTAGAAGTAGGTTTAGCAACTTCCACTAGTTTTGAGGGAGTCTTCGCAACTTCAACTTTTACAGAAGCCTTGATAACTGTCTTTGTTTTAGGTTCAACTTTTTTTATTTCTATTTTTTTAGGCAATTGCTTAACTTGTTTTTGTTGAGCTGCATTTTTTAAAGGGGGTTTTGCAGTACTCTTGTTAATTGATTTCACTGCAACTTTTGAAGCAGGTTTTGCAACATTTTTCACTCCTTTTGCTAGGGATTTTAAAGGTTGTTTTGCTAAAGGCTTTACGTTTGGATTTAATATCACCTTAACCACTTTTTTAGCAGCTGGTTTGTTAGTAGATTTTGAAACAACTTTTTTAGAAATTGATATAACAGCAGCTTTTGTTGCAATGACCTCCTTTTTTGCAGGTGCTGATTTTTTAGCGGGAGCAGGTTTAAATTTTGCTACCGATAAGGCAGATTTCTTAACAAGCTTTTTTACTATTTTTTTTGCAGGTGCTTTTTTGGTAGCCATAAATACTTGCTATTTTTTTATAACATTTACTTTTAAGGTGACGTCATTTACTTCAATTTGTGTGCCTTCTTGTAAATCAGCTACAAATTCAAGTTTTTCTGCCAATATTTCCGCGCAAATATAGTCTTTAAATTTCATAAATGAATCTTGAACAGATTCATCTTCAGACACAAACAGTTCCACTCTATCTGTTAGCTCAAACCCATTGTCTTTTCTAATATTCTGCACTTTATTTACAAACTCTCTTGCGTATCCTTCCTGTTTAAGTGTTTCGGATATAATAATATCTAATGCAACTGTTAGTGATCCTTTACTCGCAATCTCATAACCGGGGATTTCATCCGTAACAACCTCAATATCTTCCAATTTTATAAAAATTTCTTGATTATCCTTCGCTTGTACCTGCACTATTGACACCAACTCATTATTTTGAATTCTCTCAATTGTTTCATTGGTAAATTTTTCAATTTCTCCTGCTGCCCATTTCATTTTAGGACCCAACTTTTTTCCAAGTGTCTTGAAATTAGCTTTGGCTTTTTTTCTTATGAAATCATTATCTGCAGCTAATATTGCTATTTCTTTTACGTTTGTTTCTGTTCTAATGATCTCCTCCATAAGTTTTATATCTGCTGCCATTTCTTCATTTTGTGCAGGTATAAAAACTTTTTGTAAAGGTTGCCTTACTTTAATGTTGACTTTTTTGCGCAAAGAGAGAATTAGTGAGGAGGCATCTTGAGCAAGTTGCATTCTTTTTTCCAGTGCCAAGTGAATAACTGATTCATCTTCTTCAGGATAAAAGCAGTGATGAACACTTTCAAGTGCTACTCTTTTAGTTGCAGAATTTAAATTTTGAAATAACCATTCTGCAAAAAATGGCGCAATAGGTGCAATTAGGCGGCAAATCGTTTCAAGACATTCATACAAAGTTTGATAAGCAGCTATTTTATCCTGCTCATATTCACCTTTCCAAAAACGACGGCGACAAAGGCGCACATACCAGTTGCTCAAGAAAGTATCTACAAATTCTTCTATTGCTCTCCCTGCCTGTGTAGGTTCGTAAGCATCTAAACTTTCTGTAACGTTTTTTATAAGTGAATTTAAACAAGATAAAATCCACTGGTCTATCTCAGGTCGTTTTCGTAGTGGAATATACTCTTGTTTAAATGTAAAACCATCTACATTAGCATACAAGGCAAAAAATTGATACGTGTTATAAAGTGTACCAAAGAATTTACGTTGTACTTCTTTTATTCCTTCTTCATTAAACTTTAAACTATCCCAAGGCGAAGCATTGGTTATTAAATACCAACGGGTAGCATCGGCTCCATATGAGTTTATAGTGCCGAATGGGTCAATAACGTTACCGAGACGCTTACTCATTTTATTACCATTTTTATCCAGCACCAACCCATTACTTACAACAGTTTTGTAAGCAACCTTATCAAACAATAAAACCCCCAAGGCATGTAATGTATAAAACCAACCACGAGTTTGGTCGACACCTTCTGCTATAAAATTAGCAGGGAAGGCCGCATTTTCATTCTGACCAAATAAAGGAGAATTTCTGTCAGCAGCATGATATTGCCAAAAATTTTCGGTACTTAGTTCCCCAAATTCATTTGAAGATGCATCTGGTAACCCCCATTGAGCATATGGCATGGCACCACTATCGAACCAAACATCAATTAAATCGGGAACCCGCTTCATGGGTTTGCCTAAAACTGAAACCAATATTATATCATCAACATATGGTTTATGCAAATCAAGTATTCCTTCATGCAAATAATTTTGGTTTGTTTCGCCACCTAATACTTCTGCTGCTTTTTTAATTTGCAGGTTAAGTTCAGCAATACTTCCAATGCATACTTCTTCTTCCCCATCTTCTGTTTTCCAGATCGGCATAGGAGTGCCCCAAAAACGGGAGCGGCTTAGATTCCAGTCAACCATATTCTCCAGCCAGTTGCCAAAACGACCTGTACCTGTGCTTGCCGGTTTCCAGTTAATGGTTTTATTAAGTTCAACCATCCTGTCTTTTACAGCAGTTGTTTTAATAAACCAGGCATCCAAAGGATAATATATAATCGGTTTATCCGTACGCCAGCAATGCGGATAACTGTGTTCGTATTTTTCTACTTTAAAGGCACGATTCTCCTTTTTTAATTTTACAGAAATATCAATGTTTACGTCTATAAAATCTATATCATCTTTGTAATTTTTTACATAACGGTTGCTAAATTCTCCAACTCCTTCAACAAATTTTCCTTGTCTATCAACAAGCGTTAATATTCCTAAGTTATTTTTTTTGCCAACACGGTAATCGTCTGCACCAAATGCCGGAGAAGTATGAACAATGCCTGTACCATCTTCAGTGGTTACAAAATCACCCAATATTACACGGAACGGTTTTGCACCTGGGGTAGTTTCTTCTATCTTTTCTAATGTATTTGCTTCTGAAGGTAAAAGCTGTTCGTATTGCATTCCTTCCAATTCAGAACCTTTAAATTCTGCAATTATTTTCCACGGAATCAATTTTTTTTCGACAGAATAATTTCCAAAATCTCCATCTTTACTTTCTTCTTTAAAATACTTTCCTACAAGATTTTTTGCAAGAATTACATTGTTGAGTAAATGTGTATATGGGTTAAAAGTTTGTACCAATGCATATTCAATGTTTGGGCCTACAGTTAACCCAAGGTTTGACGGGAGTGTCCATGGAGTTGTTGTCCAGGCCAAAAAAAACAATTCACCGCCCCCATTTTCTACATTTGCGGCAATTGCAAAGCCCTCCCCTTTGCCCACTCCCCATTGCCCACTTACCACTTTAAACATTGCCGTTGCACTTGTATCTTTTACATCTTTATAAGTACCCGGCTGGTTAAGTTCGTGGCTACTTAAACCTGTACCAGCTGCAGGCGAGTAAGGCTGTATGCTCACACTTTCGTACAAATAATTTTTTTTGTACAACTGGCTTAGGCACCACCAAAGTGTTTCTATATATTTATTTTCAAAAGTTACATATGGGTTATCCAGATCTACCCAATAACCCATTTGTTGTGTAATGTCATCCCACTTATCTTTATACTGCATTACAACCTCGCGGCATTTCTTATTGTAGTCTTCAACAGATATTTTTTTACCGATATCTTCTTTTGTAATACCCAATAATTTTTCCACACCAAGCTCAATTGGTAAACCATGGGTATCCCATCCGCCTTTGCGTTTTACCTGAAAGCCCTGCATAGTTTTATACCTGCAAACAAGATCTTTAAGCGTACGGCTAATTACATGGTGAATGCCGGGCATGCCATTTGCACTTGGCGGACCTTCATAAAAAACAAAAGGTTTGTTCCCTTCCCGCAGTTCAATACTTTTTTTAAAAGCATCATTTTTATGCCATTGTGCTAATATTTCTTCGCTTATAGCAGGAAGATTAAGCTGGCCGTAAGTTGTATATCCCACACTCATCAAATATTCGTTTAAAATTGTGTGCAAAGGTACATTATTACATAATTAGGTTATTTGGATATTTAACCTACATAAGTTGTAGAGAATAAGTCCATTAAATTACAAGAAAACAGCTTAGAAAATAAATTCTAAGCTGCGTATTTATTAAACAACTAAACAAAATCTTGCAAATTATTTGTAACTATCCACTTTAATGAAGAAGCAATTCACATGGCTTGATACCTGTCTGCTTTTTGAAGGCTGTACTAAAATGCGAAATAGAAGAATATCCAAGAAGATGAGAGACTTCTGTTACGCTTAATCCCTTTTCGTACAATAAATATTTCGCATGTTCCATTCTTTGGCTTTGATAAAAGTCAAAGATTGTTGTACCGAAGATTTCTTTAAATCCTTTCTTTAGGTAACACTCGTTTATTGCAACTTTTCTACTTAAAGCTTTTATAGTAATCGGCTCACCGATACGTTGCAATAAGATTTCTCTTGCTTTTATAATTTTATCTCTATCAGCTTCGTTAGATAAAAATTTACAACTAAAGCCGGTTTCTTCTTTATCGCCCAGCATACAATCCATGCTGTACAACAGCAATATCTGCATTTGCGCGTTTACAAAAATATTTGCATGTGTGTCTGTGTAAGTGTGATTGAGTAAAGCATCTATTGCCATTCTCGTTTTGCCACACAAAGGCAGAATTTTACTAAAAGAATTTGTGTGCGTAAAAGCCAAAACCTGATCTGAGAAAGTGTGTGATGTTTTATTAGCCTTCACGAATTGTTGCAAATAAGAAGGTGAAAAACTGAAACTTAGTACATCAATACTCTCAATTTTGTTAGAGCAATTTAGTGTACTATTCGATTTACAATTATCACATTCCGTTTGTTTTTGATCACAATATATATTACCACTTAAACAGAATTTAAGTTGTAGATTATTTGTAACCTCATCGCTAGTAATATACATGTATTCTAAAATCCCAATATCGTCAATTGACCATTGAGGTAATCTCTTATATCTTTTAATAGAATAATGTATCGAGCCCGGTACATTTCTGTCTACTTCGTGTAACAGATGAAGATCCTCTTGTAAAAAGGGTTGTCTTTGCGCTAGCGATAAAATATCTTGTGCCAATATTGTCATGATGTAAAACTAACGATCATTAGTTAGATGGTGAAATAAAATAAAAACTTTAACATTTGATGTCACAACATTAATTCAAAAACAAAGATTTATTGTCATTTAATTTTCCTATTTCGTAAACATTACTAATTTATGACAGGCATTTAAAACTTGTTTTAAATTGCTTTAAAGGGTAAAATTTAAGGAATAAAAAACCTTATCAAATCAAACACATTTATTATACCAATTTTAGGGAATTAAAAAATTTGGTCATTAAAAACTAGTTACTGTAAAAAAATATTACAGAAAAAAAATATTGCAGAAAAAAAACGGTTTTTAAACAGCTAGAAAGCTCGATAAATGCTATTAAAAATATTTTAAGTAACCTAATACACTTAAACAACTTCAAAAAAATATAACCATCTGCCTTTATTTTGAAATTAAATTAATGCTTAATCTAGCTTCCGAATTTTACAGCAAAACATGTTGGCAATTGGTTTAAAACACATCATTTTTATGGTTTAAAAACGGTTCGTTTTCCTTAACTTCGCGGGCACCTGATTTTTAAAAATTATTACCAATTATGAGCAAAGAAAATGATGTTTTACCCGTACCTGAAATGCCGGTTTATGGTGCTGACAGTATTACTGTTTTAGAAGGCCTAGAGGCTGTTCGTTTACGACCGAGTATGTACATTGGTGATACCGGAGAAAAAGGGCTTCATCACTTAGTTTATGAGGTTGTTGATAACTCTATTGATGAAGCACTTGCAGGATGGTGTAAAAATATTACGGTAAACATACATGAAGACAATTCAATATCAGTACAGGATGATGGACGTGGTATTCCAACAGGTATAAACAAAAAAGAAAATAAATCTGCCTTGGAAATTGTGATGACTGTATTGCATGCAGGAGGTAAGTTTGATAAAGACACTTATAAAGTTTCCGGTGGTTTACATGGTGTGGGCGTAAGTTGTGTAAACGCATTAAGCACAAAATTAATTGCAACCGTAAACAGAGACGGTAAAAAATATGATCAGGAATATTGTATTGGAGTTCCGCAGTATGCAGTGAGAGAAATCGGTACAAGTGAGCATACCGGCACGCACATTCACTTCTGGCCAGATAAATCTATTTTTATTACCACAGAATACAAGAGAGATATTTTGGAAGGACGTTTAAGAGAACTTTCATTTCTTAATAAAAAAATAAACATCATTCTTAATGATCTCAGGGAAAAGGAAGAAGATGGCAAATATTATACAAAAACTTTTTACAGCGAGGGTGGTATTGTAGAGTTTGTTGAATATTTGGATAAAAAAGCAGGCCGCAGTCCTTTGATTCCCATTGTAATTTATTGCGACGGATATGATGAAAAAAACAACGTAGTGGTAGAAGTAGCCATGACGTATAATGCTGGATACTCAGAGCATCTTTTTAGTTACGTAAACAACATCAACACAATTGAAGGTGGCACACACGTTGCAGGTTTTAGAAGAAGCATCACCCGTGTTTTTAAATCGTACGGCGAAAAAAACGGCATGTTCGAAAAAGCCAAAGTAGCTATTGAAGGAGATGATTTTAGAGAAGGTATTTCAGCCATCATTTCTGTAAAAGTACCGGAGCCACAGTTTGAAGGACAAACAAAAAGCAAACTTGGTAACAATGAAGTAAGCGGTATTGTTGATACAACCTTAAGCCGTGTCTTAGAAAATTATCTAGAGGAAAATCCAAAAGATGCTAAAACAATTATACAGAAAGTAATTTTAGCAGCACAGGCAAGAGCAGCAGCAAAACGTGCAAGAGAATTGGTGCAACGTAAAACAGTTTTAATAGGTGGTGGCTTGCCGGGTAAATTAGCAGATTGCTCAGATAAAGATCCGGGTCGTTGTGAATTATTTTTGGTGGAAGGAGACTCGGCAGGTGGAACTGCAAAGCAAGGTCGTGACAGAAGTTTCCAAGCAATACTACCATTAAGAGGTAAAATATTGAATGTGGAAAAAGCCATGGAACATAAAATTTATGACAACGAGGAAATACGAAATATGTTTACAGCACTCGGTGTAAAAATTGGTACGCTTGAAGATGCAAAAGCGCTCGACATTTCAAAACTGCGTTACCACAAACTAATTATAATGACGGATGCCGATGTGGATGGAAGCCACATTGCAACCTTAATTATGACCTTTATTTTCCGCTACATGAAGGAACTTGTAGAGAATGGTTATGTATACATTGCGCAGCCGCCATTATATCTTGTAAAAAAAGGAAAAGAACAAGCTTATGCATGGAACGATGCGGAACGCAAAGCAGAAACCGTACGCATTGGCGGCGGTAAGGATGACAGCGTAAACATACAGCGTTACAAAGGTTTAGGAGAAATGAATGCAGACCAGTTATGGGAAACCACCATGAACCCTGCTACCCGTACTTTAAAGCAAGTAACCATTGATAGTCTTACAAATGCAGATAGTGTGTTCACAATGTTGATGGGCGATGAAGTACCACCACGGAGAGAATTTATTGAGAGCCATGCGAAGTATGCCAAGATAGACGTTTAGATATTAGACACAAAACACAAGATTAAAGCCCGATTAATTTCGGGCTTTTTTTATTTGGGCGGTTGGCTGAGGAAGCTATGTTGGGCATTTGCTCGGGCTATGCGTTATAATCTTTTTATTCGCTGAAGCGATATAAAAAGGATTTCCACTTCTATCCCGGCGCTCTTGAGCTTTTTGTTATACATTTTGCTGTGAAGAATTGAGGCAAGTAAAGTTTAAATTTTTTTAATCTAACACCGGTCTAAGAAAAGTTCTTTCATAACTTAAAATACATTTTGTATCTGTTGCCAGTTTAAATGTTTGCTGACAATCAACATCTGTTAGAATAAGCTTCCTATAATTTTCGTACTCTGCTAAGCTTTTAAAACTAAACAATGCATAAGCAATATTATTTGCCCCTTCGCTCGGCATAAAATAGCCGTGGTGTTGCCCACCAAAACGATTTACCAATTCAATCCACTTCTTTCCGTATTGTTCAAAAACCTCTAGCTGAAAAGGGTCGATTACATATTTTATATGACAGGTTACCATGATAATTTTTTAATAGTGGAGAAAGAATGTAATATTAATATTTTTTAAATTATTTAAGCAACATCACTCAAGGGAGAAAACATTGTTGAAAAGTAGTTATCCCTACGGCTAATTTAGCTAAAATATTTTCTAACCTATTACCGCACTCCCCTCATGCCTCACAGGAAAATTTACAGAGTTTGCAATAAAGCAAAGTTCATGGGCTTTTTTATGGAGTTCGTTTGCTTTTGCAATCATGTGTACTTCGGTAACGGTTGCTATTGGGTTTAATATAACTTCGGTAAATCGTCCACCACCGTTAGGCGTTTCGGTCATGGTTGCTGTAGCATGGTCAATGTAGTTGGTAACTATTATTCCTGCCTCTGCGCATACATGCAGGTACCAAAGCATGTGGCAAGATGCCAACGAAGAAATTAATAAATCTTCGGGATTGTGTTTTGTTAAATCTCCACGAAATGCAGGATCAGAAGAACCAGCAATTGCTATTTTATTTTCAATAATTATTTCATGGCTTCTCTCATAATTTCTGTAATGGTCCGTTCCTGTTCCTTTGTTTCCTGTCCACTTTATTATTGTTGTGTAATGATGTTGCTTTTGCATATTCTGAGAGAATGTCCATCAATATACAGAATGCAGCTTAAACTTTAGTGAATTAAACTGTATTGCACATCCGCCGTTCACACACTCCGGTTCGATAAAAGTTGAAAAATGATTTACTGATAAAGGGCTGGCGGATAGAAGTGGAAATCCTTTTTTTGTTTGCCTGTGCTTTGACAAACTCTGGATAACAAAACAAAAAAAGATTGTAACGGATAGCCGCAACAAATATCAAATAAAGTTCAGTTTCTCACAGCCCCAAAAAATTATTTTACCTAACAGATACCAACGAAGTTAATGGGTACCTAAGCCCTGCATAACCCATCATATCTATTTTTACACTGCCTACAGAAATTGGGCTTTCTACCCTAAGAATAATATGATTTGGATCATCACTTACCCAAGCAGTCATTTTTTCTCCCCCTTCAAACATAGTTCCTTTTACAAGCAATGGCTTAAACTTTATGGCATTAAATCTACCATATTGTGTCTTTATTTTTTCTTTACCCATGTAACGAATGTAGAGGTGAAACACTTCATCATCTAAAAACATATCAAAAGGAATTTTATCGCCTGCCTTGTATTTATTCCAGTTAATATTTCTTGCGTAATACATGGCACTTACTACATCCTGCATACAATCAGAGATTTTAAAAACACCTTTTGTACTTACAGCAGTATTGGATATTTGGTTAAAAGTTACGTTGTTGTAAATCTTTATTTTACCTTCCTCCACATTTCTAATAAATTTAATTGGAGACATAGTAGCTGTATCAATATAGCTTTCGTATCTATCTCTAACTTTAAAAAAATTATCGAAGAAAGAATAGGTTTTGCCTTCGCCTACACAATGATAAACCGACTTGCCATTAAAACGTTCCAAAGCTGTTGTAAAACTTGCCTCGCCTGCTCCAATGTATGCACCCATTGCATTGTAATACACTTTCATAACAATCTTTTCACCGGGCAAAAAAGCGGAGTTTTTTACTCCACAGAAATCTCCCTTTTGTGCAAATGAAAAAGATGTAATTAATACAAACACCAACAAGCAATAAAATAATTTTGTAAAGTTTTTCATTTGTCTTTTAATATTTTAATTCCAAAAATCAGCAAGCTTCCTATTATAGCCGGTATTACTAAATTAATAATCCAAATGCCTAAAGACGCAGCCTGAATACCGATTAGGT
>JANXTG010000018.1 GCA_025352525.1 Ferruginibacter sp.
TTAAACTAAAAGAAGGGAGCGTATTAAGCATTAATAATCTCTTTTTATTATCACGATGTAGTTTCATCGGTTTAAATGCTTGCCTAAGATTAAAGCTTTTTCTGTTTATAATTAAATCAAAAACATAAAAAATAACGTAAAAAACAATCATAGCTTTCAATCCAAATACAAATACTGTTGTGTAGATTAGAATTAAAATTGCAATACTCCTTATCAAATTAGGCCACGAAAATTCCGCTTTTACAGCATGCCAAAAAAGTATCTGGTTTGCTTTACGCAATGCTTTTTCCCTTTCTCTTACAATCTCTGCAAAACCAAAAACACCAAAACCCGCATACACATTGTCCAATGCACGCTCAAAAGAAAGTGTTGGATCTGCTTCCATTTCAGATTCTATTTTATTTGCAAGATGATCAACAAGTTCAACCTGCAAATCATACCACCGTACAAATTTTTTTTCAGTAAAAGTAAAAAGTTGCTGTATTTGCTCTTTTGAAAGTGTCATTTTACAATGATGGTTTAAGGTTTAAAATCTGTTGCATTTGTTCAATAAAAGCAGCAATCTCTTTTAATTTATTGCCTGTTTCTTTTTTACCTTGCTTGGTTAGCGAATAATATTTTCTGTTTCGGTTTCCTATGTTCTCCATCTTCACTTCCAATAATCCATCTGCCTCCAGTTTATGCAGAGAAGGGTACAAAGCACCTTCCGTTAAAACCATTTTGCCATCGCTCAGTTCCATTACTTTTTTTGTGATTTCATACCCATACATTTTATCGTGTTCACTTAAAAGTTTAAGCAAAATAGTTGTCAGAGAGCCTTTAAATAACTGATTTGATTGTTTCACAAATCAAATATACATAAGATTCTTATGTATAAAGATTTAAAATTTTTATTGCTTTTTATTAATACCTAATTACGGTAAATGGCTAAACATTTTATAAACTAAATTTGTACTTTAAAACAACAATAATGGCATACAGTTCCCTTGAAGAATGTTTACTCGATCTTGAAAAAAACGGACAATTACTCCGCATAAAAGAAGAGGTAGATCCTTATCTGGAAATGGCATCTATCCACTTGCGGGTTCATGCAGCAGGTGGTCCGGCCATTTTGTTTGAAAAAGTGAAGGGCTCAAAATTTAGAGCGGCTTCCAATATTTTCGGCACTTTGCAAAGAAGTGAATTTATATTTAGAAATACTTTGGGCCATGTCAGAAATCTTATCGACCTAAAAAATAACCCTGTAGAAGCAATAAAAAAACCATTCAAAAATATTGCAACATTAGCGGCGGGTTTCAAGGCTTTACCTTTAAAAAATCCTGTTACAAAACCTGTTTTATACGAAGAAATTAAGGTGAGTGAAATTCCGCAGATTGTGCATTGGCCAATGGATGGCGGTGCTTATGTAACCCTGCCACAGGTGTACACAGAAGATATTGACAAACCCGGGATTATGAATGGTAACATGGGAATGTACCGCATACAACTTTCAGGAAATGAATATATAAAAGACGAAGAAATTGGTTTGCATTACCAGCTTCACAGAGGTATTGGGGTTCACCAAACAAAGGCAAATGCAAAAGGTGAAGCGCTAAAAGTAAGTGTGTTTGCGGGTGGACCGCCATCACATTCCGTTGCTGCTGTGATGCCTTTGCCCGAAGGTTTGGGTGAAGCGACTTTTGCGGGTGCTTTGGGTGGCAGGCGTTTTAGGTACACTTACAAAGATGGATTTTGTTTGAGTACCGATGCGGATTTTGTAATTACAGGAACGGTAGAACCTCAACAAAATAAACCCGAAGGTCCATTTGGCGACCACCTCGGTTATTATAGTTTGCAACACGATTTTCCATTAATGAAAGTGCACAAAGTATATGCACGAAAAAATGCCATTTGGCCATTTACAGTTGTAGGTAGACCTCCGCAGGAAGATACCAGTTTTGGGCAATTGATTCATTCCATAACAGGCAGCGCTTTGCAGAATGAAATACCGGGTTTAATAGAAGTGAATGCTGTTGATGCAGCCGGTGTTCATCCACTTTTACTGGCTATTGGTAGTGAAAGATACACGCCTTACACACCCGCAACACAGCCTGCTGAAATTCTAACAAT
>JANXTG010000055.1 GCA_025352525.1 Ferruginibacter sp.
TACCTAGCCAACTAAGATCCATAAATAGGTTGTTGACTAAATATCGTCATAACTAAGTGCCGAAAAGTTCCAAAATTTTACATTAAGTAGTCTTTTATCTGAATTTCCAATTAAATTAATGTTGAAATCGAGGATACTGTGTAATGGTCCTTTTTTAAAAGGGTTACTCATGTAACCATTTTTTTTGGCAAAAATATATAAAGCGCTATTATCTAAAGCCATAATCAAGATACCCTTATGATTATTTAATACTACAATAAATTCTAATTCTTTAAACAAATTAATAATAACTGATTTGCTACAATTTAAATCAAAGTCAATTACATTAACCATATTGTTTGGTGAAATACTATAGATTAAGTAGCCATTAATTTTATTTGTATTGTTATAATGACACAGTAATCTGTAGGTATAACCCGGGTTATTGGTTCGCCATTTTATAAATTCAATCTCTTTAAATATTGAGAGACCGCTCAAATTGTTATTGAATTCATATTCGTCAAGTAGATCATCGATTGTATTAAAGTGTTTTATATAATCGTTCTCCCTCTTTCTAAAAAGACAAATAATTTTAAGTAGTAGATAAGGTTTAAAAAGATTAATAATTTTAGCAATAAAAATCCATTTATTCTTTATAAAACTTTTAGTGGAAATCTGCGAACAAAAAGTATAGGAGAAAGGAGTTTGGGTTTTTAGAACTTCTTCATTTAGCAAAGAGTTAATACGTTTGGAAATTCCTTTTTGTTGATGTTCGGGGTGCGTCATTAAATCCGTACACTTGAATACCCTACTTGATGTATCAAAATTATTTATCCTTTCCGGAATCATCGCTCCCGAGCCCACTAAAAAATCGTCATAGAAAGCGCCAACAAGTATTGCATCACCATTGGGGTTTAAAAAATATTTCCATTTTAAAGTATCTTTTGCAGTAGGGGTGTTAAAGGCGGCTACAAAAAGATCTTCTAATTTTTGTAAGTCGCCCCTCCTTAGTAATCTATATTCGTAATCGTTATTCACTTATTTTAAAAATTTTTTTAGAAATTTAGTTATACCAAAAGTGTTAGCAAGTGCTACTTCTGATGAATGATGGTATTGGATTACCCTGTCAAAAATCATCTCATCAACTAACCTTTTGGTAACTAAATTTATGGTGTGGTTTGTAATCAATAAATATTTATATCCCGCCTTTTTTGCAGCATGTTCTACTGTTTCGTCAAATATGCCATTAGGGTATGCTAAAATTTCTACTTTTTTTTTAAAAATATCCTCCAGAATTTCTTTGGAATGGCTTAATTCAAAATCTAACTTTTCTCTAGATACTTTTGTTAAGGTCGGATGTGTGTGGCTATGAGAGCCAAATTCCACTAACGCACTTTCATTTAAAATTTTTAAATCTTTGGGAGATAAAACTTTTGAAAAAGCATGATCTTTCATATTTGTGATTTGAGTCATATCATCTATAAATTCTTTTCTTTTTTCTGTACTTAAATTTGATAATATTTCTGTAAACTTCATTTCTGTTATTATTGGCTTTTCTTTGTTAATAACAATTGGCTCATTCATAAACTTCGGATTAAAGTATGAATCAATTTGAGAATAATTCAATATTTCATATACTTTCAAAAAATCCTGCAATTTCAAAGTTTCTAAAATCTCAGTGTCAATATTTACGTTAAATTTTAAACGCATATTACTTAAGATTGGAAAAGCGTTTTCAATAATGTCCCTATGTCCGTCGTCAAACGTTATTATAGCCGCAGGCTTTTTATTTTTGACATTTATTCTTGTCCTGATATCAGAAAAAAAGATTACATCATAGTGTTTTTTAATAAATTCACAGAGTATCTCAAAAGTTTTAACCGGCATTGCAGAATAAAACTTTGATTTATTATCATTCACTTGATGAAACATCAAAATAAGTAAAGAATTTTTTTTGAATCTGAAAGGATAGTAATTGAATGTTAGAAAACGTATGATTCTAAATATTTTATTTTTCATATGCTTTGCAAATTAAAATAATCTGAGTTTACTGTTCCTTCAAATATACATATATAGCCTTTTAATCTAGTATAAAAGTCCGGGTAGTACTGTTAGTAACTTCTTGTTTAATAGTGGAATATCGCAACAATCTTGTGATCCGGCTTAAAATAAACTTATAACTTATTGCGAAGTAGTAAAGAAAATTTATTTTAATAAACAATTTCAACAAATAATGATATGGCAATTATCTTTGCCTATCCTGTGTCCGACCGAAAACGATTTTGTGTGTGGAATACATGTCAATAAAGCCCATGAGTAACTATGCGATACCCCGAACTTTCTTTACGATGATTTAGTATAATAAAGGGTAGGTTAAGGTACAATTTTAAACTTTCTAATAAAATTACCAAATATCCATATTTTCAATATTGTTTCTTTACGTTGCCTGCCCAACTAATAGAAATGTAATACACTAGACTGAGGAATAAAAGATTTAAACAACGAACGTATAATTGTAAGACGGTTGTCTTAAACAACCGAAAGATAAAATTCCAAAGAAGATATATTCCATACAAAACTAAATCGGGATAGCATTTTACCTAACCTCATTTTAATTTACAATCTTTTATTAGGAAAAAGCTTCTCGTAAATTTTGCTTACAAGATCCATAACCCCTTTCTCGTTAGGAAAGTCTTTGTATGTTTTTGGCGGTAAGTTTAAATATGAATTTAATTCTTCCACTGAGATATTGTATTTTTTTGCTACAAACGCTTTGTCGGCATTAACCGTTGTAGGGTTGTATGATAACTCTTTCAGTTTTTCCATAGCGTCTTCTCTTGTAGTGATTCCCGATGCGATTTGTGAGGACAATGTAGCTCTCCTGTAATCCATTTTATATTTTACTGGCATTACATAGGACTGCCAAAAAGCTGTGATTTTAGACTCATGATGCTTTCCACCATATTCTTCCCACTGAAACTTTTCTATTAGTAGTTTCTTAGCTTCATCTTTATCATAATCAATATAGTTAAGCAAATAAATAGTTCTTACATTTTTAATAAACTTTACATAAAACTCATTTAACAACCCAGAAACCGGGACTTTTTTAAGCGGTAAGGTTGAAAATTTTTTTACAATATGCTTATAAATTTTTATGTCTCTTTTTACATGATATCCCCACGTTAAAGGTAGTATACCCTCGGAAGCAGTATTGCTACCAGAGATCATATAATGAATATTATATTTTGTCGCCATTTTATTTAATGCAGCGAGAACGGCCAAATCTGTGGGATATTCAAGATCAACAATAGAAGATTTTAAAAAACCAAGTTGAATTTCTTTAAATTCCTGCCAATTCAACACATAACTAACATAATCGAGATCAAGTTTCCTGACTATATTTTTTATGTTTTTAACTGAAATTTCTGTATCCCATCCATTATCCACGTGTACCAATAAAGGTTTTAATCCATTAATTTTACACAAATAAGCAATATAACAACTGTCAACCCCACCACTTATCCCAACTATGCAGTCATATTTTTGACTCCTCCCTTTATCTTTGATGTTATTTAAAACAATGTCTAATTGTTCTTGCGACCTTTCATTATTCTTCTCATTATATTCATTTGTCGCAATTGCATGTGTGCAATGATTACAATATCCATTTTTATCAAAAGTTATGTCCATATCAGTTGTGTCCATAACACAACGCTTGCATATCTGATATTCCTTATTATTGTTCATAAATCGATATTTTTTCTTGGGAAGTTGGGTAATTAATTAAGACACCTTTCATATCACTTTGATAAACAAAAGTGCTCCCTGAACCCAAGCCTCTAACTTTACAAAAACGATACATTTCTTTCAGATGATTATAGCTTCCAGCACCTCCCAGTGCAACTACAGGCACAGTAACTGCATCTGATATAATTTTTACTAGCTGCCAATCATATCCTTTCATCATACCATCTCTTTCCACTGACTGTATGATTATTTCGCCTACACCATTTTGCTCCATGCGTTGGACAAAATCCAATACATTATATTTGTGTGCTGTCTTACCATTGAGCGTACAAACTATTTCTTTACCAAAAAGATTTTTCTTCACGTCAATACATACTGTAATGGTAGAAGAGCCAAAGGCTTTTGAAGCGGTAATAATAAACTCTGGGTCAACAGCTGCCTTATTCCCAATAATTACTCTTTCTGCCCCATTTTTGATTAACGTTTCTATTTGGATTAAAGAATTTATGCCTCCCCCTACAGAAAACGGCATATTAGCCTCTTCGCCTATTTCTTTTACAAGATTAAAAGATACAACTGTTCCGTTTTTTGAAGCATTGATATCTAAAAAAACTAACTCATCTGCCTTAAGATCATTGTATAATTTTACAGCGTTTAGAGGATCACCTATGTAAGCATAGTTTTTAAACTTTACGGATTTTACCAAACAGTTATCCTTCAATAATAATACAGGAATTATTCTAGGTCTAAGCATTATAATTGGATAAAATTATTAATTAAAATTTTACCTACTTCAAAACTCTTTTCAGGATGATATTGTACGCCAAATATGTTTTCTTTTTCAAATGCAGCGTCAAACTGCATTTCATAATTAGTAACGTTTAACACATCCTGCTTGTCATTGCAACTACACAAATATGAATGAACAAAATAGAATTCTGATTGGTTGGAAATTCCATTCATTAACCTACTATTTTTTACTATTTCCACACTATTCCAACCAGAATGTGGTACCTTATAATCCAATGTATTATCAATTGAAAATTTTTTTACTTCAGCATCCACCCAACCAAACCCAATAGAATCTCCTTCTTCGCTTCCGTTGGTCATAAGTTGCATTCCCAAACAGATACCTAGTATAGGCGTTTTATGTGTAAGAACCTTTTCATTTAGGGTGTCATACAATTTTAAAGTTTTAAGATTCTCAATCGCTTTACCAAAATGACCCACACCAGGCAAGACAAGTTTGTCAGCGTTTTCTATCATCGCAAGATTTTTACTTACAGCAGGAATAATTCCGATTGAGGAAAATTTTCTTAAAACGGATTGAATATTTCCCATCCCGTAATCAACAATTACTATTTTTTGAGCCATTATAAAATGTTAAGGCAATACAAGATTTTTTTATTTTTTAGAATATCATAATATTGATAAATATGCCAGTTTCTCTTGAGATTGTTACCAGCCACAATTAATGTACATGATCTAAAATACGTAAAAAAATAAACAAAGTTGGTAGATTTGGGTTTTAAAGGTTGTAACTGTATGTGTTAGCCGTTAACCCTTTTTTTAAACTTAAAGACATGTTAATTTTACCATCAATCTAATAGGTTTAAATACTGCATTACTATTCGATTTGTTTCAAATAATTTTGATCGTTCTTGTAAGAAAGAAGGAAGTTTAGGATGCTGCAGGGCCATATTGATTTTTTTTGCCAGATCAACAGGATTTTTCATTTCTGATAACCAACCATATTTATTATTAACTAATATTTCACTTGGGCCACTAGGGCAATCTGTACTTACTACATTTATACCTAGGGCAAGCGCTTCTATTATCACATTGCCCAATCCTTCACTATCAGAGGACAGTACAAATAATTTTGCACGTATTAAGTATTTAAAAGGGTTAGGTTGAAAACCTAGAAAATGAACTTTATGTTGAATTGCTAAATCCTTACATGTATTTTTCAGCTCAATTTCCTTTGGCCCTGCACCTAAAATTAGTAAATGAAGCTTAGGCTTTTGCTGAAGTATCAATTGGAATGCATAGAGCAGGCTTTTTTGATTCTTTTGGTCATTAAGTCGCCCGATAGTTATAAGGTAATCCATACTGCTAAAATCATTTTCAATCTCTTCTTTAGCAAAATCGAAAAGTGCAGAATCTACCACAGGATTGTAAATGGTCTGTATCTGCAAATCCTTTTTTTGAGCAACCTCCTTAAAACCTTGACCAACTCCATTACTTACGCACACAAGTTTATCAGCCTTTGCAATTATATATTTATTCAAATATTGCAACCAAATTCTATTAACCCAAGGCAAAATAGAAAGTTGATACGGTAAATTGTAATGTAAAGTCGTTATAGTAATAAACTTATGCTTTAATCTTCTATTTGTGATAATCGTTGCGGCGGAGATATAATCAAAAGCTGTAAAAACATGTGTGTATTTCCTCCGTTTTAAAAAGGAAGGCAATTTTCTAAGTATACCTAAAAAAGATTTTGTTCCAAGAATATGTAAAGGAATATCCGGATCCACCAAATCAAAATACACACCCTGGTTTTCTGCTAATAGCATTTCAACCTCTACGCCTTGTGATTTCAAGCCGTTGGCAATATTAACAAAGACTTTCTCAGCTCCACCGCCACCCAGATCATTAAGTATAAATAATATTTTCTTTTTCATATTTAAAAATTAAGCAATAACCTTATGGATAATAATGTTTTAATCATAGGAAATATGTAGACATGTATGTTTTCATATATTTTCTTATTAATAATTAATATAATCGTAAAAAAGACGAACCCCCAATAAGTAATTAATTCACCATTATTTCAATTTTATGGTATTAATGTTTTTTTATAAGCTTTCATTAAATCTTGTACCCAAATAAAGGGTTTCCCAATTCATTTATTCAATTTTTTTCTTTCTCATTATTTGTATAATTATTAAGAATTTTTCCCAATCTTATTACTGCTTGCCCATCATTTATGTAAAGAAATTGGTCAATAAAATTTTGCGCATCTTGTTTGTTCATTTGAATATTTGAAGGATTTACTTCGCGACTTTCAAAAGAATAAAAGTCAAGAAACGGGACATTCCACCTTTCTAATTCCTCCTGAATTTCATTATTAATAATGCGAAACAAAAAAACCTGACCTTTGGGTATAAGGGGGAGAGCCATAGTGGAAGATAGAGCGAAAATAGCAATAGCATTTTTGAAAAGTTCCTTTGGTTCTACATGATCTAGATACCTTATATTCTCGTTAGAAAAAAGATCCTTTCTTCCATAATCAGCTGGATGTAGCTTGACATATAGTGCAACTTTTTTCTCTATAGCTACATTATTGAGATTTTCTAAAAATGTATTTTTTTCCTTGGTCGATATACCAAAACTTTCCAATAAACCATCATCTAACAAAAGGTAGTAGCCCTCTTCATTTTTATTTTTAGAGATAGAAATATTTGCTAAATCATCTAAATACGGATTACCAAAAAATATAGCATCTTCTGGCTGTATTCCATCACGTTCTTGATAATAAGCCAGATTCTGTTTTGAAAAAAGAAGGTATTTATCTGCATTTCTCAAATTAAATTTATATTCAGCAATTGATTTATCTGTTTTACTTAGTAAAATATTTTTTAAATATTTAAGTAGTATAAAAGCATTAGAAAAATTGCGAATTTTTAAACAGCGAAAATAAAACATCAATGTCTTCAATTTTCTTGTAACACTTATTTTTGAAATTTCATTATTTAGGATAGTATTGCTTGGTTTGACTTTTAGTTGATTATTTATGTAATAATCGTAGGTAAGTTTCAAACCATGCTCTAGGATAAATGTGGTGATACCTAAGTATTTAGAGGCAATATTGAGACTTAATGCATAAACATTACTTAATTCCATTAAAACAACTGCCTTGGGTTTTAAATCATTAAGTAGATTATAAGGAGAATAATAATCATCCCAATAATGGATAGAAAAAGGAAAGTCAAGTTGAGTTTCTTCTGCTTTACTACGATAAAGAATAAAATGCCATTCAAATTGATGACTCAATTTAATAAATGGACTTAATAAATCTTTTCGATGATAATACCAGTAAACTAATATTTTTTTCTTTGTTGTCATTTTATATCACTTATTAGTATTAAAACTTTCAGCAAATGATATAGGCTTGACTGCAGGTTTTTCCTCTTTTAAAAAATTTAGATAATACTCCATCCTCCATCAATAATAAGATTATGACCAGTAACATAAGAAGACTCATCTGCCAATAAATAATGTATTGCACCTAATATATCCTCTGGTTTTCCCATTTTACGAAGTGGTACTTTATTTTCGTAAGAATTTATAAAACTTTCAGGTTGATTATCAAAAATACCTCCTGGAGAAACAGTATTTACACGTATTTTTGAAGGACCGTAATATGCGGCTAAATATCTTGTTAAATTTACTATTCCTCCCTTAATTGCAGCATATGCAGCAGGCATCGTCATTGATGTACCAGCATAAATATTAAAATCGGGTCCCACAATCCCATAAATTGAAGACATATTTATTAATGACCCAAAATTTTGATGTTTCATTATTTCTAGCACTTTTTGGCAGCATAAAAAATACCCATTTAAGTGCATATCAACATTTTTCTGCCAAGATGACAACGGAATTAATTCAAATTTCAATCCCCAATCTGAAGTTTTTGGATATGCATTGTTTACCCATCCATCTATCCTCCCATAGTTTTTTAAGATTCCAGCAATAGCCTTTTCAACCGAAATCTCATTAGTTATATCCATTTCTACCTGCAAATTATCATGTAAATCTACTTTTATATCAGTAGCAATTACGGTTGCACCAGCCAGTCGCAAGCTCGAAACAATCTGCTTGCCTAATAAACCATTTCCACCGGTTATTACTATGATTTTTTTATCAATTACAAACATCAATTATATTTTCTAAACACAGGTTTAATTACATCTCCTTCTAAATATTTTTCATATCCCTCATTTAATGCTTTCTTATAGGTTTTCAATGACTTTTCAGCAGCATCTAAAGTTAATTCAAGTTCGACGCTTGTATGTGAGTTTGATATAGCTATGTATGGCATAAGAACACCATTTTTTATCATTTCTTGCGAAAACAATGTTCTAAATTCTCTAGATATAACCCCATTTTGATCTTTTGTAACGAATGCTGGCGAACAAGAATATCCATCAACTACAAACTTATCACCTATACCAAGTCCAAAAGATATCTGATTTAGTCCTTTTTTTAATTGTTCTCCATAAGTCCAAAAATGATTTATCACATTTTCCCTCTTCATTATCTCCATGGTTTTAATAAACGCTCCTAGAGAAACCATCTCTGCTCCGTGTGTGGTCGATGTTAGGAAAACTCGCTCTTCTCCCAACTCTTGAATGCCTCCAATTTTCATAATTTCTCTTTTTCCTCCGAGTGCAGCTACGGCAAATCCATTTGCCATAGCCTTTCCAAATGTGCAGAGATCGGGTTCAATTCCAAAATAATTTTGCGCCCCTTGCAAATCCCACCGAAAACCTGTAATCATTTCGTCAATGATAAAAATTGTGCCATTCTTCTGACAAATTGCCTTTACTTTATGTAAGAAATCATCCTTTGGTCCAACATCGGTTGCAGCCTCTAACATTACTGCTGCAATTTGACCTGGGTAATTGTCGAAAAGTGCTTCCAAAGAACTAATGTCATTATATTTAAATGTAGCTGTAAGTTTGGATATTTGACTGGGCACGCCCCGCTTCATAACGGTAGAACCAATAAACCAATCATCAAATGAAAAAAAAGGCTGAGAATCAGGCACTGCTACTATAGTACGGCCTGTATAAGCACGTGACAACTTCATCGCTGCAGAAGTAATTGTTGAACCATGCTTTGCAAATTTTACCATCTCAACAGATGGAATCGTTTCTATTAATAATTCGGCAGCTTTTAATTCTGTTACCGATGCACGGGTTAAGTTATTTCCTTTTAAAATTTCCTCATAGCAAGCGTCAGCAACTTCCAGGTTACCGTATCCAATATTTACCGATCTCAAGCCCATTCCATAATCCAGATATTTCTTACCTCTTGGATCAAAAACATAAGCCCCTTTCCCTGATACTAGAATTTCAGGCGCATTACTTGGAAATTGATCATCGCCACGAGAATATGTATGAGAGCCCCCCGGAATTGCTTGATGTAGTCGTTTTTGAAAATTCATTTTAATGATTATCAGTTTTTTTAGTTTCTTGTTGTTTTTGTTCGCTAAAATTACGCCAATAAAGATCATTTAGTTTTCCATTAATCTGATTTATCTTGTTTTCGATAATAAAATTGATAAGATATTCATCACTAATTGTAAGAATTGTATGTTTTAATTTTTCAATTACTTCCTGAAAAAATTTTGAATCTTCGGGGTAATCCAACGTCATCCTTAGTCCACTTTGTTCTCCACCCAAAAAAATTTTTTCAGTTATGGTAGATTCAAAAATTCGACCCCAACCTGTTTCTAATTTTAAATACTTTGACGTAGAGAGAATTTTTTGCAATACGGAAGTTTTGTATCCTGCAACATTCATTCCCAATGGCAAGTTGACAGTTGATGCTCGCTCTGCCCCATTTGTTAAAGCATCCAGTACATACCTTGCACCCTTAGTAGAACATAAAATATCGTCCCCATCTATTGAAATAATGTTATTTATAGCATTTGCATTTGCGCATTGCAGTTGTCGTAGTGGAATGTTATCATCTGAGCCATAAAAAACCGTAAGATTTTTGTTATTTGCAAAGATTTTCTCAAACTTTTTGTTTAAAATATCTGCATCCGATGTAGTTATATAAATTCTAACAACTCCAGTAATTATTTCGTTTTCAAATTCTTTTAAAAACCTGTTAACTAACCATTCTATGAAAGTTTTACCTGCTGCCTTAATTAGATGCTTTTGGCTAAGTCTAGTTGAGCCTAAACGGGCTATTATGAAGATTCCGGTCATTATTTAAAAGGCATTATTGTATCGCTATCAGAACTTGTTTCAGCTAAGTAAAGTATTCTAAGGACTTTATGGTCATGTTCAAGACTACTTGGCCATAAGCCTCCTTTAAAGGAAAAATTAAGAAATGTTTCCATTTCTTCAATATACATCCCTTCTGTTATATTCTTATTATATCCATTTTGTGCTGCTTTAATTTCATAATTTAGATTACTCCACATTCCGGTTGAAGAATCAAATATTTGTATGGCATCTACATCCCAATTCCAAACCAGTTGTTTTTCGGATCCATTTATTGTAAGTCTACGGGTAGCTACTCTGGATACTACATCTACTGTTAGGCTCATTAAGAAACTTTGATAGTCCAAAAGCAAGCAATACGTATCATCAATATCTTCAGCACCTAAAATCTCAATGGTTTTCTTATAGAATCCTGTTATACGTTGGGGAAAGCCCAACATCTGGGTTAACCATGTAAGTTCAAATGGAACAATTTCTCTTGCACCACCTGTTGCATTTTTCGATACATAATAATCCTTAACAGGTTCATATGTGTGCCAGTCGGGTAAGTATTGCCCGCTGTGATATAAAACCGAAGAAATCTTCCCCAATTCATTCTTACGCACTATATCAAAAATCGCCTTGACTGCCGGGTGGAAGTATAGCGTGCAAGAAGGGGCGAGTAAAATATTTTTTAAGGATGCAGAAGTCATAATATCAATCATATCAGTATCAACTACACTCGCTTCAATAAAGGCAGGCACATTATGTAATATGGCTTGCTTCATATATATATGATGGCAATCAGGTGGTACAGAAATAATCCAGGCATCAAATGCCTGTTTTTTTATTAAATCATTAAAGTCGTCAGATACCGATATCTTATATAATTCAAAGGAATTTTTCCGCCGATCTTCCCTAGTATCAAACCCAACAATATTGTGGATCCCTAAGAACTGTAAACATCGAATACGCCGGTTACCCATTGAACCAAGACCAATAACTAAAATTTTTTTATCCATTTGTAAAAGTAAAACTTGTTTTATTAAATTTTTAATAAGCTATTATATTTTTGTTATAATTTCATGTGTTTTATGGCTTCTTGAGCCTTTTCATAATCTTCATGTTTACCAATATCCAACCAATACTCCATGAGTGGAAAAGTTTGCACGTTACGATTTTCATTTATCAAGGCTTCCATAAAGTCAGTTGCATCATATGTCTCATTACCAGTTATGCGGTTTAGTAATTCTTTTTTTATAAGATATATACCAGCATTGCTATGATAAGTGTAGGTAGGCTTCTCAGCAAAACGTTTAACTCGATTATTCTCAATTTCCAACACAGCATAGGGTACTTTTACATTGTAAGGCACGGCAGCAATAAGCATATCTGCTTTTGCCTCTAAAAAAAATGTGTAAAAATCTTCATAATCAATATTTGTAAGAAGGTCAGAATTCATTATTAAGACTACATCGTTTTGAAACTCTGAACAGAGCCCAACTGCTCCTAAAGTACCCAATTTTTCTATTTCCGTTACATACTTTATACTTGTATTTTTATTGCTGCCATCTCCCAAATAATCCTCTATTTGCTGACCTAAATATCGAAGTGTTATATAAATGTTTTGGACGCCAAACTTTACTAATCGATCTATATTATGTTCTATAATTGGTTTATCACCTACTTTCAATAATGGTTTTGGAGTGTTTTCAGTTAAAGGTCTTAGCCGCTGACCTTCACCTCCCGCCATAATAACCACATCTATGGGCAACAAACTCTTTAATTCTTTAAGGTTCTTAATCCCTATTATTTTATTTTCATCATCCAATACAGGCAATAGGTTGATGCCTTCCTCCTTGTAATTTCTAAATTGTTTTAAACTAAATGTTTTTTGACGAATAAATCGAAAGTTTCGATATATGCCTTTTGTAACAGAGTCCTCCATGGTAGCACCTTTTATTAGTGCCCGGCGTATATCCCCGTCTGTAATGGTGCCGATCATTTTACCCTCGTTGTCAATCACAAATAATAAAAGGAACGTGTCTTCAATACTATTAAGTGATACAAGAGCTTCTTTTATATTGGTATTGTCAGAAATAATATGGTGAGAAAAAGTGCTCATTTTTTAATTGTCGAAAAATTTCTTTTTTAGATCAGTAATAGTATTCAGCGATTCTATTGTTTCCAAAATTTTTGTTGAAGTACCTCCATCCCCATACGGGTTAGTTTGTGTTGTACACCAATCCTTGTATTCCGGTTGCAAAGCATGATCGATAGCTACTTTAATTGCATTATGTTCTGCCCCTACATCAGTCACTGTTGTACAACTTATTCTGCCTTTTTGCCTGTCACCAATGTTTATTGTAGGTACACCTAAGGAAGGTGCTTCAATAATGCCTGATGAAGAATTACCTATTACCACAGATGCAATGTTCATAACACTAAGGTAGCGTAGCTGCCCTAAACTTTTAAAGGCAAAGGCAAATTCATTTTTACTAACAAAATCGTCAATCTTTTGCATTATTATTCTGCCATCTGCATCCGCATTAGGCATTGTAAATATTATTGTGCAATCCACAAAATCTTGTAAGGCCATTGTAAGTTCATCCATTTGTAACGCTGCAGTATGATGCTCCATAGTAACAGGATGATAGGTAACTAAAAGGATTTTCGTTCTTAGTTTAATTCCTAGCGATGCTTCTAATTCATCTTTAGAAAATAGATTAAGATCCTTTATTGCGTCAATTCCTATAGCTCCAAAATTGTATACTCTAGCAGGATCTTCTCCTAATTGGATTACTCTTTTACGGTAAGTTTCAGTAGATGTGAAATGTAAATAACTCATTTTAGTAATAGCATGCCGAAGTGCATCATCTGTTGCTCCTTCGGTTAGTTCGCCTCCATGTAAATGAGCTATCGGCAGCTTTATCAGGTAAGCAGCACTTGCAGCTGCAAAAATTTCGAAACGGTCTCCTAAAATAATAATAAGATCTGGATTTAATCTTCGAAGGGCATCCGCAAAACCTATCATTCCCAATCCGGTAGATTTGGCCACAGCAACATCAGTATCAGCAGACAAAAGCATTTCTACTTTTTCATCAATTACAAAACCATCTTCTTCTATATTTTTATAAGTTAAGCCAAACTCTTGCGAAAGATGCATACCTGTTGCCAATATTTGCAATCGTAAAGATTTGCTTTGCTTTATAAGCAGCATAAGCGACTGCAATAATCCATATTCAGCTCGTGATCCCGTTATGACGCAGATTTTTTTCATAATACAATTGGTTGGTCAGCTTCAAAATTTTGTTTAGCTATTTTTCCCAACACGTCATCTATAAACATAGGGCTAATTCCATCTCCAGGTCTTTTAGCGGTAATATTTTCTTCCGTGAAAATCTCTCCTTTATTAATGGGCCATTTGGCTACTAAACTTTTGCGGGCAATTGTTTTATTTTTCTCTTCGGAGGCAGACATTTGCTTTACGGTACTGCCAAGCGCTAATTCAATATTCCTTATGGCAGATACCATTGCTTTTAAGTCAGCAGGCTCCAAAGATGCTTTATGGTCTGGTCCTTTTGCATTCTTATCGAGTGTGAAATGTTTTTCTATAACACACGCCCCGAGTGCCACAGCTGCAATAGGTATTTCTATCCCTAAGGTATGGTCACTGTAGCCTACGTTTACGTTAAATTGTTCTCGTATAGTATTCATAGCCTTTAAATGTACGTCCTGCATAGGAGTAGGATACTCAGTATTACAATGTAGCACAGTTATATTTTCAGGTCTGGTTCCTTCTTTTATTAGCACATCATAAGTATTTTGTATGTCTTCCATGCTACACATACCCGTACTAAAAATGATTTTAGGAAAGCTCGCTGCCATCTTACGTAAGTAAGGTAAGTTGGTCATTTCACCTGAGGGAATTTTGCCAAGTGTCATTCCTAAACTTTTGAGTAAGTCTATGCTTTCGATATCAAATGCTGTCGAGAGAAATTTAATTTGTTTAAATTGACAATATTTTAATAAATCGTAGTGGTCTGCTTCGCTCAGTTCCAGCTTTTGCAACATCTCAAGCTGCGATTCCGTGCTATCTGTTTGTGCTTTTTGGTAAGCTGCCTTAACAGCATGTTTACTTACCAATGAGGATGCTTTAAAACTTTGAAATTTTACATAGTCCACACCCGCATCCACCGCCGCATCTACTAATTTTTTAGCTGTTTCAATACTGCCGTTATGATTTACTCCAGCTTCTGCTATAATAATTACTTTCGTCTTCATTTTTTGTTTTCCCTTGCAGGATTACCCACAAATGTGCCATTTTTGGTAAACGATGTTAATAATACTGCTCCTGCACCTACTATTGACTTTTCAGGTAATATAATCCCCTGTATTACTGTTGAATTACTGCCCACAAAACAATTTTCAGATATGCGGCAATTACCATTAATCACTGCATTTGTAGAAATGTGTGTGCCGTTCCCTATAATGCAGTCGTGTTCTATGTTAGCCCCAGTATTTATTATACAATGTAATCCTACAATTACATTTGCATTAACCGTAGCATTGTGCATTATAATGCTACCATCACCTATCACTGCATGTTTGGAGAATTGGGCTTTTGGAGAAACAATGGTCGCAAACTTTGCTCCACCATCAACAAATTTCTTTATTATCCTTTCTCTAAGAGGGAAGTTATTTATCATACCTAAAGTACATAAGAAATAATTTCCTTCTACATAATGATGTATATCTTCATCAGTACCGATAATTTTATAACCAAACAACTCTTTATTCAAGTTCTCCTTCACATCTAAAATACCAACAATTCGGAACTTGCCTTCCTGCTCAATAACATCTATACAAGAAGTACAATGCCCGCCCGCACCTATTAAGATTAAGTTTTTCATGGGCGATAAGAACTGGGAATATTTACAAGCCTTTGTACCATGTACTCACTGTTATCCAAATTGCCACGCTCGCATAAAGCATACATTGGCAATTCAGTCATTAATTTCCATGCTGGTCTGGTCATTACACCATTATTGTTAGTAAAATCTAGGAAAGCCAACTGTTCTTCCTCAGTTCTAAACATAATAGTATTTAGCCAATAATTGGCTGTGGTGCCAGTTCTTTCTTCTATAAACTCTATATCTGTATTTTTGAAAAACTGTTTATATAATTGCGCTAATGATCTTTTATTCGCCAGTATTGCTGGCAACTGTTCTAGTTGTGCACAAGCCAATGCAGCATTCAAATTTGGCAAACGATAATTATATCCTATCTCATTATGAGCAAATTCCCATTTGTGAGGAACCTTGGCGGTGGTAGATAAATGCTTGGCTTTTTTAGCCAATGTTTCGTCGTTCGTAATAACTGCACCTCCCCCACCACAAGTAATCGTCTTATTTCCATTAAAAGAGAAAGTACCTAATAGTCCAAAGGTACCAGTATGACTTTCTCCTATATAACTACCCAATGATTCTGCAGCATCTTCTATAACCGGTAAATAATATTCATTACAAACATTTATTATGTCTTCAATTTGCAACGGTAGTCCGAAACTATGCATAGGAAGACATGCTGCAATTCTATTACCGGTATTTTTGTTTATACACTGCTTTTCAGAATTCACTTTCGCATTCTTATCCAACCAATCTCTTAATGATACAGCAGACATTCCTAAACAATCCTTATCAACATCCACGAAAATTGGAACTGCTCCTGCATGTGCTATTGCATTGGAAGTAGCAACAAATGTGAGCGCTTGTGTGATAACCTCTTCACCCTTTTTTACTCCTGCAACTAGTAGGCTTAAGTGTAAAGCTGTAGTGCCGTTTGTGGTGGCTACAGCATATTTTGCCCCGGTTATCTGCTGCATCATTTCCTCAAACTTATCTACAAATGGTCCCACTGTAGAAACAAAAGTACTATCAATTGTTTCTTCCAGATATTTTTTTTCATTCCCTCCAAAATATGGTTTATGAAGGGGAATGAAATCTGTTGGAGTAGAAAATATATTGCGTATCATTTGAATTATTTCTCCAAATTTTCTAATCTGCTGATCCTTTTTATTGCTTATAGTTGCGGTACTTTCCATTATCAAATGTTATAAATATTGGCTTTGTAATTACTGTTATTTTCAGGCTTGCGAAACCAGGCAATTGTCTCATCTATTCCGGCCTCAAAAGAATATTTTGCCTCCCAATCAGTATGTGCCTTAAGTTTTTGATTTGATCCGAATAACCTAAATACCTCGCTTTTTTCTGGGCGCATCCTTTCTTCTTCCTGCAAAATAGTCGCCGAAGGGTTTATTTTATTGATCAACATCTTAGCAAGTTCTCCGATGGAAATTTCTGCCTGTGTGGCAATATTGCAATCGTGGCCGATTAGTGCATTGCTCTCTGCAATTGCCAAAAATCCAGCAACAGTATCCTTTACAAAAACAAGGTCACGGGTAGGTGTCAAATCACCAAGTTTTATTTCTTCTATACCAGCCAACAATTGTGTAATGACGGTAGGAATAATGGCTCTGGCACTTTGGCGAGGTCCAAAAGTATTGAAGGGACGCACAATTGTAAGCGGAAGGTTGAAGCTTCTATAAAAGGATTCTGCAATGCAATCGGCACCAATCTTTGAAGCGCTATAGGGAGATTGTGGTTGCCTTGGATGCAATTCATCTATAGGCACATATTGTGCAGTTCCGTAAACTTCCGAAGTAGAAGTTACAATAATCCTTTCTATTCCTAAATCTTTTGCGGCTTGTACTATATTCAGTGTGCCCTTCACATTAGTATCTATGTAGGAATCGGGACTATGGTAAGAAAAAGGTATTGCTATAAGTGCCGCCAAATGGAACACTACGTCAATCCCTTTCATAGCAGTTCGAACGCCGTAAGGATCACGAATATCGCCGGCAAAAATTTTAATCTTTGAGAGCTTGTCTTTTTCTAAAGAATCTAGCCAACCCCACGAATTGAAAGAGTTATAATAAACAAAAGCGGTTACCTCGCATCCTGCAACCACCAATAATTCTGCAAGATGACTACCTATAAAACCATCTGCACCGGTTAATAATACTTTCTTTCCTTTTAGATCCATAATAACTATATCCAATAAACGGTAAATATAAACTCTTCTAACGTACAATCAAGTAAGATTACAGTGGAAGAATGTGTCCACATTATTTTTTAAAATCGGAAAGGTGAAATCTAAACCAAGGCAACATCTTAAAAACCCTTAACAACAATAACACAAGGTTAATAAAGAACGATAAAGCCGTAGCATAAGCCGCCCCAATCCCCCCATATATTCTTATAAAATAATAATTGAAAGCAAGGTTGGTTATTATATTAATGATGGCCAACCAAACAAGAAATTTTGTTTTTTTATAATAATAAATGTAGAAGGAAAAAAGCATATATACGCCCCAAAAGAAATAACCCAAACTAACCCAAAACACATACGTATATCCTTTCAAATACCTTATGTCCATAAAATACTTAAAAAAGAATGGACTTGCTATATTCATTATTAACAATATGAGTATCAGTCCACCAATACACATGTACGTAAATCTTCTTATTTGTCGCTCCTGTTGTGCATCAATTGTTTTAAGACGTTCCATAATAAATGGTGAGGCAATATTGGCTAATGCGCTTGCGCCAATAAGCATTACAGTTCCAATGGTATATCCCACGCTATAAATACCCGCTTCTTGCAGAGAAACCATCTTGGAAATAAATAGTCTATCTGATTGGTTTACCACAAATTTACCCAGCGTATGAAAAATTAAGGGTGCGCCAAATATGATAGCTGCCTTCACATATTTCCATTGAATTTCCAATGTGAGAAGCTTCTTCCGATAAAAATAAAAAAAACTTGCTGCTGTGAATATTACTGAAGTTATCATCCAAGAAAGGAGTCTTCCTTTCCAGCCCATCGCCATAGGAAGAACAAAAAGCAAGGTAAGACCTACCTCTACCAAAACTCTTAAAACATTATAAACTGCATAGTATTTAGAGTCCCTTGTTACAACTTGGTAAGAGGCAATAGTATCTATATACACCGTCATAGCCGCTAATGGAAACATACTTAATGCCCACCATTTAGCATCTACAGGAAGCTCTAATATGCCTGCGAAATAATCATAAAAAAAATAGCCGAAGACAAAAAGAACAAGAGTAGGTAAAATAGGTATTACGGCTACTGAGGAAAATAATGAAGCAAACTTCCTTTGGTCCTCCATATGGAAATACTCCACAGTTATATAACCATATGCTACCAGACTAACTAAAGGGATTAAAATAGTCACGTAAGTATTAATAAGTGCCAATAAACCATAGTCAGTCGGAGTAAGATAGTGCGACAATAATGGCATCAGCAGAAAATTAATCCCTGCACCAAAAAAGCCGACAAATGTGAATATGCTTAAGGAGCGAAGGGATTTCATTAAGTGGTAGCTATATCCTTTTTACAGGTAATTTTGTGTATGGCAAATGTACCATACTAGGTTATTAATATCTGCATCACCTGGTTAAAGTTATTAAACAATTTGAGAAAGAATTTGCTTGCTTCCAAAAATGCAGTCAAGCTATCACCTCTAAAATGTTACAGTTTCTTATAAAACTCCCTAATACTTCTAGAAATCAAAAGTTTATTATAGTTAATTAAATCCCGTTGTATCCTACTTAAAAGTGTACTAAGTCTTCATCTGTCCTAGATTTTAAGAGACTAATGCCCCTTTTTTAAAAACTTTTTTATGGAACGGCGTATGCAAGTGTGAAAGATATTTTAAGTGCAATATCTTCTAAGGAATTTAAATGCTCACTCTTGATTTAGGGCTCAAAATTTTCACGACAAAAATTCTACAATGTTAGCTATTTGAGTTTCTAAAGTGAATTTAGATCTAAAAGTTTTCTTCATTTCCTCTGTATCAATTATTTCTACTCCTTTGTTTACGTAAACATAATTAAGTCTTTCTACCAGCGAATCAATATTATTTGATTTAAACAACAATCCATTTTTTCCATCTTTAATTATTTCCGGTATACCACCAGTATCAGATGCCAATATTAATGCTTGCTGCCTAAGTGCCTCAATGATTACATTACCGAAACCCTCAGAGATGGAAGGCACCACAACGAGATCTACAACATTAAACAAGGAAAGCAAATCCTTATTTTGCATAAATCCATTTAAAATAAAGTAATCTGAAAGTTCATACTTCGATATCAACAGCTTTAATTTTTCAAAGTCTGGGCCATCTCCGGCTATTATTACTTTAATCTCTTTTGGCGATATATTTTTTCTACTCAAAAATAATTTGAATGCTTCTACAAAGAAAAAATGACCTTTAGAAACCCCAAGCACGACACCAGGAACTACCAAAACAAATTTATGTTTGTTAATACCATATTGCTGTAAAAATGCTTGGCCGGCGACACTATCAACCTTTACCTCAGGTAGGCTATTATGAATTATAATACTACTATTATTGACATAAAAATTTTTGACAACATCATTTTTTACAGCTCCTGATATGAAAATACTTTTATTGTCAGTAAAAAAAGCTATTGCCTTATTTGTGGTATTAAATATTCTTAAATAAAATTTTTTCTTCAAAAAAAGCTGATAGTCTAATCCTCTGTAGTAACTTATAATTTCAAACGTGGGTTTGAATGTAATAAAATGGTACACTTTGGTAAGTCTTGTTACCCATTGAGAAATTAGCAGCACGGCTAATACAGCGTTTGATTTAGTCTGAATTATTATTTTGGAAAGATTTTTTACTGCTTTAAATGAAGCAAACAAACTTTTTGATGAAATTACATCCATATTATTAATTCCTATTACAAACATCTTTTCTTTTGGAAGCTTCAAGGATGAGGCACATTTCTTATCAACTTTTTCTGAAAGTATAACTAAGCTAAAATTATTTATTTCGTTTTCTTGAAAGTAATTAAGTTGGTTGATAGTTTGTAATTCCGCGCCCCCAATTCCCAACGTAGGTAAAACGTATAAAAATTTCTTGATACCAATTTTATTTACTATCCTTTCTTTCATCATTTAAAATGGCTTTTACGGATAACATAAAATATCAAAGTGAGCCCAGTCTAGATTGTCTTCGCAAGTGACAAGTTTATCCGTATAAACATTGACAATTTTAGAATAGCCTACATTATTTAAGTAAATTAAAAGTTCTTTAGGACTTGAGTTTTGAGCTTTTAAGGTAGCGTCGTCTAATTCAATAAATAAAACAGGATGCCATTTTAGTAAGGTTTTTTCCCCACCTTTTAACGTTTTATATTCAAAACCCTCTACATCCACTTTTATAAAATCCAAGCTTTTAATGTCTGTAGTTAATAAATAGTCATCTAAAGTTTTTACTTCTACCGCAATATTACTGCTGTTATTTTTCGATATTCTATTCATACCTGCATTGTTCTCGTCTATCACTTCTACATAAAACTTACCCACTTCATCTCCTAAGCCAAAATTGCATTCAGTAATATTACTGAAATTGTTTAATGCAACATTTTGTTGGAATTGAGCAAAAGTATTCGGATGTGGTTCAAAAGAAAACACTTTGCCTTTCTTACCAACAATACGGGCAGCCTCTAAGGTGATTTGCCCTACGTGAGCACCGATGTCAATGAAATTATTACCTTCTTTTATTAAAGAAAATAGTTTCCTTTTAGCCATTAACTCAACTTCTATTTCCCAAAATATAGCCCAATTGTTAAAGCTACTTAGGTCTAGTTTATAATTGATACCATTTCGTTTTGCAATACGATAAGAGGGTTTATCATACATAAAATGAATAGGAATAAGTCTACCAAAAACGCCTAATGCAATTTTGTTTTTTATAAGCCAATAAAGAACTCGCTCCATCGTAGCATTCAAAAAAAATCTACGAAAAATATTCAAAATTCTTGTTCTATTCCTAATTTCCATTTTATTTAAAGTTTTACTCTTTCCAGACCCTCTAAGGTAGCTTCTGAATTTTAATTGCGACAAAGACAGTTAATGTACCCATTACAAAATACGTAATTGCAGTTGAATAGGTCGCACCTATAGTTTGATATTTGTTTATAAGTATATAATTTGGAATTAGATTTAGCACTAGTTCTATCAGGGAAATAACAAATAAATTGAATGCTTTTTGTTGTATAAGATAATTGCCTGCAGTGTAAATAATAAAAGATCTTGTCAGCTTCATTTTATGGCTCGAATCAATGTTTTTAAACTAATGTTTGAAGATTGGTTTAGCATGTGCGGCAGTTCAATTCTTCATTTTTTCTAAAAATATTTTTTAATATAAGAATTCAGTCTTTAAAAACGACCTGTACGTTATTCCGTTAAATGAAATTTCTTGTTTGCGTTTATAATGATTGAAACTCCCTTATTTCAATCTTTATACTAAACCCGGAGAAGGAATATAATTATGAAATCTAAAAAAATATTACATCCAATACCTTTTGTCTAAAACTCCAACTTTTTTGGAAAATAAAATTTTATAAATTCGTCTGCTCCTTTAATATTATTTTATCCCTTTTAAATACTCGCCGTAACCGCTGTTCTTAAAACCTTCTCCTAAAGCAGCCAATTGGGCAGCGGTAATAAATCCCATTCTGTACGCTACTTCTTCCGGACATCCAATTTTTAGTCCTTGTCTCTTTTCTATCACCCGTACGTATTCTGATGCATCGCTTAGGCTATCAAAAGTACCTGTATCTAACCACGCAAAGCCTCTATTAAGTACCGCAACTTTCAACTTTTTATTTTGAAGGTAAATATCGTTAATCGTTGTTATTTCAAATTCTCCTCTGGGGCTGGGCTGTATATTTTTTGCAATTTCAACTACTTCGTTGTTGTAAAAGTACAAACCCGGTACTGCGTAATTGCTTTTAGGGTATGTAGGCTTTTCTTCTATACTAATTGCATTAAAATTATCATCAAATTCCACCACCCCATATCTTTCAGGGTCACTTACCGGGTAAGCAAATATAGTGGCACCACTTTGTCCAGTACTTTGCCTCAGTAAGTCGCCAAACCCACTCCCATAAAAAATATTATCTCCTAACACCAATGCCACACTATCTTTCCCGATAAAATCTGCACCTATTACGAAAGCTTGTGCAAGTCCGTTTGGTATTGCTTGTTTTGCATAAGATATCATACATCCCCATTGGCTACCATCCTTCAATAATCGTTTAAATTGTTCCTGTTCTTCAGGCGTAGTAATGATTAATATCTCTTTTATACCTGCGAGCATTAAGGTGCTAAGCGGATAATAAATCATGGGCTTATCATAGATAGGCATTAATTGCTTGCTTATCCCCATGGTAATGGGGTATAACCTTGTGCCCGAACCGCCTGCCAATATTATGCCTTTCATAAAATACTAAAAATATTTTTTACAATAAACCAACGTTCTATCTACATTAGTAATTAAAAATGGAGTAAAATAAATGCAGGCTTCTATTATGGCTATTTGACTTTTTGGCAAATAATCATGTGCAATTTCATTTCTAAACAACCTTAGCTCAAACATTATTTCAGCGCCCTCAATCAAATTCTTTTTTTCTGCCTGTAGCAACATATCCCTAATCGTATTTACAGGTTCACTTTCATACAACTGTATTGTCTTCAAAACTTTTTGTACCAAAATATCTACAGTTCTTGCCAATCTACTTGCAAATGCTTCAAAAACATCTTGTTGTTGCAAACTAAACTCTTGATGCGCATTGTTATCTATCAACTTTTTAGATTCATTAAAGGAGTATTGTAAAGAAATTTTGCTTTGCTCCAAAAGCATTAATTGCTCTTTAATTATTTGCAACAATTTGTTCATATCAAAGAAATTAACTGATTACTGATAAAATCTACAAAGTGATTTGTTTCGTTCGATTTTGAAACCAATAAATCAATTTTTTGTTCCGGTATATGTTTAAAAATGGTACTTTTTATTTTTACAATTTCCAATATTCCAATTTCATCTGATTGTACTAAAATATCGATATCTCCTCCTTTTTTAAAATCATCTGTTCTGGAGCCAAATAAAAAAATTTGAGCATTTTTATCTTTTTCTAAAATTGCATTTACAATAGTAGTTTTTTCAATCTCAGAAATCCTCATGATTTAAAATTTTTGCTGAAAGTTAGAATATTATTTACTCATACATTTCAGCATAATAATTTTGATACCCCCCACTTGTCACGTCATCCAGCCATTTTTTATTAGAAAGGTACCAGTTTATAGTTTTACTGATCCCCTCTTCAAATTGTAAAGATGGCACCCAGCCCAATTCATTTTTTAATTTTGTAGCATCTATCGCATAGCGAAGATCATGCCCTGCTCTATCAGTAACATATGTTATAAGCTTCTCCGATTCGCCAGCTTCCCT
>JANXTG010000117.1 GCA_025352525.1 Ferruginibacter sp.
CCATCTGGCATAAATACCGTACTTTTGCACACTTAAAAACAGTGCTGCCTAATATCGGCACTAATAAATAAATTCAATGAATATTCGCAACATCGCAATTATTGCACACGTAGATCACGGTAAAACAACCTTGGTTGATAAGATTCTTCACTCTACAAAAGTTTTCAGAGACAATCAGGAAACCGGAGATTTAATAATGGATAGCAACGATCTTGAAAGAGAGCGTGGTATTACTATTTTTAGTAAAAACGCTGCTGTTGTTTACGAAGGGTATAAAATAAATGTTATCGATACTCCCGGTCACAGTGACTTTGGTGGTGAGGTTGAGCGTGTACTTAAAATGGCTGATGGTGTGGTATTATTGGTTGATGCTTTTGAAGGACCAATGCCGCAAACCCGTTTTGTATTGCAAAAAGCCTTGGCCCTTGGGTTAAAGCCAATTGTAGTTATTAACAAGGTGGATAAACCAAATTGCCGTCCTGATGAAGTGCACGATGCAGTTTTTGAATTATTTTTTAACCTAGATGCTACAGAAGAGCAGTTGAATTTCCCAACTTTCTACGGTTCGGGTAAAAACGGTTGGTTTAATGATACCCTTACAGAAATAGATAACATTTTCCCATTGTTGGATGGTGTAATTAAATATGTACCTGAGCCAATTGTAAACGAAGGTCCTTTGCAAATGCAGATCACTTCTTTGGATTACTCATCTTTCCTTGGTCGTATTGCAGTTGGTAAAGTAGCTCGTGGTGTAGTAAAAGAAAACCAGCAAATAGCGCTGATGCAGGCAGATGGCAGCATTAAAAAAATGAAAATTAAAGAGCTGTATGTTTTCGAAGGCATGGGCAAAAAGAAAGTTACAGAAGTTATAGCAGGAGACATTTGTGCAGTTGTAGGTTTGGAAGAATTTAATATTGGTGATACCATTGCAGATGTTGAAAATCCGGAAGCATTGCCGGTAATTAGTGTTGATGAGCCTACAATGAGTATGTTGTTCAGCATTAACAACTCACCGTTTTTTGGTAAAGAAGGTAAGTTTGTAACCAGCCGTCACCTTAAAGATAGGTTGATGAAAGAAACAGAAAAGAACCTTGCATTGCGTGTAGAAGATACAGATGGTGCAGATAGTTTCTTGGTATTTGGTCGTGGTATTCTTCACCTTGGTATTTTAATAGAAACCATGCGTAGAGAAGGTTTTGAGCTTACCGTTGGTCAGCCACAGGTTTTGGTAAAACAAATAAATGGCAGCAAGCACGAGCCTTATGAAAATTTGGTGGTAGATGTGCCTGCAGAATATAGTGGTAAAGTAATTGATTTGGTTACACAGCGCAAAGGCGAAATGCAGATCATGGAAACCAAAGGTGAAATGCAGCATTTGGAGTTCGAAATTCCATCTCGTGGATTAATTGGATTGCGTAGCACCATGCTTACAGGTACTGCAGGCGAAGCTGTTATGGCACATCGTTTTACAGAATACAAACCTTGGAAAGGACCAATTCCAGGTCGTAACAATGGTGTATTGTTAAGCAAAACCACAGAGCGTACAACAGGTTATTCAGTAGATAAATTGCAGGATCGTGGTCGTTTCTTTGTAGACCCAGGTGAAGAGGTTTATGTAGGCCAGATCATTGCAGAACACATTAAGCCAGGCGATCTTGTTGTAAATGCAACAGAGCCTAAAAAATTAACCAATCACCGTGCAAGTGGCAGTGATGATGCAAGCAAGGCAGCACCAAAAATCCAAATGAGTTTAGAAGAATGTATGGAGTACATACAGTCTGATGAATGTATTGAGGTTACGCCAAAAAGCATCCGTCTTCGTAAGAATATTTTAGATGAAGATGCACGCAAGCGTGTAAGCAAAAGCATGAGTTCAGAAATGGCATAAGCTGTTTTAAAATATATTAGTCCCGGTTGTTGCAAAGCAGCCGGGATTTTTTGTGTTATTAAGAAAAATTAGGAGCGTGAACAGAGGCTAAGAATGAGCATTTGTATAGGGCTATCCGCTGCAATCTTTTTGCTCAAAGGCAGCAAAAAGGATTTCCGTCTAAGCGAGGCAGCCCGTGCACGGTATATCTTTGATCAACTTTTACCGAAGTTGTTTCAGGTTAAAACATTTTCTCTGGATAAATTTATTATCCGGATCAGATTCAAGTTAAATTTGAATTTTCAATACTTGCTGCGAGTAAGACCAAAAAAATAAAATAACATGGATCGTTCGGAGTACATATTTTCTCAAAGTGAAAACAATTTTACAATTGCCTTGATTATTTGTTTGTTCCTTGGATCTTTCAGACCGGTTTGATGGAAAACGGTTTCAGGCAGA
>JANXTG010000176.1 GCA_025352525.1 Ferruginibacter sp.
AATCCGATGTGTGGCTCGGGCACAATTGCTATTGAAGCTGCATTGATAGCCACTAAAAGAGTACCGGGATTATACAGAAATAATTACTCTTTCATGCATGTAAAAGGATACGATTACAGTATGTATAAAAAAGAACTTGACGCAATAGAAGCTCAGGTTACCGAAAGACCCGATTTAAAAATCACAGCATCCGACATCAGCGAAGATGCTATAAATATTTCTAAAATAAATGCAGGAATGGCAGGTGTGGAAGATATGATTACTTATGAAGTTTGCGATTTTCAGGAAACTGTATTGCCAGCGCAAGAAGGGAGTGTAATTATGTTTAATCCTGAATATGGCGATAGATTAGGGGAAGAAAAAGAACTGGAAGAAACCTATGCATTGCTGGGAGATTTTATGAAGAAAAAATGCAAAGGTTATACCGGCTATATTTTTACAGGAAACTTAGAACTCGCAAAAAAAATAGGTCTAAAACCTAAAAGAAGAATTGAATTTTATACAAGTAAAATTGATTGCAGGTTATTTGAATATGAATTGTATGCAGGTACAAGAGATGTTAGAAAAATAGATATTTAATGCTACTCTTTAGCCAGCCATAAAATTACCAACTCATATAAACAATTCCTAAACCACAAATCAACAATGTTAAACCTCCTAAAGCATGCAGATATTTTTCTAATTTTTCTGTTTTTAAAAAAGATAAACTGTAATAACCAAAAGTAACCATAACTATCATTGCCAGCAATGTAAATAATGTATATACAAAAATTAATAAAAGCATCCCATCAAAAGAATGTTTTGCAGCAGGAAAGAACAACAATGGAATCATTGGTTCGCATGGACCTAATAAAAAAATTATAAACATTACCCAAGGTGTTACTTTATGCCTTTCGCTTTGCTGCATGGCTCTTCCATGTTTGTGCTCATATACATATACTTCTCCGTCAATTCCAGTATCAAAATGTTTGTGTTTTGTATTTTTATAAGCACGCCACAAACCCCAAACAGAATAGATTAATCCAAATGTAAGCAGCGCCCAACCTGCAACACCACCCTTAATATTTTCTAACATTGAAATTTTTGGAAGATTCCATCCTATCGCTGCACCACCTAAACCAAGCAAAACAGAACTCCATACATGCCCGCAGCCACACGTAATTGTCCACAATATTGTTTTTGTAAAACTCCATCTACCTGATTTGGACAATGCAATAAACGGCAAATAATGATCGGGTCCTGTGATGGTATGCAGACATGCAATAGTAATTGCAGCAGTTATTAAAATCTGTAAATCAGGTTGCATAATATTACTTATTTGAAGCGGCAATAATGCCTGCAATTCTTTTTAAGCAATTATATAATTGTTCTGCCCTTAAACCAAGTATTCTGATAATCAAAAGATTTATGGATGGAGAAGTTATACCAAAATCAATTTCAGTTTCAGTTAACAAATTATCATATAATTTATCGGACAGTGATTTGATATGCATAATTTCATTATAATAAATAAAACTCGCCTGGTGCGTATAGCCTTCCATTTTCCCCATTAAATTTGGATTGATAAATAAAGGTTGCATTAATAAATTTTCCTTTAAAATAAGTTTATTTCTCAAAAATATTTCTGTCGTACTGTGGTATTTTGAAAACTTAAAAATTTCTTTATTCAACTTTCTGCCGCAGGTTAATATTTCACCCCAAATAAGTTTGCAATTAGTATCTAAGTAAATTTTACTATTTGTTATAAAAATTGAATTTTGATGTGGCACTGATGGATGCGGTAAATAAGTGAATGACGCAGCATTTTGCAGACAAACCTGCATATTCTGTGTTGCCCCTTTTTGCATATTAAATAATCGCTGATAAGATTGGGTATGAAGTTGGAAACTACAGTTTTCTCCAACATCAATTCTGATTTCCACTTCATCTTCATCTAAAATACCTGGCGAAGAACTCATCAGCATTAAATGTAAATCCTTACCACGCTTATCTTCTGTAATGTTCATTATTTTTAGCGGTGCTGTAAAATAACAATTTTGAATTGTTGATATATTATTTCGAAATAAAGTTTGTATATGTACCGTTGCTTTCAATAACTGTTTTAATTTTTAAGATATTTTATCTGCACAATTTTGGTTCTTCTGTATCTTCCAGCAGCGCATATTTTTTAATCCAACCAATAACATCATATAACCCATGTAAACTCATTAAGTTTGTAAATACAAATGGTTTTCCATTTCGCATTCTTCGTGCATCTGTTTCCATCATTTCTAAATTAGCATTTACATAAGGTGCTAAATCAATTTTATTGATGATGAGCAAATCACTTCTCGTAATACCGGGACCACCTTTCCTAGGTATTTTATCTCCTTCGGCAACATCAATTACAAATATGGTTACATCAGCAAGGTCAGGACTAAATGTTGCAGACAAATTATCACCGCCACTTTCTATAAATATTATTTGTACTTCAGGAAAACGATTGGCCATGTCTTCTACTGCTTCTAAGTTCATACTGGCGTCTTCTCTTATAGCTGTATGTGGACAGCCACCGGTTTCTACACCAATGATTCGTTCGGCAGGTAGTAAACTATTCTTGGTAAGAAACTCAGCATCTTCTTTTGTATAAATGTCATTGGTTATAACGGCAATGCTGTAATCGTTTATCAAATTGCGGCTTAGCCTTTCTATTAAAGCTGTTTTACCTGATCCAACAGGGCCGGCCACGCCAATTTTTATATAACTTCTTTCCATTTTTAATTTAACCGCTAATGCACAAAGGGTTATTTTTATTTTTAAATTAAATACAATATGTAAACAAATGTTTGCTCCACAGGGCTTTTACGTTTATTGCTCAACTCATATACAACCTCGAATACAACCTCTCATGCTGCATGCTTTTTATATCGAAACCTGTACAACACAATCCAATTAGACTCTCATCGGGCTTTAAAGATCTTCCTGCCAAATCATCAATTAGTTTATGTAATGAAAATAAAATTTCTTGACCATTTTGCTGGCTTAGTGGTATAAGTTTTACTGCATTTGTTACATAACCCACCGCAGCGTTGTAGTAAAATCCACATAAAGCATTTTTCTTAGAAATTTTAGATGCTGCGGCACACAGAGCAAAAGCAATACAATAATGACCAATAGCTTTCCGGCTTCTAATAGCGTCAGCATAGCTATCTAAAAAATATTTTTTAGTTAATGGCATAAAAATTTTGATTAACCTCATTCCTAATTTATTGCTTGCGTTTCTTATTTCTGCGGGTAATTTTACAGCAGAACATTCATCATCTAACAATAATATTTTTTTAAAATCATTTTTTTTTGCTGCATCAAATGCCAATGATAAAAAAGCCGCATCGGTGTAGCATAAATTTTGTGACAACATTTGCTCAACAAATAATTTAGCAGTAACCGAGTCTTTTACCAAACCCTGTTGCACATAAGTTTCTAGTCCTGCTGAATGAGCAAAACCGCCAATAGGTAATGTGGGATCTGTAAGGTGCAATAAATTTAATAATGCACTACTCATTGTTTACGGTAAGCTTCATAATTTTTGAAAATAAGGTTTCGTTTTGGTTACCATGAGGTGCTACAGTGGTTTTGAGTGACTGTAATAATTTTCTTTGCTCTTGTTTAATACTATAACCAAGTGTAATTAATAATTTAAACAAAGGTTTTTCAAAGGGCACCAGCACTTCATCATTCTCAAAAAATAATGGCAAGTGCTTATTGCCTATTTCATAACAAACACTTGCCATTTCAAACATATTTTTTGGTGCAATCACCAAACATTCACATGGCAGCACCTCTGCTATGATGATGGAATAATCATCTTCAAAAAAAATATCCCCTTCTGTGATTAAAGGGTTATCCTTTAAAAACTTTAAAGAGATATCAGTGCCTGACTTTGTCACTTTTCTTTGAATTCGTTTGTTGGTTTCGTACCATTCAAATGTTACAACGTCAATAGTTTTATCGCTAGCTGCAACTAATTTTATATTCCCTTTTTTTTCTTTAATAAGCATTGATAATATATAAATGAAATTGGCAATAGAATGCCAAATGATTTAAAACAAAAAATAACGCTGTGCCATTGGTAATTCTTTCATGGGCTCGCAGGTTATTATTTCACCATCTACTTTTACTTGATAGTTTTCAGGGTTCACATCTATTTGCGGGGTGGCATCATTGTGTATCAAACTTTTCTTAGAGATATTTCTGCAATTTTTTACCGGTAATATCATTTTTTGCAAACCATATTGCTGTACTATATTTTTTTGGAGTGATAATTTTGAAACAAATGTGGCACATGTATTAAACAATGCTTTACCGCTTGCACCAAACATGTGCCTGTAAATAACAGGCTGCGGTGTAGGAATGGAAGCATTAGGATCTCCCATTTTTGCAGCTATTATCATACCTCCTTTTATAATCATTTCAGGTTTTACACCAAACATAGCAGGCTTCCATAACACAATGTCAGCAAGCTTGCTGGCCTCTAATGAACCCGTATATTCACTTATACCGTGCGATATTGCAGGATTGATGGTGTATTTAGCAATGTATCTTTTTACCCTAAAATTATCATTGTTATTTTTTGCATCTTCTGCCAAAGTACCACGTTGCACTTTCATTTTATGGGCCGTTTGCCATGTGCGAATTATGACTTCTGCAACCCGTCCCATTGCCTGGCTATCGCTGCTCATCATACTAAATACGCCCATGTCATGTAAAATATCTTCTGCAGCTATTGTCTCAGGACGAATACGACTGTCAGCAAAAGAAACATCTTCCGGTACATTTTTATCGAGATGATGACAAACCATTAGCATATCTAAATGCTCATCAATTGTATTTACTGTAAATGGCCTTGTTGGATTTGTTGAGGACGGCAACACATTTGGAAACATGGCAGCTTTAATTATATCAGGAGCATGCCCACCACCGGCGCCTTCAGTATGAAAAGTATGTATTACTCTTCCGTTTATGGCATTAATGGTATCTTCTAAAAAACCGCCTTCATTTAAAGTGTCTGTATGAATAGCTACCTGCACATCATGCTTATCTGCAATCGTTAGAGCAGCATTAATAACAGCCGGTGTACTTCCCCAATCTTCATGAATTTTTAAACCCAATGCACCGGCTTCTATTTGCTCTTCGAGTGGTTCAAGACTAGCGCAATTGCCCTTTCCAAAAAAACCTAGGTTCATAGGAAATGATTCTGCAGCCTCCAGCATTTTTTGTATGTTCCATGCACCAGGTGTAACGGTTGTAGCATTGCTACCATCTGCAGGGCCAGTGCCACCGCCAATCATTGTGGTAATACCACTGAACAATGCATGGTCAATTTGTTGCGGACAAATGAAATGAATATGTGTATCTACACCACCGGCAGTTGCAATTAAACCTGCACCCCCATGCACTTCTGTGCTCGCCCCAATGATCATATTTTCTGTGATACCGTCCATCGTATCAGGATTACCGGCTTTACCTATGCCTATAATTTTCCCATCTTTTATTCCAATATCGGCTTTTACAATTCCCCAATGGTCAATAACAATAACACTGGTAATAACAAAATCTAGTACTCCTTCATTTCGAATGGCGGTAGCTGATTGTGCCATGCCATCACGTATCGTTTTCCCTCCGCCAAATTTTGCTTCATCCCCATAAACGGTATAGTCTTTTTCTATCTCAATAAACAATTCAGTATCTGCAAGGCGTACTTTATCACCCGTTGTTGGGCCGTACATGTTTGCGTATTTTATTCTGCTAATTTCCATTGATAAGAAATGTTGAATAGGGAATTATGAATAAGGTTTATTTTTAAAATTATTTTCCTCGGCCTTTTTAAACGCTGTCTTTTTATTTGTTTCGTTTATACCTCCATCTACCAAATTATTAAAGCCAAATATTTTTTTATTACCTCCAAACTCTACCAGCTCACATGATTTTTCTTCGCCGGGTTCAAAACGCACAGCTGTTGCTGAAGCTATGTTTAAGCGCATGCCATAGGCTTTATTTCTATCAAATTCCATTTGCTTATTTACTTCAAAAAAATGAAAATGCGAACCAATTTGTACCGGTCTATCCCCTGTGTTTACTACAACTATTTTTATAGTACTTCTGCCTGCATTGCATTGAATGCTTTCATTTTTTAAAAAATATTCACCGGGAATCATATGTTTAAATTTTTAATTCTATTTAGCGAATTGGGTCATGTACAGTTACTAATTTTGTTCCATCGGGGAAAGTACCTTCCACCTGTATATCGTGTATCATTTCGGCTACGCCGGGCATTACATCTTCTTTTGTGAGAATAGTAGCACCATATTGCATTAATGTTGCAACAGTTTTACCATCCCGAATTTCTTCCTGTAAACGAGAACTTATTAAAGCAATTGCTTCAGGATAATTTAATTTAAGACCTCTTGCTTTTCGTTTTTCCGCCAATTCACCAGCTAAGTGTAAAAGCAATTTTTCAGTTTCCCGAGCTGTTAAATGCATATTCTTTTTGAATTGAAGTTAATTAAAGAAATGTATTTTACGAAATGGCTGCTTAAATGAGTACATTCTTTAAATTGTTACCGAATAATAATTTAACGTTATAAAATAAAAAAGCGCCCTTTTACAAAGACGCTTTAAAATCACATTGTTTATCCTACAATATTATTACCTCATTTTCCTTTTTAAATTTTCATCAATAGCATCTAAAAATTCTTCTGTGTACAAATAATGTGTACCATGTTCAACTTTATTACCGTGGATACATACAGCAAGATCTTTGGTCATTTTTCCACTTTCTACTGTTTCAACACAAACTTGTTCAAGGTTATTACAAAAATCAATCAGCGGTTGGTTGTTGTCTAATTTTCCTCTAAAAGCCAATCCTCTTGTCCATGCAAATATTGAAGCAATCGGGTTTGTAGATGTTGGTTTTCCTTTTTGGTGATCTCTAAAATGACGGGTTACCGTACCATGAGCCGCTTCTGATTCCATCGTATTACCATCAGGGGTTATTAAAACAGATGTCATTAAACCCAAGCTACCAAAACCTTGCGCTACTGTATCGCTTTGCACATCGCCATCGTAATTTTTACAGGCCCATACAAAATTGCCATTCCACTTTAATGCGCTTGCTACCATGTCATCAATCAGACGATGCTCATAGGTAATGCCAGCTGTTTCGTACTTTTCTTTAAATTCATTTTGGTATACTTCTTCAAAAATATCTTTGAAGCGACCGTCATATTTTTTTAAAATAGTATTTTTTGTAGACAAATACAAAGGCCATTTTTTAGTTAATGCCATATTCATACAACTTCTTGCAAAACCATAAATACTTTCATCTACATTGTACATTGCCATTGCTACACCATCTCCCTTAAAATTATACACTTCAAAAACCTGTGCTTCTCCTCCGTTTTCGGGTGTAAAAGTCATTGTTAATTTTCCTTTGCCTTTTATGACAGTATCTGTTGCACGATACTGGTCTCCAAAAGCATGACGCCCCACAATTATTGGTGCCGTCCAGTTAGTTACTAAACGGGGTACATTTTGCATGACGATCGGCTCACGAAACACTGTACCATCTAAAATATTGCGGATGGTTCCATTAGGTGATTTCCACATCTGTTTCAGTTTAAATTCTTCTACCCGCTGCTCATCAGGAGTGATGGTTGCACATTTTATACCTACACCACATGCCTTGATAGCATTAGCCGCATCAATAGTTACCTGATCATTTGTTTCATCTCTGTATTCCATTCCCAAATCAAAATATTGAATAGGTACTTCCAAATATGGAAGTATTAGTTTGTCTTTAATAAATTTCCAAATGATCCTTGTCATTTCATCTCCATCCAGTTCTACTACTGGGTTCGCAACCTGTATCTTACTCATAAATAATTTACTTTTTTTTCAAAAATACGATAAAAGAAGTTTTAAAATATTCAATGCAGATCTATGGGTTTTTGTAAGAATATATTAATCCCGTGAAATGTATAAAATGGTTACATTCAAATAAATTTTTAAACCATTTAAATTACAAAATCATGACTACACAGGAAGTTGCTGACAAATTTATGGAAATGGCAAACCATGGTAAATACAACGAAATTCAGGATAAATTATATGCAGAAAACTGTGTAAGCATTGAACCTGCAAATAGTCCCGGTCTTAATACTGTAGAAGGATTAAATGCTATAAAAGAAAAGGGCAAAAAATTTAATGAAGCAATCGAAGAAATGCATGGCGGTTACACAGGCAATGCAATTGTAGCCGGTAACCACTTTGCGGTGACAATGGGCATGGATGCAACTATGAAGGGAACCGGACGAATGAAAATGGATGAGGTTGCCGTTTACGAAGTAAAAGATGGAAAAATAGTAAAAGAGCAGTTTTTCTTTTAAAAAATAAACCCGGCAATATCTAAGAAATGATTTGCCGGGTTGGTTTTTAAAATAGAAGAATTATTTATCTTCTATAAATTCCTGATAATCTCATCTGCAAATTCACTGGTTTTTAAAAGCGTTCCTTCTTTCATTAAATTATAAAAATCTATTGTTACCGTTTTATTGCGAATGGTTTTGCCAACTGCATTGGTGATAAGATCTGCAGCATCTCTCCAACCCATATATTCTAACATCATTACTCCGCTTAAGATTACTGAGGATGGATTCATTGTATTGGTATTTGCAAAACGAGGAGCCGTGCCATGTGTTGCCTCAAAAACTGCATGCCCGGTGAGGTAATTTATATTTGCACCCGGTGCTATACCAATGCCGCCAACCTGAGCTGCTAAAGCATCAGAAATATAATCGCCATTTAAATTTAAAGTTGCAATTACAGAATAATCCTGCGGAGCCAATAAAGCCTGTTGTAAAAAGTTATCCGCAATGGCATCTTTAATAATTACTTTGCCACCAACTGCGCTTATTTTCATTTCTTCATTTGCAACGGCTTCACCACTTTCTTTTTTAGTTTTTTCCCATTGCTGCCATGTGTAAACCTGTCCGCCAAACTCTCTTTCTGCGAGCTCATAACCCCATTGTTTAAAGGCACCTTCGGTATATTTCATAATATTACCCTTATGGACAATAGTAACACTTGGCAATTTATGTTCAATGGCAAATTCTATTGCGGAGCGTATCAATCTTTCACTGCCATCTTTACTTACGGGCTTAATCCCAAGCGAGGTCGTTTCAGGAAAATGAAATGCTTTCACACCTAATTCTTCAACCAAAAATTTCAACAATTTTGTACATTCCGATGTGCCGGTCATAAATTCTATACCTGCATAAATGTCTTCTGTGTTTTCTCTAAAAATAGTCATGCTCACTTTCTCGGGTTGCCACATCGGAGAAGGTGTTCCTTCAAAATATTTAACAGGACGTAGACAAACATACAGATCCAATTCCTGCCTAAGCGCAACATTTAAACTGCGAATACCGCCACCAACAGGCGTTGTAAGCGGGCCTTTAATTGATAATAAATAATCTTTAAAAGCCTGCATCGTTTCTTCAGGCATCCAACTACCGGTTGCATTAAAAGCCTCTTCGCCCGCCAATACTTTTAACCATTCAATTTTTTTTTCGCCGCCATAAGCTTTCTGCACAGCTGCATCAAAAACCCGCACACTTGCTTTCCAAATATCGGGGCCAATACCATCGCCTTCAATAAACGGAATAGTAGGATTATTTGGAACGGTAAGAACACCGTTTTGCATTGTTATTTTTTCAGACATATGTATTAACTATTGAAATATGTATTAATTTTTTTGAATCTTGTGGCTGATTTCTTAATTCTTTTTTTGTCCAGGCAAAGTCAGCAGCCATGGTCAACATCGTTGTGTCACTCACTTGTACGGCATACCCTTATTGAGCATTTTTTTGTGCTGTAAAAATAAAGGAATCAACATGAAATTTATGGTAAAATAAAGGAAATAAATTATTGCAAATACTGCATTTATTTTCCTGTAAAACAAAAGTTTTCTGCCAATCAGTTTAAAAATCCATGCTACAATTAACCCATTCACTGTCAAACTTTACACCCTCAAACTTTTTATAGAAATTTATTGCCGGTTCATTCCAGTCAAGCACCTGCCAAACCAGACCGCTGTATTTTTTACTTTTACATTCTTCCTCAAGTTGATCAAATAATAATTTACCGATTCCTTTACCACGCATATCTTCTGTAACCAGTAAATCTTCCAAATAAATTCGCTGTCCTTTCCAGGTGCTGTAACGAATATAATAAAGTGCAAAGCCCTTAATAATATTATTTTCTTTAGCTACAAATGCTTCCCAAACCGGTTTTGCTCCAAAACCACTTTCTATAAAATGCTCCATAGAAACGGTAATTTCATTGGGTGCTTTTTCATAAACTGCCAACTCATGAATGAGGTTCATAATGGCTTCACAATCTTCTTTCACGGCTTTTTTTACAACTATTTCCATTCTTTTTATTTTCAATGTAAAACTAATTATTGAATGGTATGTAAAGTATACTTTTGCAAAAACAAAGAATTTACACTACATGAAAAAAATGCTTTCTCAATATGCTGCTTACAATCTTTGGGCAAACCAGAGAATTATTGAAGTAATAAATAATCTTTCCGATGAACAAACAGAAAGGCACATCGAAAGCAGTTTTAACGGCATTCAAAAAACGTTGCTTCATTTATGGGATGTAGAAAGCATTTGGTGGCAGCGTTTAAAGCTCACAGAAACTCAGGTGTGGCAAAGCGATAATTATACCGGTTCATTAATGGAACTTACCAATAATTTACTTGCGCAAAGTAAACAATGGAAGGAATGGATTGACATTGCTACAGAAGCTGCATTGGAGCATGAATTTATTTACAGAAACTCTAAGAAAGATCAATTTAAACAGCCGGTTTACGAAATGCTTATGCATTTGTTTAATCACCAGACTTACCACAGAGGACAAATAGTTACTTTGATACGGCAGGTAGGAGAACCAAATATTCCCAATACTGACTTAATTTCTTTTCTTAGAAAAAAATAAAAAAACCCCTCATTTAAAATGAGGACTTTTTTTTAGTTATGATCTACCATTACCATTTTTACACCGTACCCAATATAACCGGGAAAAGCAAGCTGGTATTCAAAATGAATAAAATCTCTTTGCACAAGCCCAATACCCTTCGCATAAATTTCCTGCGAATAATCTCTTGATGCAATATTAGTTTGGTTAGCCTGGCCTGCAGGTATTACAGGTAAATTGACTGATTCATCAATTTCCTTTACGGTAACAGTATTTGCTAAATTAAAAGTTCCTACTTTCTTTGGTTGATCAACTTCACTGTAAGTATAATCCCAATCTGATAAATATTGTAAATCAGAGCCTACAGATGTAACATCAATGGCAGAATTCCCTTTCCATGCTCTGTCATTTTTTATAGGCAGCGTAAGTTTTAAATAACGAAGATTATTTTCTGTAAGCTCAAAATTTGTTCCCGTATTAACCGCTACAAATGTATTATCGGGTGTGAAAATTCCGTTTGGTAAAGTTCTTATGTAGCGCACAATTCTAAAAGCTTTGCGCCCCAAAAGATCTGTAAGGGAATCTGCAGTTAAATATTTTACCTCGTAAATATGGTGTGCCTCTGTCGCTCCAAAATTTAAGTAAACCAAAGAATCTAGATTATAAGTAACATATTTTCCTGCAGCAAGAGGTGCATAATCATTGATAGGGGTAACCTGCAACTGCTCCGACTCTTTTTTGCAGGCTGCAAAAAAAACTACGATTGCCAATAATAGAATTATTTTCTTCATAAAATAAATATACAAATTTTTGATAAAATGGAATTGCGGTCAAGGTATAATCATTAATATCAAATTCCCCTTTGTATAACGCCACCACCAATCAAATCATTGCCTTCGTAAAAAACTGCACTTTGTCCGGGTGCAACGCCTTTTACGTTTTCATAAAATTTTACTGATATTCCGTTATCTGCTGTATACAAATTACTAAGTGCTCCTTTGTCTTTGTAACGGATTTTCGTAACTGCTTCCATCCCTTCAGTAATACCATCGTACTTCATCCAGTTTATTCCACGTACTGTCATTTCTGTTTGGTTCAAAGCTTCTTCATCACCTAAGACTACCGTATTTGTTTCGGGAATTATTTTCGTTACAAATGCAGGTTTACCAAGAGCAATATCCAGCCCTTTTCGTTGCCCTACAGTATAGAAAGGGTATCCTTTATGCTTACCTAAAAATTTACCTTCTGCATCCACAAAATCACCACCATTTACCCTTTCTTCCAGGCCTTTCACTTTGCGTTTAAGAAAACCACGGTAGTCGTTGTCCGGCACAAAACAAATTTCGTAACTCTCACTTTTTTTAGCCAACTCAGGATAACCAAAGTCATGAGCCATTTGCCTAATTTCTGTTTTGTGATATGTACCCAAAGGCAATAAAGTACGTTTTAGTAAATCCTGCTGCAAGCCCCAAAGTGCATAGCTCTGGTCTTTTGTATCATCGATGCCTTTACTTATGAAATATCTTCCGTTTGTATGCTGGTGCACCTGCGCATAATGCCCAGTTGCAATAAAATCGCAGCTCAGCGCATCAGCACGTTTTAGCAATGCACGCCATTTTATATGCGTGTTGCACATTACGCAGGGGTTCGGTGTGCGACCTGCAATATATTCCTCTACAAAATTCTCAATTACAAATCCACCAAATTCTTCTCTTATATCTAAAATAAAATGCGGAAAATTATGCTGTACAGCAGCCTGGCGTGCATCGTTAAAACTGTCAAGGTTACAACAACCGGTTTCTTTTTTGCCTGTATTGCCCCCGCCACTCGTTTCATAATCCCATGTTTTCATGGTTATACCAACCACTTCATAACCCTCTTTGTGTAGCATAAGCGCAGCTACGGTACTGTCAATACCACCACTCATTGCCATCAAAACTTTTCCTTTGCTCATGCTGCAAAATTACTGTTTAGTATTGAGTATTTGCTGTTGATATTGGTAGTTTTAGAAGCATGAACAGTTAAACTTAACCCAGCTTTGGTATCCGGTCATTCGCTGCAAGTCCGCACTCGTTCCTCGCTTGCGGGCTTTACGCTTCTACCCGGGCTATGCGCACCAGTTTAATGTTCAGCTGGTTACAAATTAAAGTTTATATCTTAAAAATAAATTATCAATACCATTTTCTCGATCTTAATATCTCAATACTCATTATTTTTTTCTCAATAGTTATTTCTATTTTTGCTGACTTAAAAAACATTTAATGGGTCGCATATTTGAAGTAAGAAAAGGTGCCATGTTTGCACGCTGGGATAAGATGGCAAAAGATTTTACCCGTATTGGTAAAGAAATCGCCATAGCAGTAAAAGCCGCCGGACCCGAGCCAGAAAATAACCCTACGCTGAGAAGATGTTACTTAAATGCAAAGGCTTGTAATATGCCTAAAGACCGTGTAGAAGCTGCGATAAAGCGTGCAATGGGCAAAGACATTAGCAGTTATGATGAAATGGTGTACGAGGGTTATGCACCCCATGGTGTTGCAGTATTGGTAGAAACCGCAACTGATAACACGACCAGAACTGTGGCAAACGTACGAATGCATTTTACCAAAGCAAAAGGTGCACTTGGCACAAGTGGTAGTGTAGCTTTTACTTTTACCAGAATGGGCGAATTTAAAATAAAAAATACCGGACAGAATATAGATGAACTGGAACTTGAGTTGATAGATTACGGCCTGGAAGAAATTGGAGAAGATACAGCCGGCAATATAATTATTCGTGCAGCCTTCAGCGAATTTGGTGCAATGAACAAAGCCATTGAAGATAAAGGGCTGGAACTCATAAGCGCAGAACTTACAAGAATTCCGGGAACACTGGTTGAGCTTAGCGAAGAAGATGCCAACGATGTTTTAAAAATGGTAGATCACATTGAGCAGGATGAAGATGTACAAAAGGTTTATCATAATTTGAAGTAAAAATAATTAGCCTACGAAGTTTTTATAGTAAAGAATTAAAAAGCAAATCGAAAAAAAGGGTTAGCTCTTACTTTCAACATTTGCCTCATCAATAATTTTGTCTTTTTCTTGCTGCGCAGTGGTTACAACATCTTCTGCAATTTTTTTTGCATCTACTACTATTTCTTTTTCCTTTTCTGCTTCCTGTAAAGTTTCACCTTTTGCTGCAACTTCTACTGTTTGCACAGTTTCTGCGTATTTGGAAGGTAAAATAGGAGAACCAAATGCCAGCGCCCATTCTTTTGCAAACTCAGCTCCCAGATACAAAATAATTGAAGAATAATAAACCCAAACAAGTAAAATAACCAGAGAACCTGCGGCGCCAAATGTGCTGCCAACATTTGTTTTAGAGATATAAATAGAGATTAAAAATTTGCCTAAAATAAAAAGAACCGCCGTTACAATAGATGCGGTTTTTACCTGTTTCCATTTAATATCAGCATCAGGCAATACCTTAAAAATTACTGCAAACAAAATGGTAACAATAAATAAGGTCAGCAACAAATTAAAAACATAAATAAACACTACTGCTACATTCGAAAAGTTTTGTGTCAGCCGTTCACTGAACCCATCAATGATGGTGGATATCCCCAGCGTAACCAACAATAAAAAACCCAGACTGCCAATTACTCCAAAAGACAAAATTCTTGATTTAAAAAAGTATTTAATGCCTGCACCTTTTTTGGGCCTTACACCCCAAATGGTATTTATAGAGTCCTGTATTTCTGCAAATAAAGATGTTGCTGCCACAAGCAATGCTATAATACCTGCTACCCGTGCAAAAGTAGTTGTAGTTGCTTTGCTTGAAGTTTTAATCATTGATTGAACTTGCTCTGCACTTGCAGAACCAACGAATCCTTTTATCTGATTATAAATTGTATCTTCCGCTGCTTCCTTCTGTAAAAAAATGGTACATAAAAATAGGATCAAGATTAACAACGGTGCCATCGAAAAAATAGTTGTATAAGCAAGGGATGCGCTAAGCTTCATTATTTTATGCTCTGCAAAACCATCAAAGGTTTTTTTAATAACAGAAAATATATTCTTTATGCTTTTTGTTTTCATTAATAAAAAAGAAAATCTTAATGGGTAAAATAAAACAAGACCTTTCTAAAAAACGTTATAACTAAGAAAGGCAACATATAATTATGCTGCCTTTCTTTAAATTATAAATTTATTCTCCTTCAGAAACTCTGAAAGATACTTTACAGTTAACACCGTATGAAACTATTTCCCCATCTTTTACATGTGCCTTTTGATCCTGTACCCAAATAGAGTCAATATTTCTGATGGTTTTAGAAACTTCCTTAACGCCCTGTTTTACTGCATCATCAAAACTTAAAGGGGAAGATGCGATGATTTCGATAACTTTTACAATAGCCATGATATTTGTTTTAAATAATGATAAAAATATAATTTTACAAATACCATTCCTGCTTTAAGTGTTGATTATTCTTCCATCATACTACGTACTTCTGCAACAATATTTTCTACATTTGGTTTGGCAAAATAATCTCCATCACTACCATAACCGGGGCGATGATCTTTACCAGTAAGTGTGCGTGGTGAAACATCCAAATACTTGTATCCTTTCTGCTCTTCCATTACTTTGTTAAACATGTAAGCTGCTGCCCCGCCAGGCACATCTTCGTCAATAAAAATAATTCTGTTTGTTTTTTTAAGAGATGCAACAATGCTGTGATTAAGATCAAATGGTAATAAGGTTTGCACATCAATTATCTCGCAACTTATATCCATTTTTGCTAGCGTTTCTGCAGCTTCCTGCACAATACGCAAAGTAGAACCATAGCTCACAATTGTGATGTCTGTACCTTCTCTTAAAATATCACACACACCAAGCGGAACGGTAAACTCATTAAGATTCATTGGTAGTTTTTCTTTCAGGCGATAGCCGTTTAAACATTCAATAACTAGCCCAGGGTCGTTGCCTTGCAAAAGAGTATTGTACATTCCGGCAGCCTGCGTCATATTTCTTGGTACACAAACATACATTCCACGCAGTGCATTAATGATCATTCCCATTGGTGAGCCACTGTGCCATATTCCTTCTAATCTGTGGCCTCTTGTACGAACAATTAACGGAACACTTTGTTGCCCCGAAGTACGAAAATGTGTTGTAGCCACATCATCACTTAAAGGTTGAAGACCAAACAATAAATAATCCAGATATTGAATTTCAGCAATAGGACGCAAACCCCGCAAAGCCATGCCTATTCCTTGTCCCATAATAGTAAGCTCTCTAATACCGGTATCAAAAATTCTTTCTTTACCATGCTTTTCCTGCAGCCCACTAAACCCTTGGTTTACATCACCAATAAAACCAAGATCTTCACCAAATGCAGCAACTTTTTTGTTGCCGGCAAATAACTGATCAAAATATTTATTTAAAACTTCATAACCATTAACTGTTGTTCCTGCATCATCAAATACTGCTTTTACAACCGGCACTTTTAATGCAGATTTCGGACCTTCATTGTACAAAAAAGCATCGTACTCTTTATTGTTTTTTTGAAGCATGGCGTCATAAAAACTTCTTACCTCAACTGCAGCTGCAGCCGGAATATTATATAAAGCTATAGCTAGTGCTTTTAAAATATCTCTCTTGTAAGGCTCTCTCAATGCTTTTAAATCTGCGGCTTCTTTTAAAGCTATTTCATTATTTGTTTTTTCGAGTAAGGTTACAGCATTTGTAAGTATGTTTTTTATCGGCGATAAATATGCTTCCCATGCTGCTTGTTTACCTGATTTTACATGTGCAAAAGCTTCCTCTTCAATTAATTTTATTTCTTCTTCTTCTGCCAAAGCATTTTCTATAATCCAGCTGCGCATTTGCTTTATACAATCCCATTCTTTTTCCCACAATAAACGGTCTGCCTTTTTATAACGCTCATGGCTTCCGGATGTTGAATGCCCTTGCGGTTGCGTAATTTCTTCTATGTGAAAAATAGCCGGCGTATGTGTTTCTCTTATTCTATCTATTGCAGGCTCCAGTACTTCGCACATACCTGCATAATCCCATCCTTTTAATTTATAAATATCAAAACCATTAGTGCCATCCTGTTTTTGAAAACCTGCCAATGCATCAGATATAGAACTTTTTGTTGTCTGGTATTCTTTAGGTACGGAAATACCATAACCATTATCCCAAACAAAAACTGCCAAAGGCACCTGCAAAACTCCTGCAGCATTAATTGTTTCCCAAAAATGTCCTTCACTTGTAGATGCATCGCCGATGGTACAAAAACAAATTTCGTTTCCGTTGTTGGATAAGTCAGTTTCACCTTTTAATTCTTTTACATTTCTAAAAAACTTGCTGGCAAATGCAAGACCTAATGCACGGGGCATTTGTCCGCCTGTTGGCGCAATATCACTGGAAATATTTTTTGAAGTGGCTAGTGGTAACCACTCCCCTTTTTCATCAACCATTGGTGTTGCAAAATGCGCATTCATTTGTCTGCCTGCACTAAAAGGATCGTGCGTTACGTCTGAATCAGCATATAATTGGGCAAAAAACTGTTGCACGGTACAAAGGCCGCTGGCAAACATAAAAGTTTGGTCTCTATAGTAACCGGATCTAAAATCTCCTGGTTTAAAAAATTTTGCCATTGCAATCTGCGGCACTTCTTTGCCATCGCCAAAAATGCCAAATTTTGCTTTCCCTGTCAGAACCTCTTTTCTGCCAAGCAAACTTGTTTCTCTGCTGATGCATGCATATTTGTAATCTTTTAATACCTCAAATCTAAAAGTATCAAAACTTAACTTTTCATCTGAAGCAGCATCTATATTATTCATCGTATCCATATATATATAATTACTGCAAAATTATTGATTTTAAAGTGCTTTGTTAAAAAACTGTCTTTAGTTTTCTAAAAATTAAAAAAAGGCAACCTTTTTGTATATTTGATTTCTTAATTCATCATAAATGAACAAAATCATTTTTCTATCCCTTTTTTCTATTTCTGCACTGTTTGCTCAAGCGCAGGTTGCTACTGTCGTTACACACAATGATAATAGTCCAGCACAGGTTAATGCAGTTGTACAGGAAGATGCAATTGCTTTCAAAGAATCTGAATATAATTTTGGAAAAATTCCTCAGGGCAAACCCGTTACACATATTTTTGATATTACGAATACTGGTAAAACAGCTTACAAACTTGATAACGTAGTTGCCAGTTGTGGTTGTACAACACCACAGTGGGATAAAGAAAAAATTATTAATCCAGGAGAGAAATCAATTATCACTGTAGGATATAATGCGGCAGCTGAAGGTCCTTTTAATAAAAGTATAACTGTAACTTATAATACCAATCAAACTAAAGTAACTGTTATAAAAGGAGAAGTGTGGAAAACGCCGGCAGCAAGTGCCCCCACAAATGCAGCCCTCAACGACTTTAAAAATTAAATTAAAAACAAAAAACGAAAACATGAAAAAATTATTCTTTGCATTTACCGCATTAACATTATCATTTGGTGCTTTTGCTCAGGTTAAATCTGACGACATCGCAAAAATTAAAGAAGAAACGCTTAATTTAGGTAAAATTCCTCAGGGAATACCTGCAGTTTCAACATTTATTGTAACCAACGTTGGCAAAACTGATTTAATTATTGAAAGCGCCAACCCAACGTGTGGATGCACGGTAGGCGATTATACAAAATCTCCTATCAAGCCAGGACAGACAGGAACAATTACTGCAACTTTTAATGCAGCAAATATTGGCCCGATAGATAAGCATATGATTGTAAAATTTGCAGGTGCACAAGATACCAAGAGCATTGGTTTTAAGGGCGAAGTTTTATCTACTGAAGATTATGCAAAATTTAAGGCAGCAAATCCAGGAGCGGCGATGGCTAAAACAACAACTACTGTTGTAACGCCTTCAAAAACTACCATTACAAACGTGAAGTCAAAAAAAGGTAAAAAAACAAAAATTAAAACTACAACTGTAGCATCTTAATTAAAACATTATCCATATTAAAACCTCTGCTGTTGCAGAGGTTTTTTTTGTTAGCTTTATTGATAGATTTTAAAAAGAAATATTATGCAGGATAAAAAATTCAGTTACGGAATGATAGGTTTGGGAACAATGGGGTGTAACCTTGTTTTAAACATGAGTGACCATGGTTACAGTATTGCTGGTTACGATAAAAATACAAAGCAGACTGACAACCTCAACGAACAGGCAGCCGGTAAAAATATAAAAGCATTTAATGAAATTTCAGCATTTGTAGAAGCCTTAACCGTTCCACGTATAATAATGTTATTAGTACCTGCAGGGTCAATAGTTGACGCCGTAGTAGCCGAATTAAAAACTTTGATAAGTGCTGAAGATATAATTGTTGATTGTGGCAATTCACATTTTATAGATACGCAAAAAAGAATTGATCAACTTGCAAAAGAACATATTCATTTTGTGGGATTGGGTGTTTCAGGCGGTGAAACGGGTGCAAGATTTGGTCCGAGTATTATGCCAGGCGGCGATGTGAAAGCATTTGAAAAGCTGGCTCCTATGCTAAATGCCATTGCTGCAAAAGTAAATGGCCAACCATGCACTGCTTACATGGGTTCGGGTGCTGCAGGGCATTATGTAAAAATGGTACACAATGGTATTGAATATGCAATTATGCAAATGATTGCAGAAACTTATCATCTTTTAAAAATACATGGAGGCTTAAATAATGAGGAGCTTCATAATGTGTTTGCAGAATGGAATAAAGGTCGGCTACAGTCTTTCTTAATAGAAATTACAGCCGCTATTTTTTTACAAAAAGATGAAGATAATGTTGGTTTGTTGGTTGATAAAATTAAAGATACAGCACAACAAAAAGGTACAGGTGCATGGATGAGCCAGGATGCAATGGCAACGGGTTCCCCCATACCTTCAATTGATGCGGCGGTTTCTGCAAGAATATTATCTTCCATGAGAACAGAAAGAGCAGATGCAGCTGAAATTTATGATATTGAAAAGGAACAAAACTCAGCTATTAATAAACAAGATTTTATTACATTATTGGAAGATGCTTTGTACGCTGCATTTGTAATAACGTATGCACAAGGCCTGGCAATGCTGCAGGACTCTTCTGATTTTTACAAATACGACACAGATATTACAACTGTGGCTTCTATCTGGAGAGGTGGCTGCATTATTCGGGCAGCAATGCTGGAAGATATTATGGAAACTTACAAAACACAACCCGATATTAAAAATATTTTAAACGGAAAAAAAATCAGCACGGCAATTTCAACTTCTCAAAAATCTTTGCGCATTGTTGTACAGGTTGCAGCAAAACACGGTATTCCTTTACCTTCATTAAGTGCTACTTTAAATTATTTTGACAGCTACAGAAGCAAATGGTTACCCGCAAATTTAATACAGGCGCAAAGAGATTTTTTTGGTGCGCATACCTATGAGCGAATTGACAAAGAAGGAATTTTTCATACAGAGTGGAATGCAGTGATACAATAAATAAACAGACATCATACAATTAAAATTTTATTTATAAAAAATTCGTTAGCGTATTAACACCTTTACGGTAAAATAAAAAAATGGAAAACATAACAAAAACAAAACCTACCATTATTAACATATTTGGCGGCTCAGGCGATCTAACATGGCGCAAACTTATACCGGCTTTGTATAATTTATTTTTAGATGGATGGTTAAATGAAAAGTTCAGCATTATTTGTATAGGCCGCACAGAAATGAAAGATGGGGAATTTATACAAAAATTAAAAGACGGTGTTGATCAGTTCTCCCGTAGGGGTAAAACAAAAAAAGAAGAGTGGGATATATTTAGTAAGTATGTTACTTACAAAACCGGAGATTTTTCTAACAAAGATTTATTTATCGGCATTAAAAAAGATGTAGCGGTTTTTGAAAAAGAAATAAATGAAAATGCAAATAAAATATATTATTTGGCGGTAAATCCGCAGTTTTTTGAAGGTATTGCAGATGGTTTAAAAGATGCGGGATTAAATGAGGATGTTGAACATGCCAGACTCGTAATAGAAAAACCATTTGGTACAGACCTTGAATCGGCAAAAGCACTCAATGTAAAACTGCTGAATATTTTTGAAGAAAAGCAACTCTACAGAATCGATCATTACCTGGGGAAAGAAACTGTGCAGAATATTCTTGCATTTAGATTTGCCAATGCCATGTTTGAACCTCTTTGGAACAGAAATTATATTGACAACATACAGATTACTGTAAGTGAAAAAATTGGCGTTGAAGACCGTGGCGCTTATTATGAACATAGTGGAGCGCTAAGAGATATGGTACAAAACCATGTAATGCAATTATTGTGTTTAATTGCTATGGAACCTCCCGTATCTTTTGATGCAGATGAAATAAGAAATAGAAAGGCAGATGTGTTGCATGCCATCAGAAAAATAAGAAGAGAAGATGTGCACGAATTTGCAAGCCGCGGACAATATGCAGGCGGCTGGCAGGAAGGTGAACAGGTTAAAGGATATCGTCAGGAAAAAAGTGTTGATACAGACTCCAACACAGAAACATTTGCTGCCATTAAATTTTTTATTGACAACTGGCGTTGGAGCAATGTACCTTTTTATGTTCGCAGCGGTAAAAGAATGCAACAAAGTATTTCGGTTATAACTGTTCAGTTTAAACCAGTACCACATCAATCTTTCCCCGAAGAAGCAATTGAAAACTGGCAGCCAAACAGAATGATCATAAATATACAGCCAGATATGGGTATCCGCATTCGTTTTCAGGCAAAAAAACCTGGATTAAAAATGCAGCTGAACCCAGTTGATATGCTTTTTAATTATACAGATACATACAGTTCCGGCATACCGGAAGGTTATGAAACTTTGCTACTGGATGTTATTGAAGGTGATGCAACATTATTTATGCGTGCAGACCAAGTGGAAGCCGCATGGGAAATTTTAATGCCAATCCTAAGTATGTGGAGAGATAATCCATCTGTAAATTTTCCCAACTACAGCGCAGGTACAAATGGTCCGGAAACATCAGAAGCATTAATAGCAAAAGATGGAAACAACTGGATCATACTTCCATTTGAAAAAAAGAATAATGAATAAAGTAACACATTTTGATAATGCTGATTTACTGGCAAAAGCCGCGGCAGAATATTTTATAAAACTTGCTGAGGAAGCCATAAAATTAAAAGGCAAATTTACAGTTGCGCTATCAGGTGGTAATACTCCCGCAGCGATGTACAAATTACTTTCTACCGATTTTTATATTAATCGGATTAACTGGAAAAGTATTTATTTTTTTTGGGGGGATGAACGTTGTGTTGCGTTAAATGATAAAAACAACAACAGCTATAATGCAAAGAATATTTTGCTAAATAAAGTTGCTGTTCCCAAGAAAAATATTTTTATAATTCCGGTTGATGAAAGCCCCGTAAATGCTGCGATTTATTACGAGGCAACTATTAAAATTTTTTTTAAAACAGATAAACCTGTCTTCGATTTAATTTTATTGGGTATGGGAGATAATGGTCATACTGCATCACTTTTTCCAAATACAACAATTTTACAAGAAGCAAAAGCACTGGTAAAAGAAGTTCATGTAGATGAAATTAAAATGGACCGTATAAGTTTTACAGCACCCCTGATAAACAACGCAAAGCATATTTTATTTTTGGTTACCGGCAAAGAAAAACAGCAGATGCTTAAAACAATTTTAGAAGGGAAATATGAGCCCGAAAAATTTCCTGCGCAAATGATAAAGAATGCAGAATGGTTTGTTAGTTTATAATTTTTTATTTTGCATCTAGTGCCCCAAAAACCAATTGTTCCAAAAATGCCTCTATTTCTTTTGGATTTTTCTTTTTGCTGTACTCCCCCAACTGTGGCAGGTGGTGCATAAAATAATATTGCATGTGTGCCGTTTCAACCAATGTACTCGCCAGTGATGAAGGGTATTTATATTTTGGGTTGTATTCTTTAAACAGCAAAGCAATTCTGCCGCACAATTCTTTATAAGGTTTAAATAAAAAATCTTTGTTGTGATTATCCACTTCTTTGCTTAAATAAGTTTTGCTGCCTTCTGCAATAGCAATATAATAAAGTGCCTGCTGGTCCAGTTCGCTAAAAACGCTAGCGGCATTATCTTCCCACACAAGTATATCAATAAGTTTCCTTATTTTTTTTGCAGGATCAACAATATTATTTAGCTGAAAAATTACCTGAAACTCAATAAATGCCCAATACCAATCAATAATATAGATAAGCAGTTTGTGTTTATTTTCAAAGTAGCGATAAACAGTGGCTTCTGTACTTCCGATTTCTACTGCAAGTTTTTTAAAAGTAAATTGTTCGTACCCGAGTTTTGAAATCATAATAACACCTGTTTTTATAATATGCTTTCCTACTTCGGTGCCTTCAGGATCTCTGAGATATAATTTTTCATTCATTTTTACCTTAAAATCTACCTGCATATTTTTAATTTTATTAAAAGTACAAAATTGATTACTTATAATAGCAATATATCTATTAAAAGTATTTTATTATTATTTATTATAGTATTACTATTATCAAAATTGTTTTATTATTTTTGATCTTTATTACAAAATTGAAATCATGCACAACAGTTTATCATCTGCATTAATAAAATTACACAGGCTCATTATGACGGATAAAAAGGATGCAGGTTCTGTTTACTTTTTTGCCATTGCAGGTGGCTTGATTTCTCTTACACTTCCTCTTGGCATACAAACCATAATAAGTTATGTAATGGCTGCCAAGCTATCTACTTCTATTGTTATTCTTATTGCCATTGTTATTGTAGGGGTATTTTTAAACGGCTTTTTACAGGTAAGACAATTACAGGTTATTGAGCGGATAAGGCAAAAAATATTTACCCGTTATTCATTAGAATTTAGTTACAAAATACCGCAAATAAGTCCGCAACAAATGGATGATTATTATTTGCCTGAAGTTGTTAACAGGTTTTTTGACATACCTGCTTTGGCAAAAAGTATGGAAAAAATAATGCTGGATATTCCTGCGTCAATCATTCAAATTTTATTTGGACTTATAATCTTATCATTTTACCATCCGATATTTATTGCATTTGGTGCTTTTGTTTTGGTGGCTCTTGTTGCTATAATTAGAATTACTTCACCAAAAGGTTTTGAAACAAACTTAACCTCAAGCAACTACAAATATGAAACTGCCGGATGGATGGAGGAATTGGCACGTGGTATAAAAACATTTAAGTACAGCAAAGGTGCTTCGCTGCATATGAAAAAAACAGATGAACTTATTGGGAAATACCTGGAAAGCAGAACTGCTCATTTTAAAATTCTTACGATACAATACTGGAGCCTTATTATTTTTAAAATTTTAATAGTGGCATCAATGCTTATTGCAGGAACCTGGCTGTTGTTAAATCAACAGATAAACGTAGGTCAATTTATAGCAGCTGATATTATTATAATTCTTATAATAAATTCCGTAGAGAAATTAATATCCACCATGGATAATGTATATGACAGCCTTACCTCTATTGAAAAACTGAGTAAAATAACTGACAGCACAATTGAAGAAACCGGAAACCTTCCTTTTACCTTTAATAACGGTTGCAATATTAAATTTAATGGTGTAGGGTTTATATATCCTAATGGCAGTAAGGCTTTGCAAGAAATAAGTTTTACAGCGGCAGAAAATAAAATGGTTTGTTTTAAAGGAAATTCAGGTTCAGGCCGCTCTACAATTCTTAGACTTTTAACCGGTGCTTACACAGGTTTTACAGGAAACATTTTATTGAATGATATTCCAATAAAAAATTATTCATTAAAAGATCTGAGGATGAACACAGGCACATTGCTGGCAGATCAGGATATTTTTAGAGGCAGCATATTAGAAAACCTTACTATGGGCAACGATAAAATTTCCATGGCAGAGGTAACTTATCTGGCAGACAAAACCGGCCTTGGCAATTTTATAGCAAGTGAAGAAAAAGGATATGATACTATATTGGACCCAACAGGCAAAAGAATAAGCAAGCATATAAAACAAAAAATAAAATTGATAAGAGCATTGGCAGGCAAGCCACCATTGCTTTTACTGGAAGATCCATTTATCGACCTTTCTGCAAATGAAAAAGAAGATTTGATAAAATATTTAAAAAACGAAAGTAATGCTACTATTATATTGATAAGCAATGACGAAATAGTGAATCTACACAACGTTGAGGTTTATAAAATAAGTGAAGGAAACATCACCCAAAAAGTTTAAAAAAAATAACTTTATATAAATGAATACCAACTATAAATATTTAAATGAAGGGTTCGAAGAACTTCCTGTAGATAAAAATTTAAGCTCCTTTTCCAAAATATACCGCATAGGCAATTCAAGAAATATTAAACTTTGGATTGTCATAATTCTAGTAGCACTTATTGCATTGCTTTTTTTACCATGGACACAAAATATAAATGCCAATGGAAATATAACGGCTATAAAACAGGAGCAGCGGCCGCAAGAAATAAATACTGTTCTGCCGGGTAAAATTGTAAAATGGTTTGTGAAAGAAGGCGATTATGTAAAGACCGGCGATACCATTTT
>JANXTG010000190.1 GCA_025352525.1 Ferruginibacter sp.
CCTGTAAACGAAGGTGGAACCGGAAAAGGTATGAGACCTATGCAAACGCTGCTTGCAGCTTTTTGCGGCTGCAGCGCTGTTGATATTGTAAGTATTTTAAAAAAACAAAAACAGGTAATTTCTGATTTTCAAATATTGGTAGATGGTGACAGAGAACCTCGTAAAGAACCTTCTGTATGGCAATCAATAGAACTTACTTTTAAATTTAAAGGTATTATGGATGAAGCCAAAGCTTACCGAGCCGTAGAGTTATCAGTGGATAAATATTGCTCTGTTGCTGAAACATTACGAAGAGCAGGTGCCACAATAAATTTTAAAGTATTTGTAAATGAAATAGCGTGCAGCAATAAATAAAATTATTATTTTTTAAAAAACTACATCCAGTTTTTTAAAAGTGTTTGCGCTTCTGATTTTATACGGGGATCATCCTCTGTATAATTTCTTAGGGTAAGCAAATAATTTAGTTGGGCTAAAGCTTTTTGTTTGTCACCATTTCTTTTATATGCTTTGGCAAGTTCAAGGTAATTTAATGTAAATGTTGGACTAAGCTGTTTGGCTTTTTCATAGCAGGCAATTGAATTTTCTAAGGAGGCCGGTGGCAAACCGCCATAAACTATTTTTGCTCCTAGTCTTTCAAAAACATTTAAATTACTTACTTCATAGTTCCATTTACCCAAAACATGCCATGCTTTAAAATTTCTTGGATTTTCAGCCACAGCTTTGTCTCCGTAATCCTTTAATTCTTTAACAGCATTAACTTTTTCTTTACCGCTTTTTAATAAAAGACTTCTTGCAATTGAGAGGGCCATTACAACATTTGCTTCATCACTTTTTGGATAAAGCTTTAATGCGGTTTTTGCATAAATTAATGCAGTGCTGTAATAATCATCTCTAACTTTTGTGTCGTTTTCTCTGGCGCCTATTCTGCAACAAAGTTCACTGGATTTTGTTAAGGCGTAAAGACTTGTCGGCTGTATTTTAAGCGCTTCTTTAAATTTTATAAATGCGGCTTTTTCACTTGGGATAGCTTCCAATCTGTCTGCTTCTATTATAACTGTTCTATAATCTTGTGCACAGATTTGAGTAATTGATAATACGAAAAAGAATAAAAAAGAAAACAACTTCATTATGGATAGGATTTTAAATAATTAATGCCAACACTACCCGTAAAATTACAGATAGGTGCATTTAATTTATCTATAGTAATGTTAATTGATGAAACTCTATTGTCAATTTTATAAATTTCTTCTGAAATTTTTTGAGCAAGTGTTTCTAATAATTGTTCAGGAATTACGAACAGATTTTTTACTGTATTAAATACTTCAACATAATTTAAAGTATCATGCAATGCAACAATTTTTTTACTTTCTGAAAAAGAGATTAGAATAGAAATTTCAAATTCGTTTCCTACAATAGCTTCTTCAGGATGTACGCCGTGGTAGGCAAAAAATTTTAATTTATTTAATCTTATGGTAAACATTAATGCAAACCTTTTTCACTTAGATAACGCTCGGCATCCAGGGATGCCATACAGCCACTGCCCGCAGCTGTTACAGCCTGTCTGTATATTTTATCCTGCACATCGCCGGAGGCAAATACTCCTTCAATGTTTGTTCTTGTTGTACCGGGAATAGTCTGTAAATAACCTGCTTCATCCATATCTAACCAACCTTTAAAAATATCGCTGTTCGGTTTATGGCCAATAGCAACAAAAAATGCGCTTACTGCAATTTCTGTTTTTTCCATTGTTTGGTTGTTCAATATTCTAACACCTTCTACTTTTTTATCGCCTAATATTTCGTCTGTTTGGCTGTTCCAATAAATTTTAATATTTGGTGTTGCAATAACCCTATCCTGCATAATCTTACTTGCACGCATTTCACTTTTGCGTACAATCATATGCACCATGCTGCATATTTTTGATAAGTACAAAGCTTCTTCTGCAGCTGTGTCTCCTGCCCCTACAATAGCCGCTACTTTTCCTTTAAAGAAAAAACCATCGCACACCGCACATGCACTAACCCCATAACCGTTAAGTCTTTGTTCGCTTTCAATACCAAGCCACTTTGCGGCTGCACCCGTACTAATAATAACTGAATCAGCTTCTATCCATTTTTCTTCATCAATTTCTACACGCAAAGGTCTAACACCAAAATCTACTTTTGTTGCAAGCCCGTAACGAATATCTGTCCCCATACGTTTCGCCTGGTTCTCAAAATGCTCCATCATTTCGGGACCCTGTATCCCATCCGGGTAGCCGGGATAATTTTCTACTTCTGTTGTAATGGTTAACTGACCGCCGGGCTGTATACCCTGATACAGCAATGGTTTCATGTTTGCCCTTGCTGCATAAATGGCTGCAGTGTAGCCTGCAGGTCCTGATCCTATAATTAAACAACTTACTTTTTCTGCTGTTGTATTTTCCATCTTTATATCCTATTTAAAAAAATTATTTTTATTGTGATATGATTGTCTTGTATTTAACAGCATAGCCGCAAAATGAACCGAGTGCTCCGTTAGAAATATTTCCTAAAACTTTGTTAGGTTGAGCAAATGGGTTTCCTATTCCCTGAAAAGCAAATTCCCAGGTGCTCCAAAACTTAAATGCTGACTGGGAAATGTTACAATATTTTAAAGTTATAGTGTCACCTCGCTTAAAAAAACTGCTGTCAGCTTTTGTTGGATTGTTTCTATCAATGCCTTGTGGCAACTGTATAGTAAATGTAGATCCGTCTAACACCTGGTCATCAAAAACAGAGTTTTCTCCCGGTAAAAAAGGACCGCTGTTTTTCTTTGTAAAATATCTTCCAAAATTACCAAGGCCGGGTGGATCTGTCGATCTCAATAACAAAACCCTTTTTGCAGTATCAGTGTTTAAAGGGGCTATTCGTGTGTAGATAGAATCCAGTGTTATGGCGTTAGTAGGTATAAAGGTAGAAGATGTGTATTCCTTACCTTCTGCAACAATTCTTAAAGTATAATTTTTATTAAGCTGACCTAAAAAAGCAGTTGACGGATTTAAAATATCGTTGCTGTAAAAATAACCTGTAAAACCCGGTGCAAGTGGCTTAGAATATTCTTTTAATTTGTGCGTTGTAATGCCGTTTGAAACAAATACATCAGCATTCCGTAAAAATGAACCTGCCAAAGTTTTCGGATCAATTCTACTAAAATAACCAAGGCTTTTTGTTAATATAATTATAGGTGGCTGTCCGTCTTCAATCTGTGCATCAACCACAACCAGCGGCACCGCATCATTTAATTTTAATGTAACATCTTTTTCACAGGCAGAAAGAAAGATAACAGCTAAAACCCACACACAAAATTTGATCTTCATTCTTTTATTTTTCTCTTAAATATAAATACAAATTTACAGCAATTCATCCAAACGAAAAGGGCCGCTAAAAAGCAGCCCTAATCTTATTGTATGAAGAAGAAAATTTTAATTTAGTACAACACGCTGTGTGCTGTTGAGTGTTGGCGTGCGAATCTGAATAAAATATGTTCCTTTTGCATAACGGGAAAGATCGATCTGTATTTTATTTCCCGATATAGATGCAACTCTGTATTGATTTACAACAATACCTGCTGCGTTTGTAATATTAATTGCTGTTGCTTCGTTTACGTTGAAAGAGGAAATTTCAATATTTAAAATTCCATTTGTAGGGTTTGGATAATACTTTACTGTTTCAGCATTAAGCCCATCAAACATTACCACCCTTGCAGGTGAGTAAACAACTCTTCCATCAACATCAATTTGTTTCAGTCGATAATAATTCATTCCCTTTGCGGGATTATTATCTGTAAAAAAATATTCAACCGGAATTAAGGAATTACCTGCTGCATGCACGAACCCTATTTTTGTAAAAAAGATAGCATCTACGCTCCTTTCAACATCAAAACTTGCAGAATTTATTTCTTGAGAAGTTTTCCAATTAAGCAAAGCGGAGCTAACAGTATTTTTTTTAGCAGTAAAATATAATAATGTTACAGGTAAGGGGCCCAAAGGGCGATAAGCGCTTGCCCAACCATCTCCGTTACCACCTAAAAATATGTTATTCCCTAGCTGTGCAAAAACAGATTTATCCCAACCATCTCCGTTACCACCTAAAAATATATTATTTCCTGACTGTGTAAATCCTGTTTTATCCCACCCATCACCTGAGCCTCCAATAAAAATATTGTTTACAGATTGTATAAATCCTGTTTTATCATATCCGTCTCCTGTACCTCCAACAAAAATGTTGTTTGCTGCCTGTGTAAAGTTTGTTTTATCAAAACCATCATTATTACCTCCTTTAAAAATTGCGCTGCTGGGTGGCTGTGCAAATAGAGTCGATAAGGTTACCGAAAACAGCAGCATCATAAAAATATTTTTCATAATTACCTGTTTAAAAGTCAAAAAATTTACTGGGCTGTTCTTGCTAACCGAATACCTATGTAATTATATATGCTGCCCCCATCGTTCAAGCTTGCTTGAATTCTATCTGATGTTCGTGCAGCAGTTACCCCACTGTTGAAAGTAGATCCACGCCATCCGTATGAGAGAGAATTTGTCCAATTGGCTATATCAGTATTCCCGCTTGCATTAAGATACCCATCGCCATTTATACTGCCGTCAAAAGCAAGACCTGTAGCGTTTACTGTGTTAACACAAATTTCTATTGCGTTATCGGCCATATTCATTACCCCGTAATATGAGGAGCCACTCAATTCTCTTGTAGATCCCGTTGCTCTTGCGAAAATACCTGCCCTAGTTAAAGTGCCGTAAATGTTACCAATAGTTGTATTTGCAGTTGTAGGCAAGTTAACAGTTTCATTCGTTAACCCGGTATTTGTAACAGATGCTAACGGACTAATTGTGGTACTGCCCCAAACATATTCGTTTGGTACAGGAGGTATATTAGCACCTCTGCATATTTTTTCAAACTCCATTTCGCTATATGGGCGCAAGCCGCTCCAATCAGCCAAGGCAGCAAGTCTTTGAGAATTAATAGTACTTACAGTTCTTTCAGGTTGCGGAGCTACTAGGTTTGGGTGAGTCCCTGTAAAAATACCTGGGGTATTGTTTGTGGTTGCACGTGCAAGGTCCAAGTGATTTAAAAAATCTACGTATTGCTGCTGGGTTGTTTCATATTTCATTACCCAGAATGCATTATAACCGGTTGGGTAAGCTGCCGGGAGGGTACCGGTTGTAGGCCCATTTCCATTAGTATTTAAAAGGGTTCCTGTAGCCCCAAAGGTAATAGCTGTGGAAGTTACGTTGTAGGGTACAGCCGTTGCTCCTGTTTTAAAAGCATAATTTTCAGAACCACCACTACCTAATTGAAAAGCGCCGGTCGGTATGTATACCATTTCTAAACCAATTACATTTATTTCTACTGTTTCGTTATCAGCCACACCATCCGCACCGTAATTCCATACCAGCTGGTTACCTGTAAAACTTACATTCCCAATTCCATCTGCATTTCGGTTAATAAATGCACCCTTTAAATCGTTTTGTACTGTCATTATTCCTCCTGCCCCTACAACAGAATTTGCAACAGTTAAAGTGCAATGCCGCCAATCAGCGGTACCTGTTAGTCTCCTAAACTTTACAAAAATCCAAGCCCCATCATAATTGCTTTCGTTGATGGAAGTGCGCCAACTGTTTTCCCAACCCACAGTAAAGTTTACAATTTCTGTGTGGGTTGTTACATTTTGTCCGCTCAGTGTTGCAGCGGTTACCGTGATATTGTTTGCTATGCTGTTCAGAGCAAAAAAAGCTACAGTAATTGATAGTAATATCTTTTTCATAAATAATTTTTAATGTACAGTAAAATTCAACTTTATAAAACTTGTGTATATACCCTCCAGTGGGTATTTTTATATAAATTATTTATTGAATAAATCATTTTATATAAATAAATTTGAAATGAATATTCACTGCTGATAAATTTGCTGAATTACATGAGAATTGTAAATTTTAGATGGATTAACATATTTGTTTTTACATTTATTTGCCTGTTTTGTACGTTAAAAACTACTGCCCAATTCAATAAAGACAGTTTTAAAATTTTGCATAAAAGTGAAAGCTATTCCAAAAAAATAAAGTCATATCTGGCGTTTGGAGAAACAACCGGCAAACAGCATTTTGACGACGTAATATTTATAGCTCAAGAAGGCGTTTTAATAGCTAAAAAAAATGGGGATTCTGTTGCCGTTGGAAAGTTAAAAAGACAAATTGGCGAGTCTTATTATTTTAAAGGAAGTTATAATGAGGCGGCGGAATATTTTTATCGATCTATAGAAATATTTGAAAAATTGAACGATCAGCAAAATCAGGCAAATAGTTATAATGCTTTAGCAAAACTCTACCGCAAAACAAAAGATCTTGCCCGATCACTTCAAAATTATGATAGGGCTATGTCAATTTTTAAAGCCACAAACGATTCTGCAGGAATTGCAATGATCTACAACGAATCAGGTGTAGTATTTGAATATCAAGAAAAATATCAAGAAGCTGCCAGACGTTATACTGCCTCTTTAATCATTGATGAAAAAAGAAAAGACTCTGTGGGCATTTGTTATGCACTAAGTAATCTGGCCGGAGTTTTCACCTTACAAAATAATTTTTTTTTAGCTGAAAAATATTTACTGCAGTCGCTAACTTTTCGTAAACAAATGGCTGATGCGCTTTCCCTGGCGTTGAATTATTCTGACCTTGGCAATACCTATTTCTCAGCTAAACAATTTATAAAAGCTAAATTATACATTGATACAAGTAACAGTATTGCTTTTAATATGGGCTATCAAGGATTAAAAGGAGATAATTTTGATTTGCTTGCAAAAATTGCAGAGGAACAAGGCGAATACCAAAAAGCACTTAACTACAATAAATTAAAAACATCTATCAATGACAGTATATTTAATATAGAAAAAACAAAGAAAATTGAAGAATTAAATACCCGTTTCGAAACTGAAAAAAAAGAACGAACGATTCTGGAACAAAAGAATCGCATTGTACTTCAAAATACAATAATGATCGCTGCAATTGTATTTGTAATTTTAGGATTTCTGCTGGTTTATGCACAATACCGCCGATATCAGTGGCGCCAGGAAGCTAAAATGCAGGCCGAAAGTTTAAGGCAGCAGGACAATGCTGTTAAAGCAGTTATTGATGCAGAAGAAGCCGAAAGAAAACGCATTGCTACAGACTTACACGATGGGGTTGGACAAATTATGAGTGCAGCAAAAATGAATTTATCTGCCTATGAACATTATACCAAGTTTCAAACAACAGAACAGCAACAATATTTTCAGAAAATTATTTCTCTGGTAGATTCAGGTTGCAAGGAAGTGCGATCTGTTTCTCATAACATGATGCCAAACGCACTGTTAAAAAATAATTTATCAGAAGCAATTAATGAATTTATTAACAAACTTGATAACAGAACATTGAAGGTTTACATACACAGCGAAGGTTTTGGAAATCCTGTTAATTCTAATATTGAAACTGTACTGTACAGAGTAATACAGGAATGCGTAAACAATGTAATTAAGCATTCAGAAGCTAATGTGTTGGATATTTCTCTTGTAAAAGAAGCGAATGAAATTACTGCAACAATTGAAGATAACGGTAAAGGATTTGAAGTAAATAAAAACGCTTACAAAGATGGAATTGGGTTAAAAAATATTTTTACAAGAGTGGAGTTTTTAAAAGGAACAGTAGATATTACTAGTGTTCCGGGAAAAGGAACGTCAGTGGCAATTTATATTCCCCTTTCGTAAATTTTTAAATAAAAAATCCCCCTGAAAATGAAT
>JANXTG010000232.1 GCA_025352525.1 Ferruginibacter sp.
CCACCTTCCACACCATAATCCAGAATAACCTCCACATTATACTCTCCAAGTCTTTGTGCAACTACCGCAGTTTCCGGCAATGTTTCGCCACCAACAAATTGGCTAAATATTGTATTGCGCAATATTTGTTTTGTGAAAGGAATTTGAAGTTTTATTGCAGAAGGCATCAATGCTAATCCCATTTTTACCAACCAGGGTTTGCCCATGGTTGCAAATAAAAAATCTGCTTTTTTTAATTCACTGTCTGTTTTGTAAGCAAAGGCGTATTCCGTATTGTCGAATGATATCATATAGAAAATTGTATACAAATTTAAGAAGTTTTGTCTGCGGTTGTAAAAAGACAACACAATAAAAAAGTCATTTTATTTGTTCATTATCTTTTCATAACAATTCATGTTTAAATAAAAGACAGCCAGAATATTTGTGGTTTTATAATGAACGACATAAAACGCAACTAAATGCTATTGCGATTTTCAACCAAGCTTTCACATTACAATTAATTTTATTTTTTGCTTTTCGTAATGAAGATGGCTGTTTACATTTTTTTAAAAAGTATGTACAGCTTACTTTGTATAAAATTTTGAAGATTTTATGAGTGAAATTTCAATTGTATTCCCGCATCAGTTGTTTAAAAAAAATCCAGCCCTTTTAAAAGAACGAAAAATCTTTTTAGTGGAGGAGTTTTTATATTTTAAACACTTTAATTTTCACAAGCAAAAACTCGTGTTGCACCGTGCATCAATGAAATGTTATGCCGCTCTATTACAATCTGAGGGTTATAAAATTGAATATATAGAAAGTACAGACGAGAGAAATGATATCAGAAAATTAATATTATTTTTAAAAAAAGAGAAGGTTAAAATAATACATTTTACAGAGGTTGTTGATAATTGGTTAAACAAAAGAATTACTGAATCCTGCCACGTAAACAAAATTGAAATAGAGCAATACACAACTCCTGCTTTTCTCAACACAACACAAGAGGGTGACGACTATTTTAACGGGAGAAAAAGATATTTTCAAACAGAATTTTACATAGCCCAACGCAAAAAAAGAAATATCTTATTACAGCCAAATGGTGACCCAATTGGTGGACAATGGAGCTATGACGCAGAGAACAGAAAAAAATATCCTGCAAAGCAAATTCCACCGCAAATTAATTTTACAAAAACCAATGGATTTATAAAAGAAGCAAAAGAATATATTGATAAAAATTTTACTAAAAATTATGGTAAGTTAACTGCTTTTATTTATCCGATTAGTTTTGAGGAATCAGAAAAATGGTTGAACGATTTTTTAAAAACCAGGTTTGAACAATTTGGAGAATTTGAAGATGCAATTGTAGCCAATGAAAACTTTCTTCATCACTCTCTTTTAAGCCCTTTAATAAACACCGGTTTATTAACTCCGCAACATGTTATTGATACGGCTTTAAAATATGCAGAAAAACACAATACCGCTCTTAATTCCACAGAAGGATTTATTAGGCAAATTGTTGGCTGGCGTGAATTTATAAGAATTGTTTATGCAAGAGAAGGATCAAAACAAAGGACAACCAATTATTGGAAATTTACCAGAAAAATACCTAAATCTTTTTGGGATGGTACTACAGGAATTGAACCCATTGACAATGTTATAAAAAAGGCACTGGAAACCGGCTATCTTCATCATATTGAAAGGCTCATGTTGCTTGGTAATTTTATGCTGCTTTGCGAGTTTGATCCTGATGATGTTTACAAATGGTATATGGAAATGTTTGTTGATAGTTATGATTGGGTAATGGTACCAAATGTTTATGGCATGGTGCAATTTGCGGATGGAGGTTTGATGACAACCAAGCCATACATTAGTGGCAGTAATTACGTGCTAAAAATGAGTGACTTTAAAAAGGGGGCCTGGTGCGAAATCTGGGATGGCTTATTCTGGCGTTTTATGGATGTGCACAGAAGTTTTTTTAAAAAAAATCCGAGGCTTGGAATGCTGGTAAATACCTTTGATAAAATGGCCCCTGAAAAAAGAAACCATCATAATGAAGTGGCTGAAAAATTTCTTGCAGATCTTGACATAAAAAAATAAAAAGAATTACAAAAAAGAAAACTTTGAGCAAACAAATTAAAAAAGAAAACCTTCCTCAAAAAATTTGCATTGTTTGCAAAAAACCATTTTCTTGGAGAAAAAAATGGGAGAAAGTTTGGGAAGAAGTTAAATATTGTAGCGATAAATGTAGAGGGATGAGATAATTGGTGATTGAATATTGATTGTAAATAGAAAAATGTTTCCAACTTTTTTAAAGAGCAATATCTACAAAATGGATATTAAAGCACTAGTTACCTACAACTCCGTATTTTTGCCGAAATTTTTTTAAAATGGAAAAGAAAGCAAGTGAATCGTTGGTAGTTATGACGGAGTTGGTTTTACCCAATGACACAAATAATTTTGGCAATTTAATGGGTGGAAGATTAATGTATTGGATGGATATTGCTGCAGCGCTTGCTGCTATGAAACATTGTGCAGCTCCAGTTGTTACTGCATCTGTAGATAACATTTCTTTTGAAACACCTATTAAAATAGGTAACGTTGTACATATTGAAGCTAAAGTTACAAGGGCTTTTAACAGCAGTATGGAAGTACATATGAATGTGTGGGGAGAGGATGCAATTCAACAATATCGGTATAAAAGTAATGAGGCCTATTATACTTTTGTGGCTCTGGATCCTAATGGTAAGCCCAGAAAAATAAATCCACTTGTTCCGGAAACAGAAGATGAAATAAAATTGTACGAAGGTGCCCTCAGGAGAAGACAGATACGATTAATACTTGGTGGCAAAATGAAGCCTGAAGATGCAGAAGAATTGAGAGCGCTTTTTATTAAATAATTTTAAAATTGATTTTATTCGCAGGCACAAATTCTTTAATTTATTTAAGTTTATTCATTATTCATCCTTAGTTAATTTTTGCTTCAATGAGATATAAATTTTGAAAAAGTATTAAAAGCCAATACTTACAGAATTTCCCAGTCTTAAAACAAGGCTTTTTTTAATAATTGCCCATGATAATGTATTAAATACTGTACGAAATATAGGAGTTACATTATACATAAAATTTGCAGATCCTTGTCTTGCAGAAGCAAGAAGATTTGTAGTGTCCTTTACGAAGTCAATAGCCAATCTTTTTTGCGTTTTTAATTTTTAAAACCCAAGATTTAAAGTGTTCTAAACTCCTCGTCTCCTCCATTATTGATACTTTTTTATAAGTGCATTTCTATGGCTTAAATGTTTTGTGTAAAATCTGCTCTCTATTGTTTGTTATCAGGTACATATTTTGTTTTAGAAAATATGTATAAAAAATTATATTAAATACCGTTTTTTACAGTAAATGATTTAATTATCAATTATTTATAAAGGCAATTATATCTGCAAAATAAATCTGGCCTTTGCTTTAAAATAGTACTTCTTTTTAATGCTTTTTTAAGTTTCGAGCAGCTGAGATATATTGTATAAACATAATAATTATTCCCTTTGGCTGGAAATGCTAGCTTTTAAAATAAATTATTATTTTAAGAAAATAACTTTTAGGAAAAAAATTTAAAAAGCCAATGAATTAAATAGAAGTAAAAAATTTTGATAAAAATTCTATTTAAAATGCAAAATATTTTAATTATGAGATTAGGCGATTAAACTTATAATAATTTAAAATAATAACATTATTTTTACTTATTGCAGTTTTTGCAACTTAAAATATTTTTAATTAAAAAAATTAGACATGAAAAAAATTTTATTATCATCCTTTTTTACTTTAAGTATTGTAATCTTTACCCTAGCTCAGCAAGCACCGCTTAATGCAAAGCAACAGAAATTGCGTGCATTAGCCTTAAAAAAACAAGAAATTCAAATCAATTTTGATTTAAAAAAGAAAGAGTTATTAAGCAAATCTTCCAATTTTATTATTGTAGGATCAGATCAACAGGCCACGGACGCTGCAGAACTTAAAACAAAGAAAAAAGCTTCCAAATAATTGTTTAGCCAATTCTTTCTTTCGTTAATAAAATTTGAAAACATTTTTTATACTAAACACACAATTATGCAATATATTATTACATTAAAAAAAATATTGAAAAGTACTGCTTGTTTTGGACTTTTCTTATTTCTATTATTTGCTTTTTCTTCAAATAAAGCTAGAGGGCAAACAATAATTTCAACTAATTTCCCTGTAAATAACGGCAATGGATTTGTTACTTTTAATTTTACCAATAATAATGCTTACGCTATTGTAATAACTAATATCGGAAGTGTAGTCAATTTGGCAACAGGTAACGCAAATGTTTCCGGGTATTATAAGCCAAGTGGAATTAACGGAGCACCTGGAGCAATTATTGCTTCAAATGGTTGGTTACTTTTTGGTAGTGCCACTGTTGCATCTAACGGTGCAGGTACGGTCCAGCCATTTTTTACTTCAAATTTAGTTATTCCTGCAGGTGCTACGTACGGTATTTGTGTCAATTCAATTGCAGCCGGTTCAACAACGGGCGCTTTAGCATACAGCACACTTGCTGCAGGCACTTACACTTTCCCGGGGGCTGGCGCTATATTAACGACAGGTACTAATATTGGCTACGCAGGTGCGGGTGTTCCAAATGCGCCTGCAAACACTCCAAGAGGTTTTATAGGTAGCGTAACCTTTGTAACTGCAGTCCCATGTTCAGGTACACCTTCACCCGGTGCTACCAAATCAACAGTTGACTCTGTATGTCCGGGCATACCATTTACATTATCTTTTTCAAATCCTGTATCTGCAGGAACTACAGGAATTACTTACCAATGGCAATCTTCATCGACAGGTGCTGTAGGAAGTTTTACAAATATTCTTAATGCAAATTCATCATCTTATACAACCTCGCTTACTGCATCTAATTTTTATCAGGTTGTAGTAAATTGTAGTGGTAATAGCGGAACTTCAACACCCAAAATGGTTACTCTTAATCCGCCAAATCAATGTTATTGTGTTCCAGGCCAATCAAGTTGTGCTTTGAATGACGTAATTACCAATGTTACTTTCGGCGGAATCAATAATAATTCTACATGCAGTACAGGTCCTCCCACGGGTTACACTAATTATTCAAATCTTACTCCGGGAACTGTAATTCAGGGAGCAAACAATTCTTTTTCAGTAACAGCGAACAATGGAGGAACTGAATATACTGGAGTTTGGATAGATTATAATCAAGATGGAACTTTTAGTCCTTCTGAGTTTACAGCGATTGGAAGCGGTCCTGGCGGAACTTTTACAAATAATATTGCAGTACCTGCCAATGCTTTATTAGGAAAAACAAGAATGAGAGTTCGATTAAGATACAATATCGCATTAACAGGTACGGCAGCATGCATTGGGTATAATTTTGGAGAAACAGAAGATTATACTGTTAATATAGTACCATGTGTAACAATAACTTTAACTTCACAACCTACAAATACTTCCACGGTATGTGGGGGTAATGCTTCCTTCAATATAGCTGTATCAGGATCTATTCCCGCTTATCAGTGGGAATACAGAATCAGTTCAGTATCGCCATGGTTAGTGGTTCCTAATTCGCCTCCATATTCTGGTGTTAATTCGCCAATGTTAACGATAACAAATGCAAGCAGCGCTATGAATGGTTATCAATACCGTTCTATCGTTTCAGGTGCTTGTACAGGAGCGGATTTTAGTTCCGCTGCAACTTTAACAGTAACACCTTATATTCCCTCAATTTATCCTGCAACCGCTGTTTTATGCGCTGGCTCATCTCTACAATTATTTGCTTCGCCACCACCAACCACCACTACTACAGCTTCTGGTACTAATTTAAATATACATATTCCTGATGGAGATGACGTTCCCACACCCACCGCAGCCACACTTGCAGCCGGCATTAGTAATGCTATAACTATTGCAGGAATTCCTGCAGGAGCTGTAATCACTAATATAAGTGTAAAAGTAAATGTAACTCATACTTACATTGCTGATCTGATGCTTGTTGTAAAAGCCCCTAACGGAAACATTTTAAATCTTTCCAACCTTATCGGTGGACAAAACAATGCCGGTGTCAATTTTACCAACACAAATTTTAGTGGTGCTGCGGGTTTATCTGCTCTTATCTCAGGCACATCTCCCGGGTATACAGGCACTTTTAAACCTGATGCGGCTGGTCCGGTAGGTGCTTTCGGTATTCCAAGCGGACCTACAGGCTTTATTCCTAACGTTACTAATTTTGCAGGTATTGGTCAAGGTGGTCCGGGATCGACAGCAAATGGCACATGGACTATTGCTATGTATGATGCAGGTCCTCCGGATTTTGGAACTTTAAAAGATTGGTCAGTTAGTATTACTTGGGGTGTAACACCCGCAACAGCAGTTTTTTCTCCAAATACAAACTTATTTTTAGATGCTGCTTTAACTATACCGTACGCAGGAACTTCAGTTAACTCGGTATACACTAATACATCTGTGAGCACAACTTATAATGCTGTCGTTAGTACTGTTACTTGTACAGCTAATGCTAGCATACCTGTCACCGTTAATACGCCTGCAGGGGGAACTCCAACTTTAAGCAATACTTCTGTTTGTGTAGGAAATAATACTTTCTTAAAGCTTAGCGGAACACTTACGGGCGGCCCTGGCTTCGTTCATAGTTTCCAAGTTAAAGCTCCAGGTGCTACATCATTTACTAATCTTATAACAGGTGGCGTTTATAGTTTTAACAACGATACGCTTAAACTTTCAGGCGTTCCACTTTCTTTTAACGGATACCAGTTCCGTGATTCTATAAATACAGGTGCCAACTGTGGAAGTGTGATCTCTTCTGCTGCAACATTAAGTGTAAACCCAATACCTGTTGTAACAATAAGTGCAGCACCTAAATTGAATCTTTTTCCTGGATTAACCACCACCTTAACGGCATCAGTTTCTTCAGCTACAGGTCCAATTACTTATCAATGGTTTAGAAATGGTGTACCTGTTCTGGGAGCAATGAGTAGCACACTTGTGGTAAAAATTGACGGAGTTGGAGTTTATTCAGTTAAAGCAACTGCACAGGGTTGTTCTTCAGCAGATTCTACAACCACACCTCAAACTATTACAATTGGTGATTCAAGTGGTGTAACTAAATTATTTATTTATCCAAGTCCAAACAATGGAAAATTCCAGGTTAGATATTTTAGTGATATAAATAATGGTAGTAAAAATCCTGCAATGTTGAATGTTTATGATGAAAAAGGCACTAGAGTGTTCTCAAAAAACTACGGCATTTCATCAGGATATCAACAAATGAATGTTGACCTAGGTTCTCATTCAAGTGGTATTTATAGAGTTGAGCTTTTAAATTTAAACGGCGATCGTATAAAAACGGGATCTGTATTTGTATTTTAATTTTGAAAGATAATTACTTTACTTAAAGGGTCATCAAAAAGATGACCCTTTTTAATACTCGTTAGTCAATACTAAAGTCAAAATTCTACGACAATCACAAAAATTTTGTACATTTGCAATCCGTTAAAAAACCACGGGTTATTATATGTCATTTAATATTAACAAACAACTAAACGCAGAAGATCAGGAGCCAAAGGCTGCAGATGCAACCGAGGCCACTGCGATAACAAACACACCTGAAGCAGCAGAAACAGTTGCAACTGAAACACCTGTAGCAGAAGTTGCTGCAGAAACAAAAAAGATCTACGAGCCAAAGGTCGAAACTTCACACGATGATTTTGACTGGAGCAGGGATAAACGCAATGTATCTGCTTATTCAAAAGAAGAAAAAGAAAAGTATGATGTAGTTTATGACAACACTTTTAAGCAAATCAACGATGGCGAAATGATTCAGGCCACGATTGAATCTTTAACAAAAACTGATGCTGTAGTTAACATTGGCTTTAAAAGTGATGGATTAATTTCTTTGAATGAATTTAGAGATATACCGGGTGGTATACAGGTTGGTGATGTAATAGAAGTAATGGTGGTAGAAAAAGAAGACAGAAATGGCAATCTTCATCTTAGTCGTAAATCTGCCCGTGTAACCCGTGCTTGGGAAAGAATTGTTGAAGTAAATAAAACAGGCGAAATAGTAACCGGTCTTGTAACCAGCAAAACTAAAGGTGGACTAATCGTAGATGTTTTTGGAATGGAAACTTTCCTACCGGGATCTCAAATTGATGTAAAACCTGTAACAGATTATGACCAGTTTGTAGGTAAGACCATGGAGTTTAAAGTTGTGAAGATTAACGAAGCAATTAAAAATGCAGTAGTTTCTCACAAAGCTCTTATTGAAAGCGATATTGAAGCACAAAGAGCTGAGATAATCGGGAAATTAGAGAAAGGACAGGTACTAGAAGGAACAATTAAAAACATCACTGATTTTGGAGCATTCCTTGATCTTGGTGGTTTAGATGGTTTACTCTACATTACTGACATTTCTTGGGGCCGCATAAACCATCCATCAGAAGTATTGAAGATGGATCAAAAATTAAATGTTGTAGTTCTGGATTTTGATGATGATAAAAAACGAATCAGTCTTGGTCTAAAGCAACTTACTCCTCACCCTTGGGATACACTTGCAGAGAATTTGAAAGAAGGTGAAGTTATTAAGGGTAAAGTCGTAAATATTGAAGATTACGGTGCTTTCTTGGAAATTATGCCAGGTGTTGAAGGTTTGGTACACGTAAGTGAAATTACATGGGCTAACACTCCGATTAATGCAAAGGAATTCTTTAAACTTGGTGATGAATATGCAGCAAAAGTGGTAACTCTTGATAAAGACACACGCAAAATGAGTCTTTCTATTAAGCAATTAACTGAAGATCCATGGAGTACAATCGAAAATCATTTCCCTGAAGCTAGCAAGCACATGGGTACGGTAAAAAACATCACTCCTTATGGCGTGTTTGTTGAACTTTCAACGGGTATTGGTGGAATGATACACATCAGTGATTTAAGCTGGTTGAAGCGCTTTAACAATCCAAACGAATATACTAAAGTAGGCAACGAAATTGAAGTAATGATTTTAAGTATTGATAAAGAAGGTCGCAAACTTCAACTTGGACATAAGCAAATCGAAGAAGATCCATGGAACAGCCTTGAAGATACATTTGCTGTAGGATCTTTGCATCAGGGAACTGTAATTAAAAAAGATGATAAAGGTGCTGTGGTTCAACTTCCTTATGGTCTTGAGGGTTTTGCGCCAACACGCCATTTAATGAAGGAAGATGAAAAAGCTATTGCTCAGGACGAAATTGCAAATTTTGTTGTAATCGAATTTGACCGCAATGACAAACGCATTGTTCTAAGCCATACAAGATTATGGGAACAGGAAAAAGAAGAAGTAAGACAAGTGGAAATGAAAGAAAAAAGAGCCGAAGTGGAAACTACTAAAAAAGCTGTAAAAAATATACAGGCTAAGGTAGAAAAAACAACTCTCGGTGATCTTGGTGCGTTGGCAGATCTTAAAGCTAAATTCAGTAATGATGAAGCAGAAGTTACTGCAAAACCAACGGAAGAAGGCAAAGGCGAATAATCTGTTTTTATTAAATAAAAACCCTCCCGATTTTTGGAGGGCACTGAAAAAGTAATTTAAGACTTATTAACAAAGGGGAGTAAAAAGATGAAAGTTTTTTTATTCCCCTTTTGTACTTTGTATCAGATTCAAAAACTTAATCTAGATGCTGATACAACAAGTAGAATTTCAATTTAG
>JANXTG010000014.1 GCA_025352525.1 Ferruginibacter sp.
CATATACATTGCTGTCATCAAGTGGTATTGGCTGGTCACTCAACAATTCAAAGCCATAATCATTCATGGCAAAAGAAAAAGTAATAGGAATAATTTTGCTGATGCGGTAAGATAATAATGCCGCCATTGCTTCATGCACCAATCTTCCTTCAAAAGGATAAACAAATAAATGAAATCCATCTTTTGTTTCAATATGTTCTATTAATAATTCATTTTCTTTTGGTACGGCTGACAATTTTTTCTGTAAATTAAACAAAGGTTCAAGTGCAGAAAGTTCCTTATCATTTTCAGAAAAATGATCAGTAGTTGCTGCATCATTTAATTTTTTGCGGAGCATAAAACCAAGTTGAGAACTGAGCGGTAATCTTCCACCATTCCAACTAGGTACGATAGATTTCTTAGAATTACTTTTTCTAACCTGCACGGTCATTTCTTTTATCATTACAAATTCCAGGTTTCTGCCTGCAAGCGTAAAAACATCTCCTGGCTTGAGTTTGGAGATAAAGTATTCTTCAATGACACCAATAAAACCACCACTCATAAATTTTACTTTCAGCATGGCATCGCTAACAATTGTACCAATATGCATGCGGTGGCGCATGGCAATTCTTTTGTTATTTATTTTATACAAGCCATCAATAATTTCCACTTTTTTAAAGTCATCGTATTCACGCAATGCAATTCCACCCACAGTAATAAACTGTAAAATCTGTAACCATTCTTCTTTATTTATTTCACTGTAACAATAAGTGGATTTTATTTCCTCATACATTTCATCTGCATAAAACCCGTCAGAAATTGCAAGCGTGCAGAGGTATTGTATCAATACATCAAAACACATCAGCAATGGCAAACGGCTTTCAATAAATTGATTGGCGATTGCTTCTTTTAAAGCTGCGGCTTCAATTAATTCCAAAGAATGTGTTGGTAAAAAATAAATTTTACTAACCGCATCCGGCTGATGACCGCTTCTTCCTGCTCTTTGTAAAAATCTGGCTACACCTTTTGGTGAACCTACCTGTATTACCATTTCTACCGGGCGAAAATCTACTCCCAAATCTAAACTCGAAGTACATACTACAGCTTTTAAAATTCCCTGATGCAATGCTGTTTCCACCCATGTTCTTAATTCTCTTTCAATGCTACCATGGTGTAAAGCCACAGCCCCGGCTAGTTCAGGGCCAACAGTTAATAATGTCTGGTACCACATTTCGCTCATGCCACGAGTGTTTATAAAAACAAGTGTGGTTTTATTATTTTCTAAAATCGGTAAAATTTTATCTGCCAGTTTTATTCCTAAATGTCCTGCCCATGGGTATTTTTCTATCTCTTCGGGGATGATAGATTCTATTTCAAATTTTTTATGAACGTTTGCTTTAATAATAATTCCTTCTGTTTTTAAAGAACTCATCAAAACATCTTTTGCTTCGTCGAGGTTTCCGATGGTTGCACTAATTCCCCACACAGAGATGGGGGAGAGTAATCTAGAATTTGGAATTGGCGGGTGCTTTAAACTTTTAGAATTATTGTTTTTGGTAGATACTGCGCTCGTTCCTAATTCCCAATCCCCAATTCCCAATTCCTTTTCTCCCAATTCCTTTCTTCTCAAACTAACAATTCTTGCTACTGCCAACTCTACCTGCACGCCACGTTTACTTCCCAATAATTCGTGCCATTCATCTACAGCAATTATTTTTAAATTTTTAAATGTTTCTGCATAGTTTTTTTGTGCGAGGAAAAGATGTAAACTCTCCGGTGTTATAATTAATACTTCCGGAAGCTGGCGTTTTTGTTTTGCTCTTTCTGCCATGGGCGTATCACCATTTCTTGATCCGATTTTCCAGGCTAGTCCCAGTTCTTCTACAACCTCATTCATTGCACGTTCAATATCTTTTGCCAATGCTCTCAACGGTGTTATCCATAATAACTGTAACCCATTATTTTTTTTAGTTAAAAAATCTTTCGGATTATCATTAATAAATTGAATGAGTGCGCCTAAGAAAACGGAATATGTTTTGCCAAAACCCGTAGGTGCATTTACAAGCCCAGATTGATTGTTAATAATGCTTTCCCAGGTTTGTTGCTGAAAAGCGAATGGCCTTCGTTGCTGTTTATCCAGCCATTGTTTGATGGTTTTAAAACCGGGGGAGGTAGAGTGTTTGAAGAGGGGTTTTATCACCGTGCTGTTTATTATTTCTAGGATATGAATTTTTCAACAATCAATTTTGCCCATTTATTTATTTTATTATAAACTTTTGCTGTGTTGCCATCCGTTATTTTAAACAGAAGAACAGGTTCTTCAAAATCAATAGAATTGTCATAAACGTACAAACGGTCAGCTATTTTAGCGCATACAGCACAATTCGCAATTGACTTGCTATACCTAGAAATGATCTTAGTTATGGGAACATCATGACCACCTTCCATCACACGTTGTGCAATTCGACTCGCATTTATAGAGGGAGTGTCAGTACATACAAAAAATATTCTTGTAAAATATCCTCTTTTCTTAGCATCTAAAATAAAATCGATTTTATCACTTGCAGAAAGAACTGTTTCAAATATTAGACTTTGAAAGTTCTCGATACAATTCTGCCTAATTTCTTTTGATAAATTTGCAGCATCTATAATTGCTTGAGGATTGTTCCAATCTCCAAATTTCTCTTTTGCGATATTATCTGGATTGATATAAATACATTCTTTTACCCATTCATGATGTAAAATCTTGTTAGTTATGGAAGTTTTGCCCGATCCATTTGGTCCGGCAATTACAATTAAAATGGGCTTTTTCATTTTGCTGAAAAATATTTTCTTTGAGCATCTTCAGTCTCTATAATTATTTTATCAGACAATGCTTTTTTAGATAATTCCATTTTCTTTTTAGCATCTTCTACAACTTCTTTCATAATTAATTGTAACATTTCATCCGAAGGCTCGGTTTCAATATTCATAAAAGTTAACTTTTCCATTTCTTGATTTTGTAAGGTAAATTTAGACAATGTAAAATTGATTTAATTATTTATTCACTTACCTTAGAACTATACTGCTCATTAAAAATCTTCAGCATCATTTTTAAATCATCGAGTGTATTTATATCTTCCGGTTTTTTATCTTTTCGCCACCTGCTCATTCGTGGAAAACGCAATGCTACTCCGCTTTTATGTCTTTTACTTTCTGCAATACCTTCAAAAGCCAGTTCAAAAACAAGCTCTGGTTTAACCGTTCTTACCGGTCCAAACTTTTCTATAGAATTCCTTTTTACAAAATTATCTACCTGTGCAAATTCTTTATCTGTAAGCCCGCTGTAAGCTTTTGCAAACGTTACTAAATTGTCGCCATCTTTTACAGCAAAAGTGTAATCAGTATACAAATTACTTCTTCTTCCGCTACCCTTTTGTGCGTAAATCATAACGGCATCAATTGTTAGTGGATCTATTTTCCATTTCCACCAATCACCACGTTTTCTCCCATCTTTGTATTCCGAATTTTTTCTTTTAAGCATGATGCCTTCGCTACCCTTGTCTCTGCTTTGTTTTCTTACGTTAATTAATTCTTCCCAATTATTAAAATTGATGATGGGGGATAAATGCAGAATCGGAACATTGATTTTGCTTATAATTTCCTCCAGTTTTTTTCTTCTTTCTAACATCGATATCATTCTGATATCTTTTGCATTTTCTTCAATAATATCGTAGGCAATAAAACCAACGGGAGCTTCTTTCAATTGCTTCGATGTAATATTTTTTCTGCCGATTCTGGTTTGCAAGGCAGAGAAGGGTAGTGGTGCAAAATTCCCTTCTTCGGACGGCGTTGCAAGACTGATAATTTCTCCGTCAATAGCAGTTCCATTTGGCAACAATTCCTGTAATATTTTATACTCAGGAAATTTATCCGTCATCAATTCTTCCCCCCGGCTCCACACAAATAATTCATCATTGCGTTTTATAATTTGCCCTCTTATGCCATCCCATTTCCATTCAGCCTGCCATTCATCTTCATTGCCAAGTTCACTAACTTCATTTTCTATCGCATATGCCAGGTAAAAAGGATAAGGCTTGCTGTCATCTGCTGCACTATGTTCAGTACTCATTAATTCATCAAACGAAATTGTAGCGGGGTTCCAATCGCCCATAATTCGGTGTGCAATTATTGAGGGAGAAACATCTGTTGTTTTAGCAATAGCATTTACCATCAGCTTTTGAGAAACACCAATTCTAAAGCCGCCGGTCATTAACTTATTAAAAACAAATATTTCACTTCTGTTCATTTGCGTCCATGCTTCTGAAACAAACAACGCTTTAACATCGTCATCTTCCTTACCAATATTTCTCAGCAAATTCATGTAATGAGAAAGTGAATATTCTACTACATCTTTTGTATCGATATCACTTTCAGGAATTAATAAAGAGATTGTTTCTGCCAAGTCGCCAACTGTATGATAGCATTCCTCAAACAGCCATGGGTCTATGTTTGCAGCTTGCATACAACTTGCCCGCAGCAATGCGCTGTTCACCGATCTTTTTGGCCTGCGGCCGGTAAACAGTGCAATAACCCAAATTTTATCTTCACTGGTTGCTTCTGAAAAGTAAGCACGAATAGCCTCAAGCTTTGCATTTGTTTTTGTGGTGGTAGCCAGCTTCATTATAAGTTCTGCAAAACGCTTCATGTATATTTAAGGTATTAGATTTTAGGCAAAAAACATTACACAACTCACAATTCGCTATTCACAACTTCACTATTCACATTTTCATTTTCCGATTGCTCTTCATTCCCGTATTCCGTTTTTACTTCACCGGCTTCAATACCCAATTCATTTAAATACTTGCTAAAGGTTGATTGAAAGCCATGTGTAGCATAAACTTTTTCTGCACCTGTAGCTTTTACTGCTGTTAGTAATCCTTCCCAATCGCAATGGTCGCTTAAAGCAAAACCGGCATCAGCATTTTTTCTGCGAACATTCCCACGTACCTGCATCCATCCGCTGCAAATGCCCGTTGCATAAGGCGAAAACCTTTTCATCCATGGGCTGCCTTCTGCACTTGATGGCGCAATTACGATGCATTCTTTCAGTTCCTCTTTTGTAGTTTCAGTGGTAATTCTTTTTACATCAGGCAATGCCCAACCTGCCGATTGCAAAGTAGTATGCATATTGTAAACTGCACCATGTGCGTAAATCGGAAATCCGGTTTCTGCCAATGGCTTTAAAATTCTTTGTGCTTTTCCTAAACTGTATGCAATAAAGATGCTGCTTTTTCCATTCGATTTATTAGTATAAATCCAGTTTTTCATCTCTTCAAAAATTTCATCCTGCGGTTTCCATTTGTAAATGGGTAATCCAAAAGTAGATTCAGTAATAAACGTATTGCATTTTACGGGTTCATACGCTGTGCTTATGCCATCATCTTCTGTTTTATAATCTCCTGTAAAAACCCACACTTCTCCTTTGTATTCAATTCTTACTTGTGCACTTCCAATTATATGCCCTGCGGGGAAAAGAGAAATGCTAACTCCATTCATAAAAACGGGTTCATTCCATCCTACGGAATGATATTCATTTTCTCCTAAACGCAATTGCAGAATGGGTTTGGTATCATGGTGACAAAGGTATTTCTTACTACCCCATCTTGCATGGTCGCTGTGTCCGTGACTAATAACAGCGAAATCAACGGGCTTCCATGGGTCTATATAAAAATTGCCTTGTGGGCAGTAGAGGCCTTTATTTGAAAATTCTATAAGTGGCATATTAAAAATAGAGTTTAGAATAAATTATTGAAGCAAATTATACAATTTATTTAAGATGATTATTTACCTTTTTTTGTATAATTTAGCAATACACTATGAATAAAATTTTAATTATAGCCTTCTCGTTTTTATTATCTGCGACGTTAGGTTTTTCGCAAACAGATAAAGTTTGGTCTTTGCACAGAGAAAACCGTAATAAAATTACAACTGATAAAGCTGTTTTAAGACAGTCTTTTCCAAAAGATTTTAAATTATTTGATCTTGATATTATCCCTTTAAAACGAGAATTATATTCTGTTATTGGAAATAGTTCTCGAAAGTCCATCACTGTGGTTTTCCTTCCCAATGCAAACGGAAATATTGAACAATTTCAAATTAGTGAGGCTTCCAATTTTGAACCTGATTTACAGGCAAGATTCCCACAAATCAGAGCATTTTCAGGTAAAGGGATTACTGATAAATATGCAACATTAAAATTAAGTGTTTCTCCACAAGGCATACAGGCAATGGTTTTTAGAACTGATAAAGAAAATGAGTTTATCGAAACTTATTCAAAGGATCATACTATTTATGCTGTTTTTAAGTCTCAGAGAAAAATTGGACAACTTGCCTGGACATGTTCAACTGATGATCATAATATGTTAGCTGATATTAATTCTAAAATACCATCAACCAACAGGCCATCAAGTTCAGCAGGTGAATTAAAGACCATGCGTCTTGCACAATCATGTAATGGTGAATATGCAAACTACTTCGGAGCTACAAGCTCTGCCCAAGTTGGACTGGTTCTGGCTGCTTATAATGCAACATTAACACGTTGTAATGGCGTTTATGAAAAGGACCTTGCTTTGCACCTTAATTTAATTGCCAGAACAACAGATGTAATTTTTTATGACCCAGCCACTGACCCATATACAACTTTAAGTTCATGGAATTTGCAATTACAACAAACATTAACTGCGAAAATTGGGGAAGCTAATTATGATATTGGTCATATGTTCGGGGCAACTGGTGGTGGGGGAAATGCAGGTTGTATTGGTTGTGTATGTGTGAGTCCGTCTTTAGATAGCAGCGGTGTACCAATAAATAATGGTAAGGGTTCTGGCATAACTTCACCTGCAGATGGCATACCTCAAGGTGATAATTTTGATATTGATTATGTAGTTCATGAAGTTGGTCATCAACTTGGTGCTAATCATACATTTTCATTTTCAAATGAAGGTACCGGAGTGCAAAAAGAAGTAGGTTCGGGGATTACAATAATGGGCTATGCAGGAATTACAAACCAAGATGTTGCTCCGCATTCCATTGATATATTTCACGAAGCCTCTATAGATCAGATTCAAACTAATTTATCAACAAAAAGTTGTCCAATTACTACCAACATATCTGCAACGAATGCTACTCCTGTTGTAGCAGCTGTTCCGAATTATACAATCCCAATTACAACACCATTTGCATTAACAGGTTTTGCAACAGATTCAAATGTAGGAGATGTGCTTACCTATTGTTGGGAACAAAATGATAATTCAACTACCACAGGTAATGCAAGTGTTGCAAGCCCCACCAAATTAACAGGACCTAATTGGTTGTCATTTAGTCCAACTGTCTCTCCTACAAGAACATTCCCACGCTTATCTTCGGTATTGGAAGGTTCATTCACTACAGGTCCATTACCTGGGGGCGATGTTATTGCAACAATAGAAGCTTTAAGTTCTGTAGCCAGAACATTAAATTTCAGATTGACAGTACGAGATAATTCACCTTACAGTTCAACAACTCCTGTAAAAGTTGGACAAACTGCTTTTACTGATATGATAATTACTGTTGATGCAACATCTGGTCCTTTTCAGGTAACAGTTCCAAACACAAATGTGTCTTATCCGGGCGGTTCAACCCAAACAATTACCTGGGATGTAAACAATACTACGTCAGCACCTGTAAACTGTGCCAATGTAAAAATTTCATTTTCTTCTGATGGAGGGTTAACATTTCCAAATGTGTTGCTGGCCTCAACTCCAAATGATGGTACCCAAGTTGTCACAATTCCTGTTGGTACAACAACTACAGCTCGTATTAAAGTGGAAGCCGTTGGTAATATTTTCTTTGATATTTCAAATTCTAATTTTACTGTTACAACTCCATTAAATGAATTTAATTTTATACCGTCAACACCGACTTCCTTAGGCTGTGGTGCTACATCGGCATCTGTTTCAATTTTCACGAATATTTCAGGCAGTTTTTTAACTCCAATAGTTATAACATCTACAAGTGCCCCGGCAGGTACAATATTAACTTTTGGACCTAATCCACTTACACCAGGTGATTCAACTGTAGCCACCCTAAATGGTACTGGTTTTCTTGCCCCCGGAACTTATTCAATAAATGTTACTGGTAAAGCAGGAGCGGTTGTAAAAAATACAGTGATAACTTTTATAGTTCCCGAGTTGGCGGCTACCATAAATACTCAACCGATCCCTACAATTATCTGTGCTCCAAATAATGCTTCTTTTTCAGTGACTGCAAGTGGTCTAAATCTTAAATATCAATGGCAGGTTAGTTCAAACAGTAGTACCACGTTTACCGATGTTTTATCCGCTACGTCCTCTACTTACACATTTGCTACAACTACTTCACAAAATAATAATCGTTACAGAGTAAATGTGTTTAGCACATGTTCTCCTACAATTCCTGCAACATCGAATGCTGCAATGTTAACTGTCAACAGCCCTGCAATTATTACGAGTCAACCTGTGGCTCAAAGCGGTTGTGCATTAGCTAATTATTCATTTTCAGTAACAGCCACAAGCGGAACTAATACTCCAACATATCAATGGCAATTAAGTACAGATGGAGGAATTACATTTAGTAATATTCCTGATGAAAAAGGTGCTATACTTTTTATTAACAATGCTCCACTTAGTTTAAGTGGAAATATTTACAGGGTTATAATTTCAACTTCGGGCTGTAACAGCATAAATTCAAATGCTGTTATGCTTAAAGTGAGTTCTAAACCGGCAGTTGTAATAATTGCCCCTGAAACCTCAAATTTAAATCCGTCTGTAAATTCTATGATTTATTCAACCGTAAGCCCTGTTAATTTAAATATTGTTTATTCATGGAAACGCAATGGAGCTATTATTCCAAACACTTTAAACGCTTCCTCTATAACACTGGCAGTAGATGATGAAGCAACTTATCAGGTTACCATTATAGATATTTCAACGAATTGTCAAAGTGTTTCAAATGTAATTAACACCCTAGCCTCTAAAAGTGATAATTTAATTGCCAATAGGGTATTTATATATCCCAATCCTGTGAGAACAACAATGCAGGTAAGGTATAATAATTCAACCAGTGCAAACAGGGGAACTATGCTTAATATTTATGATGAAAAAGGTGTGAGGGTATTTTCAAAAGCTTACGTAATAACCGGCACTTTCGGAAGAATGGATGTTGACATGAGTGGAATGCAAAATGGTACTTATATGATTTATGTGATGGATAACTCAGGCAATAAACTTGGTGGCGGAAAAGTTATAAAAATTAATTAATTACAATTATTTATTAAAAAAAGGCTGTTCCAAAATAAAATTTGGTCAGCCTCTTTTGATTTTATAAAACGAGTCAGATTTTTACCTTTTGATTTTGTGTATTTGATTGTGAAGGGTTATAAATTTAAAAAACTAGAAAAAGAGCCTTTTTAGGCTGCTTTTTTTCTTATATTTTGTGCTATTGATAATAATCCCCACTCAATGGCTACTTTTTCTTTACCACGGACCATAAATCTTTTAAACCCGTGGTTTTGTTTTATATTTCCAAACACTGGTTCTACATCACAACATCGTTTTTTTCGATGTTTAATACCTTCTTCGCTATTGAGTAATTGATGTGCTATTGTTTTGTGCTTTTGTAGATTTTCATTTACCTCTATTATTCTATTGCCTTTTGATTTATGACATGCACCGTTTAGTGGGCAGCTTGCACAATTTTTTGCTTGATATCTTTTTATTGTTTGTGTAAAACCTGTACTCGTTTTTCTTGTTACATTGCCTACATAATTCATTGGTTGACCCATCGGGCAGATAAAACAATCTTTTATTTCATTGTAAAATAATTTGTCTGTGCTAAAAGGCTTGCTCTCTACATAGCTGCTCTTTTGCTCCTTATCAAACATGCTATACTTTACATAAGCCTTTACTTTTTTAGCTTCTAACAATGTGTAGTTTTCTTCTGATCCATAGCCTGCATCTGCAGTAATTGTTTTTGGTGCTTTGCCATAGCTTTGCTCATGTTGTGCAATGTGCTTACCTAAGGTTGTTGTGTCTGTTGGGTTGGGGTGTATGCTATAATTTACGATGTATTGGTTTGAGGTAGATATTTGTACATTATAGCCCGGCTTTAATTGACCGTTTTTCATGTGGTCTTCTTTCATTCGCATAAAGGTTGCAACAGTATCTGTTTTGCTGTAGCTATTACGTTCTCCTAATACCGCTTCTTGCGCTTCATACTTTTCTATATTGGCAGGATAATTTTTGGTTACATATTGCAGCTTTGCTTTTACCTTTTTTTCTACATTAGCCTTATCTTTTAAAACGGTATTTAATTTATCTACCGTAGCTTGTACCTTCTCTTTATCAATGTTGGTAAAATTTGGCGGCTCAGGCATATCATCTTCTACAGTGGCTACACTTTGTGCATAATCCCATATTTCTGTAAGCTGCTTTTTCATTTTTTCTTTATTGGTAGCAATGGCTTTCTTCCACACAAACGTATACTTATTTGCATTGGCTTCTATTTTTGTTCCATCAGTATATATTTCTTCTATGCTCAGTAAACCTTCCGCTGCTAATAGTTGCACCACTTCTTCAAATACATTGCGTAGGGCATCTTTTAATCTAATACTTCTAAATCTATTAATGGTGTTATGATCGGGAAAGTTCATAGCACTTAACCACATGTAGTTTATGTTTTCTTTACAGGCTGCTTCTAATTTTCTGCTGCTGTAAACATTGCTCACATAACCATACACCAATATTTTTAATAGCATTTGTGGGTGGTAGCTGGAGCAACCTTCATTTTTATAGGCTGCTAGTAAAGAAGTAATAGATATGCGGTTGATTACATCGTTTACTACTCTTGCAGGATGACCTTGGGGAACTAATTCTTCCAATGAAGGAGGCAGCAAGAGACTTTGTTGTTGATTATAGGGCTTAAAAATTGGTGATAATTGTACTATAATTACACAATTTAATACTATGTAAGTATATGACAATCATCAATTAATAACAAATATTACAACACTTAGTTATAAACATTTTTTGAAAAAAAGACATAAAAAAAAGGCTGCCCTTTTGAGACAGCCTCTTTTTTTGCTTAATTTATATGTTTGATCTTAAAAATTAAATGCGGAAAAAATAGATTTTAAATCGATGTTTAAACATTAATATTAAAAACTTTGATAGCTTTGTAATTAAAACTAAATCACAATTACAATGAGTTTAATACAAAATCTTAACTGGCGATATGCTACAAAAAATATGAATGGCGAAACTGTTTCTGATGAAAAGTTAACAGCTATTTTAACTGCAACTAATTTAACAGCGACTTCTTATGGATTACAACCTTTTACTATTTTAGTAGTTGATAACAAAGAAATTCAATCAAAATTACAGGAAGCTGCTTACGGTCAAACGCAAGTGGGAAGTAGTTCTGCAGTATTGGTTTTTGCTGTACCGTTAAAAATCACAACCGCAGATATTGAAGGTTTTATAAACCTTGTTGCTACAACTCGAAGCATGCCCGTTGAAGCATTAGATGGTTATAAGGGTATGATCTTAAGTACAATTGGCGCATTGCCTGCTGAACAGCAGCAAGTATGGTCAGCAAAACAAGCATATATTGCTTTAGGCACTGCACTTGCCGCTGCTGCCGAACAAAAAGTTGATGCTTGCCCAATGGAAGGTTTTGATGCTGTAAAGTTTGACGAAATACTTGGACTTACTGAAAAAGGTTTAAAATCTGTAGTTATTATGCCTATAGGTTACAGATCAGCTGATGACGCTACTGCAAATTATCTTAAGGTAAGAAAATCTGAAAGTGATTTGTTTCATTTTGTAAAATAAAATAAACGGGTTAAAAAAATGGCTGCTTAAATAATAAGCAGCCATTTTTTTTATAGTAATTAACAGATGTTTTTAATGGGAATTAAGTGAGGTCTGAAAATAATCCATTTACAAATTGTTGTCCATTAAAAACCAACAGATCCTCCATTTTTTCACCAACACCTATAAATTTTACGGGAATCTTAAATTGATCAGCAATTGCGATAACAACCCCACCTTTTGCTGTTCCATCAAGTTTTGTGATACTTAAAGCCGTAACTTCTGTGGCCGCAGTAAATTGCCTAGCCTGTTCCAAAGCATTTTGTCCGGTACTTCCGTCCAAGACGAGCATCACTTCGTGTGGTGCATCAGGAATAACTTTCTGAATTACTTTTTTAATTTTGCTTAGTTCATCCATCAAATGTGCTTTGTTGTGTAGCCTTCCTGCAGTATCAATAAGTATTACGTCTGAATTTCTTGCAACTCCACTTACAACTGTATCGTATGCAACTGATGCGGGGTCGCTACCTTGTTCTCTCTTAACTATTGGAACACCGGTTCGCTCACTCCAAATAGTTAACTGCTCAACGGCAGCAGCTCTAAAAGTATCTGCAGCGCCTAACAAAACTGATTTGCCTGCCTTGGAAAAATTGTAAGCTAACTTGCCAATTGTTGTCGTTTTTCCTACACCATTCACTCCAACCACTAAAATAACATGTGGTTTGTGGCCTTTCGGTAATTCATAATTTGCGTAAGAACTGTCTGCTGTAGACGTTACCAGCAACATTTCAATTTCCTGTTTTAAAATACTGTTGAGTTCTGCCGTATTTATGTATTTATCTCTTGCTACCCTTTTTTCTATATTATCAATAATTTTTACGGTTGTTTCAATCCCAACATCTGCACTCACTAGTGCATCTTCAAGTGCATCCAATACATCTTCATCTACATTGTCTTTGCCTGCAATTGCTTTTGTTATTTTACTAAAAAATCCTTCCCTGGTTTTTTGTAATCCGGTGTCTACAGCTTCCTGTTCATCTTTCTTTTTACCAAATAATTTATCAAATAGACCCATATTTAATTTTTAAAGGCTTAATTATTGTTAAGTAAAAGTAACCCCATTAGTTCAAAACTGTATCTGTGAAAAGACAAACATAATTTTTGCAAATAAGGCTGGTCCCAATTTTAGATTTATCTAATTAAAAAAGCCATCCCTAAAAAAAGAGACAGCTTTAAATAAGATTGCAGAATAAAATTATTGAGCTAGGTGCGCTTGAATTTTATCTTTATGTACGATTGATTCTTTGAAGGTGTATGCACCGGTTTTAGCGCTACGGATAGTACGTATTACTTTAGTCCAGTTTTTTGCATCTGCTGCTGCTTTTTGATCTTTGGTTTTTATCGCCGTCTTAGCTGCTTTTGCCATGATATATTAATTTGAGAATGTAAAAATGTGCCAGACTGAAAGTTGGCTAATTTGTTTATTATTTAATTTCTTTATGGACTGTTACCTTTTTAAGAATGGCATTAAATTTCTTTAGCTCCAAACGCTCGGTAGTATTTTTTTTATTTTTAGTAGTAATGTAACGGCTGGTGCCGGGTTTACCGCTGGTTTTATGTTCAGTGCATTCCATAATAACCTGCACTCTATTTCCTTTCTTTGCCATTTTATTAATTTGAAAATTTGAAAACCTAAATTAGAAAATCAAATCCAATGTTAAGCAATCCTTATTACTTAATTTAGATTTTGGAACCGGCTGCACGCATTGATTTTACAGTTGCATATAACCCGTTTTTGTTGATAGTGCGGATTGCTTCTGAAGATATTTTCATAGTTATCCATTTATCTTCTTCTGCAAGAAAATAGCGCTTAGTCTGTAGGTTTGGTAAAAACCTGCGCTTTGTTTTTATATTAGAGTGAGATACCTTATTACCTGTTATTGGTCTCTTACCCGTAAGTTCACATACTCGTGCCATTGTCCTTAAATTTTGGAGGGCAAAAGTAATGAATTATATTTATAAATTAACGGGATTATAAAAAAATCACAGAAATAAAATTTCTTAGTTCTTCATTTCTTCTGATTAAAATAGCTGCAAATATTAATTTCTTTGTCTCTTCGTAGCCAAGCCAATAAAAATGAGAAAACAATCATTTCGTCAAACTTTTAATTTTTGCCTGTTTTAGTAACCTAAACATTTGTAAAACAATAGCTAATAATATAAGTGCAACACCTGTGTAAAATTCTTTATGAAAAGATTTGCCCTCTCCAAAAAATATAAATGCAAGTATTATTCCATATAAAGGTTCTAAGTTATACATCAGGTTAGAGGTAAATGCTGATATTTTTGATAGCGCCTTTAATTGTAAATCAAAACATAATACCGTACAGATTACAGCTAATATTATTAACCATCCAAAATCTGTGGATGTAGGAATAAAATAGCTGTTAGGCGTAAACTTTAAATAAAAAGGAAGCAACAAGGAAAGAATAACAAATCCCCCAAAAAGTTCGTAAAATGTTAGTGTGCGGGGCGAGAATTCTTTTATCAGTTGTTTATTGAGCATAGGGAAAACTGCAGCACCAAGCGCCGCTAAAATGCCGTAAGCAATACCTAATTTAAATTTTGGGTGAAAATCGAAAATGATGTAAATGCCTGCAATTGCCAAAAGTCCAAGTAAAACCTCAGCCAATACTATTTTCTTTTTAAAAAGTACTGGTTCTATTAAAGCTGAAAAAAAACCTGCTGCAGATAAACAGACAAGTGCAACGGAGATGTTGCCATATTTAACGCTTCCATAAAAAGTAACCCAATGAAACGCAATAATGCCTCCTACACCCGCCATTCTAAAAATATCTTTCGTTCCAATTTTTTTAAATTCTTTTTTAACATAAAGCATTAACGCCAGCACCAGTACTGTTATTAGCAATCGGTACCAAACCAATAATCCTTCGTTGAGGGTAATAAGTCTTCCCAAAACTGCAGTAAAGCCGGCAAGAAAAACTGCAATATGTAATTGTATAAAGGCTTTTTTCATAGTAAAAATGCAAATATAGTTTCAACGAGTTATTTTAATGCTTATCATTTAGTTACTATTTAAAGTATAAAACTGCTTGCAAAATCAAATGAATAATCTTGTATTATTTTTTTATGAAAAACAGTTGGTCACTTTCCCTCACGGTTAAACATACCTATATTTGCGACCTTATAACTAACTACGTTACCATGAATTTTAAACGAATTAATAATATTACCGGTTGGGTAATTTGCATCATTGCCTGTTCCGTTTACGTTTTAACAATGGAAAAAAATGGCAGTCTGTGGGATTGTGGTGAGTTTGCCTCCAGCGCTTACAAACTGCAAATACCACATTCTCCCGGTGCTCCTTTTTTTGTTTTGATAGGTAGACTCTTTATGTCGCCTTTTTCTCCGGCAAATGCAGCCACCGGCATTAATTTAATGAGTGCCTTGGCAAGTGGTTTCACCATTTTGTTTTTGTTTTGGACGATCACTCATTTTGCAAAAAAAATATTTTTAAAAAATGGAACAGAATTTAATTCTGGAACCATCATTGGTATAATGGCTGCTGGTGCTGTAGGTGCACTGGCTTACACTTTTTCGGACACTTTTTGGTACAGTGCAGTAGAAGCAGAAGTTTACGCATTGGCATCTTTTTTTACAGCTTTATTGTTTTGGCTAATGTTAAAATGGGAAGATGAAGTAACTGCAGAACAGCTTGCAGGCATTAGAGGTCACTTTACCAAAGCAGACAGGTATATTGTAGTTATATTCTTTTTAATGGGTTTATCAATAGGGGTGCATTTGCTTAATCTTCTTACTATTCCCGCTATTGTAATGATATATTTTTTTAAGAGATATAGGGTTACACCCCTGAGAACTTTTTACGCATTTATTCTGGCCATTGTTATTACCGGGTTTGCACAAAAGGCATTAATACAATGGACGGTAAAGGGTGCAGGGAGTTTTGATATTCTTTTTGTAAATGATTTTGGCCTTCCGTTTTTTACAGGCTTTGCATTCTTCTTTATAGTTCTTGTTGCATTGGTTTATGTAGGTTTAAAAGTAGCCCATAACAAAAACTGGAATCTGCTCAAACTTGGTATGTGGAGTTTTCTGTTTATTACGCTTGGTTGTTTTGCTTCTTACTCAACAACACTCGTGCGCAGTAATGCTAATGTAGCTGTTGATATGAATGAAGTAGATAATCCGGTAAACCTCATGAGCTACGTATCCCGTGAGCAATACGGGGATTGGCCAATACTTTTTGGACAGGATTTTACTGCACAGATACAGGATTCAAAAGTTACAGAGACTTTTATAAAGGCAGGTAACAGGTATGAAAAAGAAGGTAGAAAAGTCGAGTATATTTATGCTCCTGAGGACAAACATTTTTTTCCAAGAATGTGGGACCAGAGCAACGACCAGGGGCACGCAGATTATTATGCAGATTATGCTGAAATAGGAAAAAATAAAGATGGTACTTACGAACATGCGCCAACAATGGCAGATAACATTGGTTTCTTTTTCAGTTATCAAATTAACTGGATGTACTGGCGCTATTTTATGTGGAATTTTGCCGGAAAACAAAATGATGTACAAGGTGCTCAAATGAGTAACGTAAGAGATGGTAACTGGAAAACCGGAATTGGCTTTTATGATAATATCCGCCTTGGCGACCAAAGTAAATTACCTGATACACTAAAAAATAATAAGGCAAACAACAAACTTTATATGTTGCCTTTTATACTTGGTGTACTTGGGCTTGTATTTCAAATTAAAAATGATAAAAGAGATGCTCTGGTTATAGGTTTATTTTTCTTTTTTACAGGTATTGCAATTTCAATGTATTTAAACATGGCGGGTAACCAGCCACGTGAAAGAGATTATGCTTTTGTAGGCTCTTTTTATGTATTTGCCATTTGGATAGGGCTCGGGGTTTTGTATGTAAAAGATTTGCTTACCCCGGTCTTAAAAAATACAAAAAATGCATCCATAGCAGCTGGTATCCTTTGCCTGTTAGCAGTGCCCGTAATTATGGCCTCGCAGGAATGGGATGACCATGACAGAAGTAATAAAACGACAGCTCCTGACCTTGCAACAGATTACCTTGAAAGTTGTGCACCTAATGCAATTCTTTTCACCTTCGGCGATAATGATACTTACCCACTTTGGTATGCACAGGAAGTTTTGGGCGTTCGCCCAGATATACGTGTAATAAACACAAGTTTACTTGGTACAGATTGGTATATAAATCAATTACGTTATAAAGTAAACCAAAGTGATCCAATAGATCCGATATGGAGTGCCGAGCAAATTAGAGGTTCAAGCAGAGATGTAGTTTACAATGCGCCTCAGGCAGGTATTGACCCAACTAAATTTATGGATTTGTTTACCATGATGAAAGATTATGCAGGAAGTGATGATCCGGCTAAACTTCAACAGGGTAGGGATGGAAGTAGTTTAAATGTTTTTCCAAGCAAAAAGGTTTTTGTACCGGTAGATATTGCTTTGGTAAAACAAAATGGTACTGTAAATGCAAACGATTCTGTTTTACCTGCTATGCAGTTTGAAATTCCTAAAAATATTTTGTATAAAAACGATGCAGCGATTTTAAATATAATAGCTGCAAATAAATGGAAACGTCCAATTTATTTTACATCTCCTTATGGTGAATTAGGTTTTCGTCCATTCCTCCGTCAGGATGGTTTATCGTACAGACTTGTACCCATAATGAATGGTGAAGTAAACAAAGATTGGGTGATGGATAAAATGATTAATAAATTTTTGTTTGGTGGTGCTGATAAAAAAGTTGTTTATTTTGATGAAGAAAACCGCAGACATTTAAATTCTATTCGGTTAGCGTACGCACAGGCTGCATCTAATTTAGCCGATGGCGGAAGAAAAGAAGATGCAAAAAAACTGTTGAACAAATCTGATAAAGGAATGTCTGAAACAAATATGCCTTACGGTATGGTTAGCAGACAACAGCAACAAAACGAAATATCACTTCAGTTTTTAATTTCAGCTTACAAAGCAGGAGATTCAGCGCTGATAACAAAAGTTACCGCAGCGCTTAAAAAAGATATGGAGCAACAAGCTGCTTACTATGAAAGCCTATCAGATAATAAACGTGCTGCAATGAAATATGAAGAAGAAAGAAATGCGCAATTGTTGGGTGGTTTACTACAAATGCAGCAGCAGTTTAAACAAATGCAAATGGCCCCTGTAAAAGAAAACCCTGCAGCAATAAATACGCAACCAATAGATACAACGAAACCTTAAAATTTTAAATAAATTAGTTGCCCCGTTCCATTTTGGACGGGGTTTTTACATTAATAAAATATGGTAAATGTGTAGCTGGTTGTTAAAATGTTTTCTATTCCGCATTACGATACTTTGGCAGTAATGACAGTGCTAACTTTATACAGATTCAATTGATTAGTCTTAGTGTACAGCATTTTCAATCATAATGTTTCAAGTACATTAAAGACCGAATAAATTCTACAAAAAATAATAAAACATACTACATGCTCGGTTTTAATTTTTCAAAATATGATCCTTCATCAAATGAGCAAACAGGGTTTGAGAAATTGATGAAAATTTTTACACAGCTTCTTACTTATACAAGTGGAGAATTCAATGAAGCTATGCAATGGATGAACGAACTTGATAAGGAATACAAACTTACCAATGCTGAATATGGAATTGGCGACTTTTTAGAAGATCTAAAAAAGAAAGGGTACATAGACGAAAATAACCAGACCGGCGAAATAAAAATTACGGCTAAAACTGAGCAAACGATTAGAAAAAGCAGTCTCGAAGAGATTTTCGGAAAACTGAAAAAAACAAAATCGGGTAACCATCAAACATTCAAACCAGGCGGCGGAGATGAGATAAATCCTGAAACAAGGCCGTTTCAGTTTGGTGACAGCATGGAGCAGATAGATTTTACATCATCCATTAGAAATGCGCAGATAAACCATGGGATAGACAGTTTTAAAATGCAGGAAGGTGATCTGGAAATTAGGGAAACAGATTTTAAATCACAGACGAGCACAGTGCTGATGATTGACATTTCGCATTCTATGATTTTGTATGGTGAAGACAGAATTACACCTGCAAAAAAAGTAGCTATGGCATTGGCAGAATTAATTAAAACAAAATACCCAAAAGATACGCTGGACATTGTTGTTTTTGGAAATGATGCGTGGCCCATTGAAGTAAAAGATTTACCATATTTACAGGTGGGACCTTATCATACAAATACTGTTGCGGGTTTAGAACTGGCAATGGATATCCTTCGCCGCAGGCGCAATCCTAACAAACAAATTTTTATGATTACCGATGGTAAGCCAACATGTTTAAAGATCGGGAAGCAATATTATAAAAACAGTTTCGGTGTAGATAGAAAAATCCTTACCCGTTGTATGAGCCTTGCTACACAATGTAAAAAAGCAAAAATTCCCATCACCACTTTTATGATCGCAAGCGACCCTTATCTACAGCAGTTTGTGCAGGAGTTTACAGAAACAAATAATGGAAAGGCGTTCTTTGCTTCGCTCGATAAACTTGGAGCTTTTATTTTTAGAGATTTTGAAAGCGGTAAAAGAAAAACCGTTTATTAAGCCCATAAGCTTTTCTTAAAAACATAAATAATTTTAATAAATAATTCACCATAATAAAAATAATGAGCGGCATAAATACAATGGAATTAACAGCAATAAAAACAATAGGAGAATTAAAGAAAAGTGGTTACACATCAAAGTCTATAAAAGATGAAATTAGAGAAAATCTTATCTTAAAAATAAAGGCAAAGGAGAATCCTTTTCCCGGTATCTTAGGTTATGAGGATACTGTAATACCTGATACAGAAAGAGCATTGCTAAGCAGACACAACATGCTTTTTCTTGGTTTGCGTGGTCAGGCTAAAACCCGCATGGCCAGGCAAATGGTTCAATTATTAAATGAATACATACCTGTTGTAAGTGGAAGTGAAATTAACGACGATCCATTACAACCTATATCTCGCTATGCGTTGGATTTAATTGAAGAAAAAGGTGAGGATACACCTATATCCTGGTTACACAGAAGCAAACGTTACGGAGAAAAACTCGCAACGCCTGATGTAAGTGTGGCAGATTTAATTGGAGATATTGACCCAATAAAAGCTGCCAATTTAAAATTAAATTTTGCTGATGAACGTGTACTTCATTATGGTATTATTCCACGAAGTAACCGTTGCATATTTGTTATAAATGAATTACCGGATTTGCAGGCCAGAATACAGGTTTCCCTTTTTAATATATTGGAGGAAGGAGATTTGCAAATTCGTGGTTTTAAACTTAGGCTGCCGCTGGATGTACTTTTTGTTTTTACAGCCAACCCCGAAGATTATACAAACAGAGGAAGTATTGTTACACCATTAAAAGACAGGATAGAAAGCCAGATACTTACGCATTACCCTAAAACTTTAGAAACTGCTTTACAGATTACTGAACAGGAAGCAGCAATAAACGATGCACAAAAAGAAAGAGTGGAAGTTAGTGACCTTGTAAAGAGATTGATTGAGCAGGTTGCTTTTGAAGCCAGGGATAGTGAATTTGTTGATAAGAAAAGTGGAGTGAGCGCAAGGTTAACTATTGCAGCTTACGAAAATGCTGTGAGCGCTGCAGAAAGAAGAGCAATTATAAATGATGAGCCAAAAACGGTTGTATGGTTGAGCGATCTTACAGGAATCATTCCTTCTATAACCGGTAAAATTGAACTTGTTTATGAAGGTGAGCAGGAAGGTCCTTTTCAGGTTTCGTACAATTTATTGGAGAAGGCAATTCGTACCCAATTCAAACAATATTTTCCTGATCCTGATACTTTAAAAAAGAAAAAAAGTACTAAGGTACCTGCTCCTGAAAATCCTTACAAAGCAATAACCGGTTGGTTTGACAGTGGAAATTCTCTAGATCTTTTTTTAGAAACAAAAGATGATGATAAGATTTTAAAATTGTATAAAGTAAATGGTTTACACGCACTCGTAAACAAACATTACAATAACTTAAGTGAAAAAGAAACTGCCCTTTTGATGGAACTGGTTTTGCATGGCCTGGCAGCCCATTCATTGATAAGCAAAAAAGTTATTGATGGCAAAATAGAATTTAAAGATTTGATGGGAAGTATGCTCAACATGGGCAGCAGCGAACATTTTACAGAAGATGATTTTAATGAAGATGATTTTAATTAGTTTTATATAAATAAAAAAAGCGCAAAGAATATTTTCTTTGCGCTTTTTTATTGTGTTACTTAATAAGTAAACCGATTTTTAAACCAAAAGTAAATGAGAGAGATGGACTGTTTCCAAACCTTGAATTAGCATAATTGTAAGCAGTGTTTTCCTCATAATATTGATAATTATTGTTAGTACTTTCATACTGATAAGTCGATTTTTTATTATCAGCCCCATATCCTATTCCGAAATAAGTGTCCAGAACAAATTTTTCTCCAAACACTCTTTGTCTGCCTAATTCTAATTGTAATGATCCAAAAGTTACATTTTGTTTACCTAAGACAGACTGTGCTGAACTTGTTTTAGAAATAATAATATTTTCTTTGTAATGCCCTGCATAAATAGTTGGTTTAAAATACGTGCCTTGCATTATATGCGACATTTTTGTTTTGCCAAAAAAAATAAAATCCGGCAACTTATTGAATTTATAACCTGCTGAAACAAAACCACCTGATTGTCTAATTTTTACGCTTGAAGATATGTTGGAATAGTTATCATAAAAATTTAGGGGTTCTGACTTTCCAAGACCAATAATGCCAACACTAACTTCAAAACTTTTCCCCACACCAAAACTTTTCTCAAAACCAAACTCTGTATAGCCATAAAGGGGAGAAAAGAAATTAATTTTAATGGCTTTTGTTAACTGTCCTTCATACGATTCTGTGTCTTTAAGATTATCAGAAAATACCTGAACTTTTCCATCTGCTGTAATAATTTTTTTTACTCTGTCGGTTTCAAGAACATAGACAGGACCTTCTGCATCATTTATGTTTTTGTATTTTATTTCATTAGCCCCTATTTCAATTATTTTCACTTCTAAAACTTTTCCATTTTTTCTATAAATTTTGTCCTGGGCTTTTACAGAGATAGATATTATCATAATTAAAGTAAATAATAAAAATGTTGATTTCATAAAAAGTTTTTTAGGTGAATAAAAAGTAAAATTAAAAATTACATTTCATACAATATGTTGACAAATGTCAATAAATCTAAATTAATACATAAGGTTTCATTTGTAAATGCTGCATCATCTAAAAAGTTACATAATATTTACCTCCCTTTGTAGTGATACATTAAATATCAACTTTACTGCATTAATTATTTTTTCACTTACATGTAAAATTTCCCCACCGGTAGCATTTCCATAATTTACCAATACCAAAGCCTGTTTTTCGTGGCAGCCCGCATCATTTAATCGGTAACCTTTAAAGCCCGCTTTTTCTATCAACCAACCCGCGGCAAGTTTTGTTTCTTCTAAGCCTACAGCATAACCAACAATTGCGGGGTATTCTTTTTTTAAATTCTCAAAGTCAATATTTTTAATTGTGGGATTTTTAAAAAAACTACCTGCATTGCCAATAATTTTTGGGTCAGGTAATTTACTTTTCCTTATGCTTATAACTGCATCTGAAATGGATTTTATGCTGGGAGATTGTACACCCATCTTTTGTAATTCAGTTTCTATTGCTCCATAGCTGGTATTAAATACAGGGAATTTATTTAGCCTGAAAGTAACGGATGTAATTACAAATTCACCTTTAAATTTATTTTTAAAAACACTTTCTCTGTAGCCAAACTCACAGTCTTTATTTGTAAAAACTATTAAATTTTTATCATTTATGTGAAAAGCTTCCAGCTCATAAAAAATATTTTTTAATTCCACGCCATATGCACCAATGTTTTGCATGGGCGAAGCGCCAACACTGCCTGGAATTAAGGAAAGATTTTCTGCACCTGCAAAATTATTTTCTATACAATACAAAACAAATGGATGCCAACCTACGCCTGCACCCGCTTTTACATAAACGTATTTTTCATCTTCTTTTATAATTTCAATACCTTCTATTTCGTTTTTTAAAACGAGGCCATTAAAGTTTTTTGTAAATAAAATATTGCTCCCGCCACCAAGTATTAATTTGTTTTCGTTTGCTGTTGCTAAAATTTCTACCAGCTCATTTGTGTTTTTAAAACCGGTAAAATATTTTGCGCTGACGTTTATACCAAAACTGTTTAAGTTTTTTAATGAATAATTTTCTTGGAAATACATGTTGCAAATTATTAAAACATGATGAATGTACAATTTATCTGTTGCATAATTAATGCTGAATAAGGGTATTCAGTACAAGTGAGTGACACAACGATGATGCCCATAGCTGCTTCTTAGATTGGACAACAGTTTCAATTTTACAGCGGATCCACGTCTGTTACAACAACAACACTCCTGTAATTTTTTTCGCCCTGCAATAAATTTATATGGTTGCGAATTACTTTTCTGTACGTTAAACTCATGCCGGCTTCTTTGGGAAGTTTAATCATTAACTCCATTAGGTACATGTTGCGAAGCCGCCCTACCACCGGCGCTGCGGGTCCGGTTAAAAATTCTTTTAAATCTTGCGAAAGTAAATTTGCCAGTTTACTTGCAGCCGCTTCAACAGTTTCTTTGTCTCGGTGTTTTAAAGTCAGCATTACCATTCTGCTAAAAGGCGGATAAAAAAATTCTTTCCTTTTTTCAATTTCAAAATGATAAAACTTTTCATAATCGTGTTGCTGCACCAACAAAAGAATGGGATGTTTTACATTCATAGCCTGTATCATTACTTTGCCTTGCTCATGCTTTCTGCCCGCTCTGCCACTTACCTGCTCCATTAATTGGAAAGCTCTCTCGTTTGCCCTAAAATCGGCAAAACTTAGCAGGCCATCAGCATCCAATACACCTACAAGACTAACTTTTTCAAAATCTAAACCCTTTACAACCATTTGTGTTCCCACCAAAATATCGAGGCGCTGCTGCTCAAAAAGATGAATTAAATTATCGTGTGCAGTTTTGCCCCGCACACTGTCCACATCCATTCTTGCAATTTTAAAATTTGCAAAATCATTTTCAAGTTGCTCTTCAATTTTTTCTGTTCCAAAATTTTTCTCCAGCCAATTGTTGCTTCCGCAAGCCGGGCAGGTAATAAGTTTGGGGTAAGTGCTGCCGCAATAATGGCAATGTAATTTATTGCTGTATTTGTGTAACGTAAGCGATACATCGCAGTGAATACATTGTGGTAAATAACCACAGGTGCCACAAATTAAATATGGATTGTAACCCCGCCGGTTTTGAAAAAGAATAACCTGCCTGTCAGCCTCTACCGCTTTTTGTATGGCTTCTTTTAACTGCGGACTGATCATGACTTTACCCTTCTGTACAACCTGGGTTGTATTTATAATTTCTATCTCGGGCAGTTTTATGCCGCCAAATCTTTCAGCTAATACAACCAAACCATATTTATTTTGTTTGGCATTGTAATATGTTTCCAGCGATGGGGTAGCACTGCCTAGTAATATTTTTGCTTTAAAAAGTGAGCCGTAAAATATTGCTGCATCTCTTGCATTGTAGCGTGGTGCAGGGTCCTGCTGTTTGTAAGAAGGATCATGCTCCTCATCTACTATAACCAGCCCCAGTTCTTTAAAAGGAAGAAACAAAGAACTCCTTGCACCCAGTACAATTTTAATTTCGCCGGTTCTTATTTTGTTCCAGAGTTCTATTCGCTCCTGGTTATTAAATTTAGAATGATAAATAGTAATGTTGCCGCCAAAATGTTTTTGCAGCCGCCTTATAATTTGTGCTGTTAAAGCAATTTCAGGTAACAGATACAATACCTGTTTGCCTTGCATAAAATATTCTTCTATCAGCTTTATATAAATCTGTGTTTTGCCGCTGCTTGTAACGCCATGTAACAGACAAACATTTTTTTCTGTAAAAATATTTCTTACTTCTTGCCATGCAATATTTTGTGCATCGCTTAGGGTAAAATCTATTTGAATACTTTTCGGCAAAGCCTTTATTCTGTCAATACTTCGTTTTTCAACAAACAAAATATTTTTGTCAGAAAGTGCTTTTAATTGTGCAGCTGTAGCGCCGGCTTTTTTAAGCAAAGCGGTCTGTGTTACTTCTCCTTCAGTTTTATTTACATGTAAAAATGCCAGTAGCAATTCCATTTGTTTTGGTGCGCCTTTCCAATCGTTTAACAAAGGTGCAAGCGCTTCTTCATTTGCAAATGTTGGATTTAGTATTACATAATTTTCTTTTTTTGCTTTGTATTTTTCATTTAAATCTTCTCTTATAAAACATACATTTTTTTCAATCAGTTTTTTTATGGTAGGGTATACATGTGTTGCATCCATCACCTGTTGCACTTCAGTAATGGTTAATTCTTTTTTAATTAAAAGCGCTTCTCCCACTACAAATTCTTCATTTCCAAGTGCTGAAAAATCATCACCATATTCCTCATTAAAAATTAAAACAGTTTCGCTGCTTAGTTTAAAGTTTGTCGGTAATGCCGCCGCCATCACTTCACCCTCTGTACACATGTAATATTCACTCATCCATTGCCACAGTTTTAATTGTTGTGGGTAAATAAGTGCTGTATCATCTAAAATATTTAAAAGGGGTTTTGTTTTGTAAGCCGGCTCGTCGGTAATTAATTTTTTTATGATGCCTGCATATTTTTTATTTTTTCCAAACAAAACTTCTGCCCGGCAACCGGGTTGTGCAGCGGCAACCATATTTATCGGAACGGTGTATGTGTATACATTTGGCAGTGCAAGCGGAAGAATAATTTCTGCCCAAAAACCAGATGTTGGTTCATTAAAATTTAATTCGTTTTCCACCATCGTTTTTTTATTGCCAATCTGTTATTCGTAATTTTAAATTCGTATTCTGTAATTATTTTAGGGTTTTATCCAACTCGCTTTATATCTTACCAAAGCTGTTTCCATTTCATTGTAAACCTCTTGTTTTAATATTGACATATCATTGCCCGGTGCTATTTCTTTTAAAAAAACTGCTCTTGATTTACCGGGTGTTAGGCTAAATATGCTGTGGTAATTTAAGCGGTCAAAGGCATCTAAAAATAAAACAGGCTGTATGGGTGTTTTTGTTTCTATAGCAATTTTAAATGCACCATTGTAAAATTCTTTTAACGGTTTATCAGTCATGTTAAAAGTTCCTTCCGGTGCCATAACAACCGATATATTTTTTGCCAAAACCTTTTTCAACTGTTGTACACTTCTCACTCTGCCTCCATTGCTTTCTCTGTCAACCATTACCGTAGCTTTTTTATAAATGTAACCAAACACCGGTACTTTACTCATTTCTGCTTTGCCAAGAATGCGGATGGGATCTTTTCTAAAAGTTTTTAATATAAAAGGAATATCCATGTATGAAATATGGTTAAATACAAAAATTACTGCGTGGCTATGCGATTTGGGGGCTTCAAAAATATTTTGATGCTTAATTCCCCATAAAAGAAGCACAACATCTGCCCAAAATCTGCAAATTCGGTAAATCATATTGCCACCCTTCACTTTTCCAAAAAACGAAGCAAGAACAATAAATGGCAACAGCAAAAACATCATTACAATAAATGTAAGTAGCGCATAAATACTGTAAATGTAACCTACAATTTTTCTCATAATGTTTCTTCCGTCACGAATATACAATATCCATTTTTTTTAGAAAGTTTGGGGCTTTCAGCTGCATACATTAGTCAGGCATTTGTTCGGGCTATACACTGTACCTCCGCTTTGCTCCGGTGCCGTTTCTATCCCGCAGCCATTTGGCATTTTTGCTATTCCAAACAATACAACCAGTATTTCATTCTACACTTTCAACCAAATAAGTATGGGCGTTTATTGTAACAGTATCATTTATGCAACTGCTCATTAGTTTTGCGCCAAGTGGCGACTGTGGTGATATTGCCATAATTGATTCTGCACCAATAATCAGTTTGCCTAAAGCAACACTTATATAAAAATTGCCTTTGTTTGTTTTTACATAGCTTCCGGGCAAAACCTTTTTTGTAATAATATCAGGATTAATTGTAACTAAAACGGAGCGTTGCTCCAATGCTTCTTGTAATTGCCCCCGGGTATTTGCCTGTTCTATTTGCAACATGGCCAGCGCAGTCTCGTGTTTGTCTCCTGCAGTGCTTTTAGTTTCATTGCTACCACTCTCTTTAAGGTCTGCAAGTGTTTGCTGCAGCATTAAAATTTTACTGTTTATGACATCAATATAATGGCTATGTATTTGTTGTTTAATGTGCATTAATATATAAGTTGAATCACCGTTTATACAATTATTTAATTCTACTTTTAATTTTTAAAATAAACAGTATGTCTACAAAAGAAATATGGATCAATCTTCCTGTAAAAGATGTTGCAAAATCAAAAGAATTTTATAAAGCTATAGGTTTTGTTCACAATACAACTCATGGTGACACAAAAGATTCAGCATGTTTTTTAATAGGTGAGAAAAATAACGTTTTAATGCTTTTTCAAGAAGATGTTTTTAAAAACTTTACAAAAAACCAGCTTACAGATACAAGTCAGTCATCGGAGGTTCTTCTTTCTTTTGATGCAGAAACAAGGTCAGAAGTAGATGATATGGCAATCAAAGCCGAAACTGCCGGTGGCAAACTTTTTAGCAAACCTGAAGAAATACAGGGATGGATGTATGGTTGTGGCTTTAGTGATATTGATGGCCATCGCTGGAATATGCTGCATATGGATAATAATAAAATGCCTCAACCCATAAACAGCAATAAAGAATGTCTTATTGTTCACACAACAATAAATGCAACAGCCGAAAAAGTTTGGGATTATTTTACGCACCCGGAGCATATTATTAATTGGAACAATGCTTCTGATGAATGGCATACGCCTCATGCAGTAAATGATTTAAAAGTTGGTGGAAAATTTCATTTACGAATGGAAGCAAAAGACGGAAGTAGTGGTTTCGATTTTGAGGGGCATTATACACACGTAAAATTAGAAGAAGATATTGCTTATACTTTAGTGGACAGCAGAAAAGTGAACATACATTTTGAGAAGGTAGAAGAAGGAATTAAAATTACTGAAAGCTTTGAGGCTGAAACTGACCATTCAACAGAACTGCAAAAGCAAGGTTGGCAGGCAATTTTAAATAATTTTAAAAAGTATACTGAAAATAATTAGTTAATAAATGGAAATTGTAAAATTGATTATTAACTTTTATCAGTTGGATAACCAATGTTGTAAACTGTTGTTAGTCCATTTCGGAAATGGATAGTTCGTTTATTAAATCTTGAGTTCACCATCTGAGTTTGGAAATAATCTGTAAAGAATATTTTAAGTAATTCCGGATGCAATAAGAATAAAAATTGTTTTGCTAAGGGCCTTTCAGCTTCGACAACTTATTGCCCTATTTTGTACTTTCACCGGTGATTAAACCCTGAGATTAAATTCCTGGGGGAACAGTAAGTCATTGATATTGAACATAATTAAAGCATTTATAAATTTATTTTTAATTTCCAATAACACAAGAAATATAAAAGTTAGATTTTTTTATATAAATTTCCTACTTTTGCAGTCCTAAATTTGGATTCGATATGTTAGCAATTGTAAAAATAGCCGGTCAGCAATTTAAAGTAAAAGCAGGAGATAGTTTTTACGTTCCTCATATTGAGGGTAAAACAGGAGATTCTGTTGAATTTTCTGAAGTATTGTTCACACAGAACGGCGATGACGTTTTAAGTGGAGCAGGCGTAAAAGCGATAGTAACTGCAGAAATTATCAGCGACCTTGTTAAAGGTCAAAAGGTAATTGCCTTTAAAATGAAAAGAAGAAAAGGTTTCCGTAAAAAGCACGGTCATCGTACTCAGTATACTCATTTAAAAGTAACTGCAATAGCTTAGTTGTTTGCTTTAATATTTTGTTGAATAACCTTCACAAAACAACAGACAATAAACAGCAACACTTTAAATTAATAAATAAGAAAAAATGGCACATAAAAAAGGTGAAGGTTCCGTAAAAAACGGTCGTGATTCACAGAGTAAAAGATTAGGCGTAAAAATATTTGGTGGTCAGGCAGCCATTGCAGGCAACATCATTATTCGCCAGCGTGGTACCCAATATCATCCGGGGAAAAACGTTGGTGTTGGAAGAGACTTTACCATTTTTGCTATGACAGATGGTATGGTTGAATTTAGAAAAACCAAAGGTGATAAAACCTTTGTATCTGTAAATGCTGTAGTAGCAACTGCTTAATTTTTTTATTTTTTTTTGGTAGTATCAAAATAGTATTTATTTTTAAGTATTATTTACTAACCATAATTAAATTCAAAAAAATGGCAACAGCAAAAAAAGCAGCTCCTAAAAAAGCAGCACCAAAGAAAGCAGTACCTGCAAAGAAAGCAGCACCTGTAAAAAAAGCAGCTCCTGCAAAAAAGGCAGCACCTGTAAAAAAAGCAGCTCCTGCAAAGAAAGCAGCCCCAGTTAAAAAAGCAGCTCCTGCAAAGAAAGCGGCTCCAGCTAAAAAAGCAGCTCCTGCAAAAAAAGCAGCTCCTAAAAAAGCAATGGCAAAGAAGTAAAAAAACCTGCTTTAAAAATCCTACATTTCATGGGTTCCGATTTTTATCGGAGCCTTTTTTATGCCCTGTAAGCAAATACTGCATTGCTTTTACAAAAAAAATATTAATCAAGTAACATAATTCTTTTTAAATTTATTTGTTTAATTATAATTTTTAAAATAGCCATTTTCATTTATTTAATATCAGCTTTTATTGTAATTTTTTTTTGAAAATAAATAGAATTATCAAGCAATAAATTATATACTTTACATTTTAAAAAAATTATTTTTTTCTGTATGAGTAACTCAGAATTAGCAAATTCATTTTCTTTACTTGCAAAACTTATGGAGATAAATGGGGAGAACAGTTTTAAAGCAAAATCATATTCTTCAACAGCATTTGCAATCGAAAAATTACCCGTTCAATTATCTGAAATTGTAGTAAATGAGATTCAATATTTAAAAGGAATCGGCCCGTCTTCTGCAAAAAAAATAGAAGAATTACTTAAAACAGGTACATTAATTCAACTCGAAGAAATAATCTTTTCAACACCTCCAGGTGTTTTAGAGATGATAAAAATTAAAGGGCTGGGGCCAAAAAAAATTAATACAATATGGAAAGAGATGGAGCTTGAAAGCGTCGGTGAATTATTGTATGCATGTAAGGAAAATAGACTCAAACTTTACAAAGGCTTTGGAGAAAAAACCCAGACAGCAGTATTAGATTATATAGAATTCTATCTAAAAAACAAAGGCAGTTTCCTCTATTCTCAAACAATAAATATTGCAGAACAATTCAAACATTTATTTCAAAATATTTTTGTAAAAAAAGACGTTTTTATTACCGGAGATTTTGCAAGGCAAATGGAGATAATTTCGCAACTGGAATTTATCATAAATGAAGATGTAAATATTGTAGAAAATACCATTTTAAAGATAGAAGAATTTCAATTATTAACTAAAGACCAAAATGAACTTTTATACAAAACCGGAACGGGAATAAATATAAAAATTTATGCAGTTAAGGAGAACGTTATTGAAAAACTAATAGAAACTTCTTCTTCAATATCTTTTTACGAAGCACTAAACAGCGATGTTGAAACTGCAAACAGCGAAGAACATTATTTTCAGTTAAGAGATTTGCCTTATTTGCCTGCTTTTGTAAGAGAAGATGCAGCATTATTGATCCAAAAGGATTATTCAAATGTGCACCTGCATGAAAATGATATTAAAGGGTTGATACATTGCCACAGCACTTGGAGCGATGGCAATAATACTATTGAAGAAATGGCGAATGCATGTATTGAAAAAGGTTTGGAATACATGGCCATTAGCGATCATAGTAAAAGCGCATTTTATGCACAGGGCTTAAACGAAACGCAGATTAAAACGCAGCAAATAGAAATTGATAAAATTAATTCAAGGCTAGCACCCTTTAAAATATTTAAAAGTATAGAGAGTGATATTTTAAATGATGGAAACCTCGATTATACAAACAGTATTTTAAGCACTTTTGATTTGGTAATCGCATCTGTGCACAGTAATTTAAAAATGACGGAAGAAAAGGCAATGAACAGACTGCTAACTGCAATTGAAAACCCTTACACTACTATTTTAGGGCACTTAACAGGCAGATTATTGTTGAGTAGACCAAGTTATTCTGTAAACTTTAAAAAGATAATTGATGCCTGCGCAGCTAACAACGTGGTTATAGAATTGAATGCAAATCCAAACAGACTGGATATTGACTGGAGAGAAATAAAATATGCATTAGATAAAAACGTACTGATCTCTATAAATCCTGATGCGCATAGTTTAAAAGGAATTGATGATATAAAGTATGGGGTGTTCTCAGCCCAAAAGGCGATGCTGCCAAAAGAAAAAAACCTAAGCAGTTTTTCTCTACAAAGTTTTAATGACTTTGTAGAGAACAGAAAAAGGATAAAGGGAATGCAGTAATTCTTTTTATTTAGCTAAGGGTAAAGTTAAAAAGAAAGAAGTGCCATTTGTTGATGTTTCGTACTGCAGATCCCCCCTGGCCTGTTCTGCCATTCTTTTACACATGGCCAACCCTAAACCTGTACCTGAAGATTTAGTGGTAAAATTTGGCATAAATAATTTTGGTTTTATTTCATCACTTATGCCGGTGCCGTTGTCGGTAATTTTAATTTGTACATTATTATTGATGAGCGTTTCGTTAATAATAATATGTGGTTTTACATTTTCATTTACTGCCTGAATTCCGTTTAAAATTAAATTGGTAAGTATTCTGTTTACATGTGTTTTGTCAGCTTTAATCATAACTGGTTCATCAATAATATTCCAGGTAAAATTATTATTCTCATCATTGCTGTATAATTGCTTTAGAGAAAGGAGTGCATCATTAATGTTAAAAATTTCGGGTGAGGCTTTTTCTATATTTGCAAAACGGCTGAATTCTCCGGCTATCTGGCTTAAATGATCAATCTGTTCAACGAGTGTAGCAGAAACTCTTGCACTAAGTTCTTTAATATTTGGTGCACCATTTTCAATAGATTTTTGCAGAAACTGCATACTTAATTTCATTGGCGTGAGTGGATTTTTTATTTCATGCGCAACCTGTTTTGCCATTTCCTGCCAGGCACTTTCTCTTTCACTTTTTGCAAGTGCAGCTGCACTTTCATCCAACTTTAAAAGCATTTTATTATACTCTTTTACCAGCGCACCTATTTCATCATTTCTATTCCATACCATGCGCTCATTTGTTTTACCAAGATTAATTTTTTTCATTTTATCGCTTATAAACGAAAATGAATTTGTTATTCTGTTGGTAATAATGAGCGCAACTATTCCTGCAATTAAAAAAATAAAAGCATTGAGATTAATAATGGTAATTAAAAAATTAGATATCTCTTCTTTAATTTTTTTTTGAGAAATATAGTTTGGAATATTCAGGTAAGCAATATCTCTACCCGTGCTGTCTGTTACAGGAATATAACCACTCATAAAATCCAACGTTCCAATTTTTTCTTTTTGAAAATATTGAATTTCATTACCGTTATTTAAATGATAGTATGCAATGGGATTCATCTTTGTGCTGATAATCCCTTTTAAATAGGGTAAAGGCAAGGAAGAGTTTTGTAAATCGCCTGAAAGGCTATAAAGATTTATATCAAGGCCATAAATTTTTGAAAGATTGTTGACGAAATTTTCACGGGGTGATGCTGAGTTTAAAAAATCGTAATTTAAAATATTTTCCTGTATTTTTTCATTCGTTATAATTGCTGAAACTTCTTCTTCAACATTTTTTATAGTTCTGCTAAGCGTTTCTTTATTATTACGTTCGTACCTGTTTATAAAAAATAAAATGGTTGCAATGCCTATTATCAGAAAGGAAAAAATACTAAAAAATATAATGGTGCCATGCACCTGTTGCTTAATGGTTAATTGAAAATTTCTTTTTAAGGCACCTATTTTAAGCTTTGATTTAATAAGGGTTGCTACTAACCATAATAAAGAACTCAGAATTAAAAAAGAACAAAAAAGATATGAAAACAATGTAATTAATTCTATAAGAATTCTATTTTCTTTTACAAGAACAACATATTTTTCTGACCCGGCATTGTACCAAAGTTCGTTGTAATTATTTTTTGTTTCCATTAAAAAAGACCTTCCCGCAAAATATTTTTCCGGGTAACGGGATGAAAAAGCATAATCATTATGGCTGCTTATAAGTTTTCCTTTTTCATATACGGCAAATGAATAGTCATTTGAATTTTCTATTGAATTATTGATATTTCTGTTAAAAAGTTCAGGCGAAAGATTTTGTGCTGCTGAATTTCGTGATTTGATTACAACAAACACATAACCAAGTAATGCATTATTAAAATCTCTTACAACAATTCTTGAAACATAATTTATTTCGTCGTAACTGGAATAATAATATTTTAATCCATTTACTGCTGTTGGTTTTGCCTGAGTTGATAATATGCCAGTAATTGAATTATAGGAAACTGGATCTTGGTTGTAAAGTGAATTTTCCAGACTATCATAAACCAAAACTTTGGTTTCATACTTATCTGAATAGCTGCTAAAATTATTATTAATTAAGCTGTCTCTAAACAGCGAGGCAGTCTTCTCTTTATAAAATAAATTAAATTTTGTGGCAAGTAGAGTAGGATTAAAATCAGTTAAAGTTGTATTTAATAAAATGTTGTTTATAGGATTGGATCTCGCTGCAATCAGTTCAGCATAATGCTGCCTGTTCTTTATTTCTTTTCTACCGTTTTCAGAAATGATGATCAGGGAAATGGATGCGGAAAAAAAGAAAAGCCAGAAAATTAACCTCGAAATAATTATGCTGCGGGAGAAGATTCCTGAAAGTTCATTTTTAATTAAAAAGAAAAACAGCAGCAGCCATAAAAGTCCATAGAGTTCAAAACCTCCGTTTATATTTCCTACTTTAAATGAAAGTAAAAATAAACCCAATACAGTTATTAATAAAAAAAATGGAATAGTAAAAGATGGAAATAAAGTTTGTAAAACAAAGAAGACAGTTCTGCAAAAATAATAATAGCTTATGGCAATGCAACAAAGGACTACAAAACCAATTATGCTGTAAATATTGAGTGTAAAAAAGTTTAGTACATCAAAAGAAATTTGTGAATCGGCCACCATTGATTTTATTATTTCAGTAGTAGCATAGGTTATAAATAATATTGCAAATACAGCAATATTTAAAACAATCCATTTTTTAAACCCGCTTGAATCTTTGTTATAAAAAGATCCCTGCTTAATATTATTTTTAATAAAACTGATAATCCAGAAAAAAAGCAGGGAATTTATTAACAAATCTCCCAATGACCTAAGAATAGGCCCTGATCCATAAATACTAGGGTCAAACAATTCAAAGCTGCGGAGTTGTAGAATATTAAAAAAATAATAACTTAAAAATCGTAATAACAAAAGAGATAGGGATAAAAATGTAACAGCATAGATAAAACCCCGTTTTGCATAAAGTTGAAGGGATGTAAAATGTAAGAAAAGTAGCAAGGGAATTAGTGAGCATATTCTTAACCATATTGTAATTCTGGAATTTAATTTTTCACCCGGATTAATGTTCTTTAAAGAAAACAAAAATGTTCTTTCACGGTTAAATACTTCATTTTGATTTTTTTGAAAATTAATTTCGAAATTTGATCCCATCAAAGGATCTGTAATAAAATTATTTTCCAAGTAGTTACTTGCTATGCTGTATTGCCATTTAATTGGGGTCAAGCTTAAAATAATATTATTACCGATATTTTTTTTCTGTATAAAAAAATATCCGTTTACCAATTTTTTAAAAAAGCAGTTTTCTTTATTGCTTTCGATAGAACTATCGGGAATAATATTTTGTGTACTCCAAAATATTAATTGGTTGAAGCCTTTTACATTTTTATAAACGAAAATGTATTGTCTGTATTTATTTTGTCCATCAAATAAAGAAATATCTTTTTGAGAAGCAATCAGTTTATCTACGGCATCTTTATTTTGAGTAATTTTTTCAAACTCATTTTCTGATCGATTAATTTGAGCCTGCAGCTTTTGAGTATATGTTTTTGTTAAGCTTTTGGCTGAAGGGGCTTTACCTGTAAAGATTGATACAGCAAGCAGCAACAAAGAAATCATTAAGAGATAAATATTATCTTTTAAAAAACGATTTGGTATACCGGGTATTTGCAATTTTAAGCTTGGCTAAAATGTAAAATTATAAATTTTCTTTTTTCTTAATTTCATTCCATATTGCATCCATTTCTATAAGGTTTAAATCCTGCAATGCTTTATTTTGTGCAGTTGCTACAGCTTCAATAGCCATAAATCTTCTTATAAATTTCTTATTGGTGCGCTCTAATGCGCTGTCTGCGTCTATGTGCAAAAATCTTGCAAAGTTTACCAGCGAAAAAAATACATCTCCCATTTCGTCTTCTATCTTATTATGATCACCGGTTTTTACAGCTTCTTTAAGCTCCTTTAATTCTTCTTCAACCTTTGCATAAACCTGTTCAATATTTTCCCATTCAAAACCTACTGTTTTAGATTTTTCCTGCAAGCGTATTGCCTTCATCATAGATGGAAGTGATTTGGGAACCCCTTGTAAAATTGATTTCTTCCCTTCTTTCAGTTTTAATTTTTCCCAGTTCTGCTTTACATCTTCTTCCGATATTACTTTTTTTAAACCTTCCATATTGCCGTCTCCATATATGTGTGGATGACGATATATTAATTTATCGCAAATTCCGTTTATGACATCATCTAATATAAATTCTTTTTTTTCACTGCCTATTTTTGCGTAGAAAACAAGGTGCAGTAAAATATCGCCAAGTTCTTCTTTTATGCCGATCCAATCTTCTGCATCTATTGCGTCAGCCAGTTCATAAGTTTCTTCAATGGTTAGCTGGCGAAGGGTTTGAATTGTTTGCTTTTTATCCCATGGACATTGTTCTCTTAACTCGTCCATAATTTTTACCAGCCTTAAAAAGGATTCATTCATAATTACATTTTAAATATTGTTAACCCAAACAGCAGCAACATAAAAAATATGGAGAGAAATATAAGGGCAAAACTGAGAATAAATAATTTAAGAATTGTCTTCGCTCTTCGCTGTTCATAAAAATTCCTGACGGCTTTGTATAAATATAGAGGAAATATAAACCACAGTACGCTTATTACTGTATCTAAAAAATGCAAATGAGGGAGTTCACTCAATGCCCGCAAAACAAGAATTCCAATTATAGCGATATAGACGAAAATGTAAAAGTGAATGGTAAAAATGATATGAGCTACATAATAAAACTTTTGTTGGCGGGCATATAATAATTTTAACAGTAAAGCAAAAAATGGAAGGGAAAGCAGCAAAACCTGTGGAATAAGGTGAAGTCCTTTTTCCTTTAAAGCCTCTTTAGCTCCCTTGGGATCATTACCATATTTTTCCTGCAGTTCAAATTGTTTTTCCATCAAAATTCTATCAACAAAGCTGCGTTCTATTTCTTTTATTTTATTTAGCGAGTCAAATTCTGATCTGTTGTCATAAGAGTATAAATGAAATATTCTACTGTTACCTTCAACACTTTGTGCAAGTTTTTGTATAGAATCTATTCCGTAAATTTTCATGACCATTTTAAGATCACCAGAATCTTTACCCTGTGATTGTAATATTTTAAAAAGTTTTACAGAGTCTTTTTGAGTATAGGTTATAGACTTTTTACTTTTATTAGTAACGTTTTCACTCTTAACAAAAAAAGAAAAAATTATCAGAAAAAAAATAAAGGAAGTAAACACATAAAATCTTACGGGATTAAGGTACGAGGTTCGTCTACCTCTTATATATTCTGATGTAAGAAAACCTGGTTTGGTTATAACATATTTTACAGAACTAAAAAATTTGCCATCAAAATGCGTTATATCTTTAAAAAAATGACCTATTAGATTCAAGATTGATTCCTGCGGATCAACGTTTTCCTGACCACAAAATGAACAATACTTGCCATTTACCACCGCATTACAGTTAAGGCAAATCTTATCTTTTCTTTCCTTTAAATGACTCACAAGCTAATTTTGTTAAAAATAATAAACTTTATCTTGATGTTATGAATAAACAAAATGAAAGGATTGTATTTTTACTGTATTCAAATTACTATTAAATGAAGAAATTTTTTTTAGCAGGATTTATTTTGCTGTCTTTTAGTGCCCTCCAAGCTCAATATTATTATAAAGATTTAGTTAGTAATGCACAGGTAGTTTCAGATATGAAATCTTACAAAGAGAATAAAATTAAAAAAATTGTTTTAAAAAGCTTTGAAGATAATGGCTCGGAAAGCAACGGGTTTTTTTGTGAAAAAAAATTGAATAAAGATTATTCCAAATCAGAGTTGTATACCCGTGCAGATATTTCTGCTGCATCGCTGTTTACATCAACATTTGACAAAGATGGAAAACTGTTAAATACATACGATAGCTCATTGTTATCGGTAACGCAAATTATTTACACTTATAATTCCGATAATCTAATTAGCCGGATTAACTCAACAGTTCGGTCATCCGACGAAGATTTTGGAAATGAAATAAAAGAAGACCATTTTTATAAATATGAAAACGGTAAACCTTCAAAAATAACAAGGGTAAAAAATGGCAGAGATACAACAGATATTTTATTAGCATTGGATGATAATGGAAATGTCGCTATTGAAAAGGATACGAAAAACGGTACAAAGTTTTTTTATTATTATGATGCAAGAAACAGACTTACAGATGTTGTACAAGCCAATGAATACAGCCAAAATGCAAAGCCTAATTATATTTTTGAATATAATAATGCAGGATTAATTACACAAATGACGGCAGTAGAGGAAGGAAGTAAAAGCTACTATGTTTGGAAGTACAGTTACGATAATGGGTTAAGAATTAAAGAACGTTGCTTTACTGACGAACGCAAATTAATGGGCAGTATAGAGTATCAATATAAGTAGAGAGGGAAGTTGGACAACGGACTACTGACTATTAAGGAAACGCCACTTATCATGTGCCGTAAAATTTGTACGATAAATCATCGTTATCCTCGTTGATAACTCTTTACCATCAACCATCTATTCCTTACAATCAGCTTAGATATTTTATAAGCAAAATAATTACACCGTACAACACAGTAGTTACAAATAAACCCTTTCCTGTTTCGTCTCTTCTTGCATTTACGTACATAGTAAAAAAGAATGCATTCATCATAAGCGATACGCTGAGGCCTGCCGTTAATATGCCATGCCCTGGTTGTGTGTAAATAAACTGCACAACCTCTTTAAGGTTAAGCATCCCAAATTTGTAATATTTTAGTAAAGACAAACCGATAATTGGAGCAAACAAACCCAAAATACAGCCATAAATAAAATTATCCTTTCTAAACATTTTAAAACAGTTTGCTTTTTTCCAGAAGCGCTTTTAACTTGTAATTTGTAAGATCAAACTGCACGGGCACAACACTTACATAATTATTTTCCAAAGCCCATACATCGGTATCTTTTGATTTGTCAAAGTTTTTAAACTCTCCGGTAAGCCAATAATATTTTTTCTTGTGAGGATCTAATCTTTCAGAGAATTCTTCCTCATATTTTGCATAAGCCTGCTTGCATATTTTAATTCCTTTTATATTTTTACCGGCAGGTATATTCACATTTAAAAGTAAATGCTTGTCAATTTTCTTTTTCATAACTCCCTGCACAATTTTAGCAACAATTTGTTTAGCTGCTGATAAATCTGCTTCGTAACTGTAATCCATCATTGAAAAACCAATACTTGGGATACCTTCAATACTTGCTTCCATAGCTGCAGACATGGTACCGCTGTAAATTACATTTATTGAATGATTGGCACCGTGGTTAATACCGCTTAAACAGATATCGGGCTTGCGGTGAAGTATTTTGTCCACAGCTAATTTTACACAATCAACAGGAGTACCGCTTGTAGTCCAGCTTTCAATACCATCAAACATATCAAGTTTGCGCATGCGCAATGGGAATCCAATTGTTATTGCATGCCCCATTCCGCTCTGGGGCTTATCCGGCGCAACAACAACAACACGCCCAAAATCTCTTACTGCATCTACCAATGCACGAATACCCGGCGATGTAATATCATCATCATTTGTTATGAGAATAATGGGCTGCTCTTTTACTTTTTTTTCTGTCGCTTTTTTAGCTATAGCTTTCTTAACCATTACTTATTTTTCTGTTTTTTCTTGCTTCTATAAAACTGCCGATGAATGCTATTAGCGCTACTGCATTGCTTATAACACAGGCAAGAAAAACATATTTTTTATCAACCCAGTCCTGCACTTTTACAAACCGCATAATGCACATTACAAGCAACAAAAGCGTGAGCACTACCACAACATGAGAAATTATTTTATTATGGTTTGCCACCCCTTTCTGCATGGCTAAAAAAATAATCCCAAAGGCTGCAGGTATAAGTGCAGTAAGAGAATGAGTACCATCTGAAGCCGCTATACCAAAGTATCCGTAAAGGCCTGCTGCAATTAAAACAATTGCGTTTAAAAGATTTGCTGATGCTGCTTTCATTTTTTATTTTTTATTTGATGCAAATATAAATGTAAATGCCAAATAAGAATTCGGGCTGTGTTATTTTTAAATTCCAAATGCATCAAAATTTCCGTTGGCTCTTCAAATTAACTTTCTTTTGAAAGCTGATAATTTTATTCTAATTTCAAAGGACAAACTTATTTTAACATGAAAGAACAAAACTTTTCTAATCATTCCCGCATTGTACCACTTTTTCATTACGTTATTTCAATTGCTTCACTTGTTCTCATTTTCTGCTCAGCTTTAACTTTATATCGTCACTACAACCTAGGGTGGGGCTTAATGATTCCGTCTATTTTATTGCTTGGAAGTGTTACACTTTTATTAGTTGCTTTCATGGCTCGTGGGTTTGCTCTAAAAGCTCAGGACAGAGCAATTCGTGCAGAAGAAAATTTAAGGTATTTCGCTGTCACCGGCAAGTTGCTTGATAGTAAATTGAAATTAGGACAAATCATTGCATTGCGTTTTGCTCCAAATAATGAGTTTGTAGATCTTGCACACTTAGCAGTAGAAAAAGAAATGTCTCCAAAAGAAATAAAACAGGCAATTAAAAACTGGAAAGGAGATTATCATAGAGTGTAAAGCAAGATATTCAATGCAGGCGGAGCGAATATTAAATAACTGCTAAACATTCATATACATGAGGATAACTAAAGTATCTTTTTATTTAATCTTCTTTTCAATTTTGATAACTTATACTGCCTGTGAGACTACTCGAAGGAAAACTTCCCTGAAAGCACAATACAAAGCAGCTTATATGAACCAATTTAAGTTGACCTATCTGCGCAGACTTTTGTCAATAAGCTATAATAATTCAACCGCAATTCTTGAAATTATTTCTAACGATCATAGTGGATTTACTGAGCCAATTTTGACCATAGAAGATTATAAATTTATTGATAGCTTAACAACAATCGATAATCAATATTTAATTGCTGACTCTTTAGAAAGTCACCGAAGAGCAGAGGGTGCACAAGGCAAGAGACCATTAGATTATATAATGAATAAGCTTTCAAATAAGTGGTTGGATAGTTTGGCAAAAAGAAGATTAAAATTAAATGGTAATCCAAGCAGTTGGACTGAATGAATAGCTTGCCTAGAGATCAGGTTTTTGTACTTTGGATACAACGTTTAAAAAAATTATCTACAGACAAATAAAACTAGCAAGAAATCTTAAAAATATCCTTTCAATTTTGCTTTTAAATCATCTGGCATTTTTGAACGCTTCATTGTCACCGCTTCCATAAAATACAGCATTACATTTCCTGCATTCAGGAGTTTATCATCTTCATTAAAAATTTCAAAAAAGAAATTTATTGCGTGTCCTGTTGGCAATTCTCTAAGGGTAGTTTTTACAGTAATAAGGTCATCGTATTTTGCAGGTCGTAAAAATTTGCTGTTCATTTCTACCACCGGCATAATAATTCCCATGGCTTCAATATCTTTATAAGTATAACCAAGTTGCCTGATAGCTTCCGTTCTGCCTATTTCATAAAATTGCGCATAGTTGCCATAATATACCACACCCATTTGATCTGTAAGTGCATAATGCATGCGTATCTGTGTTTCTGTTACAAACAATTCCTTTCGTTTTAATTAGCTAAAATTAATTTCCGCAACATATTCAATGCGTTCAATGCCGTTAATCGAATGTTTCTTTCTCTGTCAAACCTAAAAGTAAATTTATGTGTGATGAGTTTTTCATTGCTGCCAACACAAACCCATACGGTTCCAACAGGTTTATCAGTTGTACCGCCATCTGGGCCCATTATCCCTGATACTGCAATGGTGTAATCTGTATTAATATTTTTTAAAGCACCGGTAGCCATTTCTTTTACCACTTCTTCACTTACCGCACCAACTGTGTCAAGAGTTTGTTTTTTTACGCCAAGTATTTTTTCTTTTACTTCATTAGAATAACTAACAATGCTGCCATTATAAAATGCAGATGAACCCGCCATTGCTGTGAGTAAATGCGCAATATAACCACCGGTGCAGCTTTCGGCAGTACTCATCGTTTTACCTCTTTGTATTAATAATTTACCTACAGTTTTCTCCATTGTCTCATCTACATCTGTTACCAAATGTTCGGCCGTCAGCTTTTTTAGTTGAGCGAATTGTTCATCAATACTTTCTTCAACTGCAATTGTGTTTTCTCCTGTTGCTGTAAGTCTTAGCCGTACCATTCCATAACTTGGCAGGTAAGCTAGTTTTATATTTTTTGGTAAATTATTTTCGAAATCACTGATCATATCTGCCAGCATACTTTCACCAACTCCTGCTGTTAACAATGTGCGGTGAACAATATGGGTTGATGTAAATTTTTGTTTTAAATATGGTATAATATCGTCTGTCATCATAGCCATCATTTCAAACGGTACACCAGGCATGCTTATAAATATTTTTTCTCGTTCCCCTACCTTTTCAGTAAACAACATACCGGGTGCTGTACCTTTTTTATTTTGAATGACGGTGCATATATCCGGTACTTCTGCCTGCATTCTATTGCGTTCAGTAAAAGGTATTTTAAAAATATTTTCAAAAAGATGCCGTACGTTGGCATATGTATCTTCATCAACAACCATCTTCCCTCCAAAATATTCGCAAAGCAACGGTTTGGTAATATCATCTGCTGTAGGCCCAAGGCCTCCGGTAATTAAAATAATATCTGCATATTTCTTTTCTTCATCTAAAGCAGTTCTTATGTTATTATAATCATCACCAACAGCCACCCGGCGTATTACAGAAAAACCTGCAAGGTTCATTTGCTGCGCAATAAAAGCACTATTGGTATCAATTACCTGACCTATTAAAAGCTCGTCGCCAATAGTGATGATGGATGCATTTATCATTAAAAAAATTTATGCAAACTTATGCATGTTTGTGTAAATAACTGATTGGGCAAAACATAAAAAAACCAGAGAAATTATCTCTGGTTTTTTAAAAAATTAATTTTATTATTATGAAGGTATCAATACGTGGTCAATTACGTGAATAATTCCATTGCTTTGATAAACATTTGCTGTTGTTACTACTGCTGTTCCACCATTTTCATCTTTAATTAAAATGGCATCTCCTTGTCTTGATAGCATTAATTTATGACCTGAAAGTGTAGTTAAAACACCTGT
>JANXTG010000075.1 GCA_025352525.1 Ferruginibacter sp.
GCACTGTAAGGCAGTACACTCATTTGCTTATGGAAATATTCCGTATTCATATACCCTGCCCCAACATCATTTTTACCGGCTTGCGTTATTTTTAAATATCCGTTGGGTTGTATTTCATGCTCAACTTCTAAAATAATTTCAGCGTTTTTCTCAAAGATTATTACCATTAAAATAGAACTAAGCACTTTTCCTCTTACATGGGTGGCAAAGTCCTTATCATAAAATTCCTGTAAACTGTCGTCGATAATAATTTCATATTTTGCGCCGAATGAGATATTTTGAAGGGTAACCCAACTGTTATTAATGGTAAGGTGGTTTTTATTTTCAGATGCAGTAATCTGAAAATACCCACTCTTGGGTCTGTCTCCTTTTTCATAAGTTCCTTTTTCAGGAAAAAGTTGCCAGGCTGCAATAAAATTATAAGCTGAAGTCATCGTATAAATTAGGCGGCGAAGATAATTTTTTTTTATTCCTAAAATATTATACAGTTTACTTCATAAGAAAAATAATAGCAGATCATTATTTTGACTTTTGTTTTATCACGTACAAATATTTTTGTTTAAAATATTGTAAGAAATCGCCGTAAAAAACCGCTCCGAGTAAAAGATAAGGCTTTTAAAATATCAGTCCTTAAAGTAGTAATTGGACGCAATGCATGGATAACTTTATTACTATTTTTGAATGATCTATCTATAACTAATCAAAGATTTGCTAAAGATTTACAATTTAAAATATTTAAAATTGCCTTGATAATTTGATATGTTTTACAGCACTTTTAAAGCCATTATCATTTTTTAAAAGGTTAAAGAGATTGGTTTAATACAGCCTCTTCTTTAAAACTCTGATGAAATATTTAGTTGATGGTGTACTTTATTTAAATTGAAAATGACAACATTTGGTAAAAAACACTTTTTTAATAAAATACTTTTTTACCAAATGAATTACAAAAAACTTAGAAGATTAATAGCATAAAAAGTTTCACTTTTGAAGGTATGGTAATTTAACCTCCGTTTGTTACCAGGTTTAATTGGAAGGAATGGTTTGTTCTGTAATTGATAAAAAGTTCCATTAAAATGTTCTATAATGCAAATTATTAAACTATATTTTTTCAATAGGCAGCATTACAGAAAAACTACTTCCAGATGCTAAATCACTTTTTACATGTATGCTGCCTCCAAGTGCTTCTATAAATTCTTTACTTATAGATAAACCCAAGCCTGTACCTTCTTTTTTACTACCGGGTATTCTAAAATAACGGTCAAAGATTTTATCTATATATTCTGTAGAAATACCCTGACCGGTATCACTTACAGAAAAAACAATTTTGTCATTTAGAACATTAATACCAAGCTTAACAGAAGCATTTTCATGAGAATACCTTAACGCATTTGAAATAAGATTTGTAAGCACCCAAGCAGTTTTATCTTTATCTGTAAGTACTGCCGGCAAATTTTCAGCAGTTGTAAATATTAATTTTATATTTTTTTTGTCTGCTAGGGTTTTATTTGTATCTATAGCATATTGCATTATTTCCTTTGCATCACATGCTTTGGCAACAAGCTGTATACTGCCGCTTTCTACCTGCGTCATATTAAGTAATTCAGCTGTTATTTTTAGGAGTCTGTTTGCATCTTCCTTTATACTTTCCAGCAATGTTTGTTGTTCCCCATTCATCAAACCTACTGTTTCATTTTCTAATAACTGGAGGCTCATTTTTATGGAGGAAATGGGTGTTTTTAATTCATGAGAAACCGTAGCAATAAAATTTGTTTTTGCAAAATCAAGTTCTTTATAAGATGTAATATTTTGAAGTATAATTACGTTACCAACTAATTTTTCTTCCTTCTCACCCGTTGGTATAATTTTAATTGGAATTATTTCTTTTTCAAAATAACTCTCCTTGTTGTCAGCATAAATTTTTATTGGGATTTTATTAGAATCTATAGCTTTGTCGCTAAACATATCCTGTACAAGCATTCTTACCAGATCGTTACCCAAGGCAACATTTTGTACGGGTTTACCAATAACATTTTCTGCTTTTAAACCTGTTATTTTTAAAGCCACATTATTCATAAAAATAATCTTCTTGTTTTCATCTAATCCCATTACCGGATCATGCATATTATTAATAAGTGTATCAATGCGCCTTTTTTCCATCATCAGTTTTTCAAGATTGCCGGTCTTATATTCTTCCAGCTTTTGAGCCATCGTATTGAAGGCATTTGCTAAATCACCGAATTCATTTTGGGTCTCAAAATGAAGACGTTGAGAATAATTCTCTGCAGCGATTTCTTTAATACTATCGGTAAGTTTTTTTATAGGATTTGCAATATTTCCGGGAAGGTTAAAAAGTAAAATAAATGCAATCAAAAAGCATATTGCTCCGGTAAACCCTATCCATAAAGTAGCAGTTGAAGCTGTATGTTGTGCCTTTATATCTTTGCGAACAATTGCCTGCATATTTAACAACATAATATCTGTAATATCAATTTGTACCCTTTTTAATAAAGAGCTATCACGTGCTTTATTTTTAAGTACAGCAAAATCACTGGTTAACATTTCGGTCAGCTCTTTTTCGCCAATTTCAGTAATATTATTTTGCTGAAGCAGAAGATTTTTTTGAAAATTTCTTACTTCTATTTCATTTTGATGTCCATTATTTAATGCATTTAGCATTTGCCTGCAATGTTCAACTGAATTATAATTATCTAATAAAATATTTTTACTTTCTTTAGAAAGTTTATTGACATAAAATGTACTTAAAAAAGTAAGCAGCGTAATCATGGTAAACAAAAGACCAATGCCAAATAATAATTTTGATTTAATTTTCATTAGATAATTTTTATATTTTTTTTATGCATCAAACTTTTAAAGTTAATAGTGTTGTTATAAAACTTAGCTGAGAATTACAAGATCGATATGCTGTTTTGATAAATTTTTAAGTAAGTCGTTAAACACATTTGTAGCCATGATTACTTTAAACAAATTAATGTGTGGCTTGCCAATACAAATGGTAGTAATATTTCTTTCATCACACTGCTCGATAATGGCTTTGGCAATATTATTACTTTCTACCTTAATGATTTCTGCACCTGACTCTGTAGCAAGTTTAAAATTATTTATAAGATGCCGCTGTTTATCAAGTGCAATTTTATCTGCACTTTCTTTTGGTACTTGCACATATAATACATACCATTTGCTGTTGTAGTAATTGGCAAGCCTTGCTGTTTTTCTGATAACTGTTTTAGCAGTTTTTTCATTGCTACTTATACAGGCTAAAAAGCGCTCATGCTTTATTGAATGAATTTTAGTAACCTCCGTTTCAACTTTTCTCACTACTTGCGATGCCACTTCTTTTAGCGCAAGTTCTCTTAGCTGCAAAATATGTGCGGGCTGAAAAAAGTTTTTTAATGCAGATTCTATTTTCTCTGCCTCGTAAATTTTACCTTCTTTTAAACGGGTTATTAATTCGTCTGCAGTTAAATCAATATTTACAACTTCATCAGCCAGGGCAATCACATTATCAGGTATTCTTTCTTTTACTTCTACACCGGTAATTTTTTTTACTTCTTCATTTAAACTTTCAATATGTTGAATATTAATTGCGCTTATTACATTTATACCTGCATCCAGAATTTCAAAAACATCCTGCCAGCGTTTTTCATTTTTACTACCCTCAATATTAGTATGTGCAAGTTCATCAATTACAACAACTTCCGGGCGCAGGCTTATAACGGCCTGCACATCGAGCTCATCTAATTCTTTGCCTTTGTAAAAAAGTTTTCTTCGGGGTACTACAGGTAAGCCATCTAAAAGTTCATGCGTTTCTTTTCGAAAATGGGTTTCTATATATCCAATTTTTACATCAATACCATTTTTTAAAAGAGAATGAGCCTCCTGCAGCATACGGTAGGTTTTACCCACACCGGCACTCATACCAATATAAATTTTAAATTTTCCTCTTCGTGATTTTTTTATCAGGTTAAGAAAATGCTGAACGTTGGTTTCTTTTTCGTCTGGCATATAAAAAAGTTACAAGTAGAAATTATATGTTTTACAACAAAATGTTTCTGAACTATCCGTTGTCAATTTAAGCGTTTGTAGCAGTAATAAATTTATGAAAAATGGATTTTCTTTTATTCATTTTTCAAAACCGAACTTCACAAAAAATAAACAGCTCTTAATGGTCAGAGCTGCTTATCATATTTATAATCTAAACAATGCAGCAAACACCAATCTGGTTTCTTGTTTTACTAAATCGGGCCTCCAGTTAGGATCTAATGGAGTAAAAGTATAACCCGTTTGTGAAGTAACACCACCTTTTCCTGCAAAATATGGATCACTAGAATGTCTGTTTACAACCTCTACCCTAAAAGTTACACTTTGGTTGGGCATGTAATCAAAATTTTGCGAAAAATCAAACCCTTCAAATTTGTCTCCGGGGTTTGCACTGTATGGGAACGCACCTTCTGTTTGCGTAGGGTTATTAGGATTTGGCAAAGGGCTAGCTTGCCCTGTAGGATAAAGCACTAAATAACGCCCTGGGTTTTTCATGTAACCACCACCTGTAGTCACTGCAAATTTATTTTTATTAAACCAAATGCGATTATAAAACATAACACTTGCAAAATATTGTGCTGGTCCTTTTACCGCATCATCTTTAAACCCATTTACACCTCCACCTTTTTCAAAACCAACATCTCCTGTTAATGAAAATGCCATACGACTAACACCTTTTGCATTGGGTTTATTAAAATACCTCAATAAAAAACTATTGTCTGTATGAAAACGTTTTCTATCAGGTATTCCTGCAGCATCGCTACCATAATAATCGTTGCTTAGCATTTTTATATTGCTATTGGGTACGTAGGTAATATTAAAACCCAAGCCTGGAGATTTATTAAACCTTCCATAGCTTTGCCATCCGTTTACAAACCAGCCTTCAACTTTTAAATTTTTTGTTGGATAAACCTGTAAACGTACTCCGTTAAAAAACCATGGTGTATTGTCTGATGTAAACGATGCCTGGTATTCCCAGTTTTCGGGTTGATAATAAGAGTTTAATCCAACATAACTTAAAAACATTCCAGCGTCTATGTTAACTCCGTACCATTTATTAATGTGATAGCCTACATATGCTTCACTTAAATAACGATATACGTTTGCCAATTGGTATTGTCCCCGATAAGGACTTAAATCATTGCGTGGAATTACGGTTGACCTTGTGCCAAACTGAGTCATAACCCTTGCCCTTGCTCCTTTATAATAAAAATCGCCGCCAAAATGCAAGGCAGATAAAGTAACTTCATTGTTACGAGCAAGGGTAGTAGATCCTACTACAGTGTTGTCATTCGGATTATTGAAAGAATGCGTATAATTAACATCGAGTAAAATACTGGGTACAAAATATTTTGCATTCGGAAATATATTTGTCTCCCTTCGATCTGTACCGTTTTGCCATGTTTGATCAATACCATCAAATGGAATTTTTTCGGTCTCTGAAGGCGCCGTGGTAGTATCCGTAACTGTTTGTGCATTTACAATTGTTGCTGCTAAAATAAATACACTTAAAATAATACTTTTTTTCATTTTGCTTTTATTTGATTTAAATTATCTAGGGCTATGTTAAGTTTAAGAACGTTAATTTTTTCAGGGCCAAATAAATCTAACATAGATTCTTCTGTATTTTGCGACACAAGTTCTTGAATATTTGCTTCCGAAATATTTCTAATTTTGGAAATTCTTTTTATTTGAATCTTTGCACCTTGTACAGAAATATGAGGATCGAGCCCGCTGCCACTTGCGGTAACCATTTCAGAAGGTATATCGACTTTAATAACTTCCGGATTGTGCACCAAAAAACTATCAATTCTGCTTTTTACCAATGCTAGATATTCAGAGTCTGAATTTGCTTTATTGCTGCCTCCTGAGCTTGCTGCATTGTAATCAACTGCAGATGGGCGGGAGTAAAAATATTTATCATCTGTAAATTTTTGACCAATGTTTGTGTAAAAGGTTTTACCGTTCGCAATTATGATTTCCCCCTTTCCTTTATTTGGTGCAAGTTGTGCGGCTCCTAAAATGATAATTGTGTAAATACCCGAAAAGAAAAGAAGACATACGAGGGTAAGTTTTAGGGCCGGCAAAAAATTTTTTTTCATTTTATTATTTTTAATTTTTATACTTTAATTTAAATCACTACAGTACTTTTATTTTCATTATTAAACAAATGCACCTACCAAAAGATCAATTATTTTTATCCCTATAAAAGGTATCAACACACCTCCTAAACCATAAATTATTAAATTTCTGCGCAACAAGGCTGATGCACCGATAGCTTTATAAGCAACACCTCGCAATGCAAGAGGAATCAGCATTGGAATAATAATAGCATTAAATATTACTGCTGATAAAATTGCACTTTCGGGGCTGTGAAGTTTCATTATATTTAATCCTTGTAATGCCGGTATTGATGTAATAAAAAGTGCCGGCACAATAGCAAAATATTTAGCCACATCATTGGCAATACTAAAAGTTGTAAGGGTACCTCTGGTCATCAACAACTGCTTACCTATTTCTACAATTTCAATTAATTTGGTAGGGTCGTTATCAAGATCAACCATGTTGCCTGCTTCCTTTGCCGCCTGTGTTCCGCTGTTCATTGCAACTCCAACGTCTGCCTGTGCAAGTGCAGGTGCATCGTTTGTCCCATCTCCCATCATGGCAACAAGCCTTCCTTCATTTTGTTCTTTTTTTATATAGTTCATTTTATCCTCAGGCTTGGCCTCAGCTATGTAATCATCAACACCTGCTTTTTCTGCAATAAATTTTGCAGTCAGCGGATTATCGCCTGTAACCATTACGGTTTTAATACCCATTTTGCGGAGCCGTTCAAACCTTTCGCTAATGCCTGGTTTTATAATATCCTGCAGTTCTATAACGCCTAATACTTTTTCATTTTCTGTAACAACCAAAGGTGTTCCGCCATTACTGGAAATAAGTTTTACGTTTCCATCAACATCATTTGGAAATATATTTCCCGCTTTCTCTGCTAATTTTCGCATAGAATCTGAAGCGCCTTTTCTTATTCTGCTGTTGTCAAAATCAATACCTGAACTTCTGGTTTCTGCAGTGAATTTTATATAACGCGGCGCATTTAATTTTATACTGTTTTTATCAATACCTGAAAGCTCAATAATTGATTTACCCTCCGGTGTATCATCTGCAATTGAACTAAGTACAGCTGCATTTATAAAAGTTTTTTCATCAACACCAATAGCAGGATAAAACTTGGTTGCTTTACGGTTACCGATTGTTATTGTTCCGGTTTTATCTAACAACAATACATCAATATCGCCTGCAGTTTCTACTGCTTTACCGCTTTTGGTAATCACGTTTGCACGCAAAGCCCTGTCCATACCGGCAATACCTATGGCAGATAAAAGGCCACCGATTGTTGTTGGAATTAAACATACAAATAATGCAATAAATGCAGATATAGTGATGGGGGTGTTTGCATAATCTGCAAATGGTTTTAATGTTATAGTTACTATTATAAATACCAATGTAAAGCCTGCAAGTAAAATGGTAAGTGCAATTTCATTGGGTGTCTTTTGCCTGCTTGCTCCTTCCACCAACGCAATCATTTTATCAAGAAAACTTTCGCCGGGGTCTGTAGTTACCTGTACTTTTATTTGATCTGACAAAACTTTTGTACCACCGGTTACACTACTTTTATCGCCGCCGGCTTCTCTAATTACCGGTGCACTTTCACCCGTAATAGCACTTTCATCAATAGTTGCAAGCCCTTCTACAATTTCTCCATCTGAGGGAATGATGTCTCCTGTTTCGCATAAAAAAACATCTCCCTTTTTTAGTTGTGAAGAAGGGACAATTTTAAAATTGTCGGAGTAAGTTTCTCCTGCAACTTCTAACCATTTTGCCGGCGTTTCTTCTCTTGTTTTTCGCAAACTATCAGCCTGTGCTTTGCCTCTTGCTTCTGCTATAGATTCGGCGAAATTGGCAAACAAAAGTGTTATAAACAATACAGCCGTTACAACCATATTATAAATAAGTCCACCCTGGTTTTTTTCACCCATCACTATCCATATACAAACGCCCGCCATTACCAATGTACCTATCCAAACGGTAAACATTACGGGGTTCTTAATCATTTTTACCGGATTCAATTTCCGGAAAGATTCTGCTAGTGCGGCTTTTATAAGGCTTCCGTCAAAAAGCTTGTTATTTTTATTTGAATTGTTCGACATAGTATTTTAATTAATTCTGATAATAATTTTAATTACACACACCCTTTTAAACTCCAATTTTGTTTACATTTTTTAAACATTACAGAAAATAAAAACTGTTTATTTTTTCTAATGATTACTATTTTCTCATTCCAAAATATTCTGCAATTGGGCCTAGAGTAAGTGCAGGAAAAAATGCAAGTGCTGCCACAATAGCAATTACTGCAAAAACCATTAAACCAAAGGTGGAAGTGTCTGTCTTTAAAGTTCCTGCACTTTCGGGGATGTATTTTTTTGATGCAAGAATACCTGCAATAGCTACAGGGCCTATAATTGGAAGATAACGGGCGAGTAACATTATTATACCACATGAAATATTCCAAAAGGGTGTATTATCTCCAACCGATGAACCATTACCATAACCTAATCCTTCAAAACCACTCCCGTTGTTGGCACTGGATGAGGTAAACTCGTAAAGCATTTCACTAAACCCATGGTAGCCCGGATTGTTTATCCAATGCGCATGTGCGGTTGGGTTGTGAGAAAAAATATAACTGGCCAACGCTGTACCTCCCAATATTAATAACGGGTGTAATAAAGCAATTATCATGGCTATTTTCATTTCTCTAGCTTCAATCTTTTTACCTAAAAATTCAGGCGTTCTACCAACCATCAAACCACTTATAAAAACTGCCAGTATGATGAATATATAAAAGTTTAAAAAGCCTACTCCAACGCCGCCGTAAAATGAATTGATCATCATTCCAAGCATTTGAAACATACCCGCTAGCGGTGTAAAACTATCATGCATTGCATTTACACTTCCTGTAGATATTATGGTTGTGGCAATACTCCAATAGGCTGATGCCGGAGTACCAAAACGAATTTCTTTGCCCTCCATATTACCAATATTCTGCGTAATACCCATGGCAGAAATTGCATGGTTGCCATGCATTTCGACAATTACGGTGGGTATTAAAAGGAGTAAAAATCCTATGGTCATTACGCCATAAACCATCCACGCAAACTTGCGTCGCTTTATAACAAAGCCCAAGGCAAATATCATCGCAAGTGGAATCAGCATCTGTGTTATAATTTCAACCAGATTGGTAAAATAACTTACGTTTTCTAAAGGATGTGCCGAGTTAGCACCAAAAAAACCACCCCCATTTGTACCCAAATGTTTAATGGCTACAAAGGCTGCTACCGGTCCTGTGCTTACATGCATGGTATCGCCCTGTAAAGAAATTACGGTATCCTTACCTTCCATAGTCATTGGAGTATTATTAAAAACCAACAACAACGCAACAACAACGGCTATAGGAAATAGTATGCGTGTACAAGACCGAACAAACAAGTGATAAAAATTACCAAGCTGGTCCGTAGCTTTTGCCCTCATGGCTAAAAATACTACAGCAGCTATAGCAATACCACAACCGGCACTTACAAATTGCCACAGCATTAAAACGAGTTGTCCTAAATATGACAATCCACTTTCGCCTGAATAATGTTGAAGGTTTGTATTACAAATAAAACTTGTTGCTGTATTAAATGCTTGATCACCATTCATTGAAGGATTGGCATCAGGATTTAAAGGAAGCCATGCCATATTTGTAAGCACCAACATAGAAATTATAAACCAAATTAAATTGATGGTAAGCAATGCTACCAAATGCTGTTTCCAGTTCATCTGCTTTTGTTCATCAATACCGCTTACTTTAAAAAAAAGTCGGTCAAGAGGATTAAATATTTTATCTAACCATGTTTTTTCATTTGTAAATATTTTGCCGATATACCTGCCGAGAGGTATGGCAAACAGCATTACCAGCCCGTACATTAATATAATTCCTAAAATTTCTTTGTTCATTGTAATATTATTTTAAGCATAAGAATTTGTTGTTTTAAAAGTTTTAAAATCATTGCCTTTTATGTAAATGATTTTTAAAACTTTTCGGGCTTTACAAGTACGTAACACATGTAAATGAATACTGAAATTGCAATAATGAAAAGGATTGTCATAATGTTTATATTTTATCGAAGGTTTGAATAGCTGCAAAAAAAAGAATAAATAATGCAGTGCCTAAAATGGTTAGAATAATTATCATGTGGAAGATTTTGATTTTTATTATGAATGTTATTTGTTGTCAAGATTATATCCAAAATGTAAAATTCTCCTTAAACCTATACTGATATTGACTTTACAAAAAATAACCTTATTGGGTAAATTAAAAAACCCTTTCATTTTGAAAGGGTTTGCACATAGCATTATGAAAGGGATCAACTTATTTTATACTCATCTAATTTTCTGTAAAGGGTAGTAAGTGCTATATTTAGCAACCGGGCAGTTTCTGTTTTATTGCCATTGGTATAATTAATAACTTTTTGAATATGAATTTTTTCTGCACTTGCAAGATCAAAAGCTGATAACTGTTTATCAGCACCTGCCGGTGTTTTTTTATTATGAAATTCTACAGGCAAAGTATTCACAGAAATTTCATCTGCATCAGATAATATTACACTCCGTTCAATTACATTTTTAAGCTCACGAATATTACCATTCCACAAATGTTGTTTTAAAAGCGAAAGATAACCTGCCGAAATAACCTGGGCTTTATTCCTTGTTTTTTGTGTAAAAAAATTTAAAAAGTAATTGGAGAGTTCTTCAATATCAATTATCCTTTCTCTTAAAGCCGGCAATGCAATTTGAAAAACGGCAATTCGGTAAAAAAGATCTTCCCGAAAATTTCCGGCTGCAATTTCTTTTTGCAGGTTTCTGTTGGTCGCAGCAATAATGCGCACATTTACTTTTGTAGCTTTACTATCACCCACTTTTAAATACTCCCCATTTTCCAAAACCCGCAGCAATTTTGCCTGCAAGTCAAAAGCCATTTCGCCTATCTCATCTAAAAAAACAGTACCGTTATTGGCTTCTTCAAAAATACCTTTAGTATCTTTTAATGCCCCGGTAAATGCACCCGCTTTATGACCAAAAAGTTCATTCTCCAACAACTCCTTGCTAAACGCTGAACAGTTTATTGCTATAAAATTATTTTTACTCCTTGGGCTGTTGTAATGTATTGCCTGTGCAAAAACTTCTTTGCCCGTGCCGGTTTCGCCGGTTAGCAATACCGTAGCATCTGTAACACTTACTTTTTCTGCCGATGCTATGGCTGCTTTTATGATTTTTGATTTTCCTAAAATACTTTCAAAAGAAGTTTTATTGCCTAGTAATTTTTCCAGTCGCACTACTTTTTTTGTTAGCAACACTTTGTTAATCGCATTATATATAAGCGGTATAATTTTATTGTTGTCATCTCCTTTAGTAATGTAATCGAAAGCTCCGTTTTTAATGGCCTGTACGCCATCACTTATGTTACCGTATGCAGTAAGTAAAATTATTTCTGTACCAGGATATTTATCTTTTATTTGCTTTGCCAGATCAACGCCACTTCCATCAGGCAATTTGACATCGCAAATGATTACATCAATTTCTAATTGTTCTAATTTTTTGATAGCTGTTTTGCAATCACCGGCCTCGGTTACTTCAAAGCCTTCCAGACTAATAATTCTCGCAAGGAGTGTCCGTAGTTTTTGTTCATCATCAACAATTAATATATTTCCTTTCATAAATTATTTTATTTATTTCTAAATATAATACCGGTAAAATATATTATTTATCTAATAGTTTTACTGATAATTTTCAAAGGTAGTACAATGCAATGCCGGTAAATATTGAAATTACAAAAACACATACTATTGTTATTTTGCTTTAACAAACAAAGCAACTAAAAATTCTTAAAAATTAAACCGGGTATATTTATTGATCACTGATATAGTAAAATTAAAATAATGAAATTATTATTCATCATAATTACCTTTAGCAACTTCCTTGTAAGTTGTCAAAATTCTACAGAAAAAAATAAAACGGATCAAAATGCAACCGTAATTCAAAACCCCTCAAATGAAAAATCTGATACAACTAAAGAAAATATAATAATAAAAGAAATATCAGCCGATACTATAACAAAACCTAGTTACAGTCTATCTCTTACTTCAAATGCACTTCAATTGGTTAATAGCCAGACCGGTTCAAGAACAGAAATTAATTTTGGAAAACCACTTAAAGAAATGGTAGAAACAATAAATACAATTTTGCAAAGTAAAGTTTCTTCCATCAGCATAAACAGTGAATGCGGTGCAGGCCCACTAAAAATGGCTGTATGGAAAAACGGTTTAAACTTAATTTTTAAAGAACAAAAATCAAACAAAGAGTGGCAGTTTGTAGGTTGGCATCTTGGTAAGGCTTCCGGCAATATGCAAACGCTTAAAACAATGGCAGGAATCGGTATCGGCTCTACACGGCAAGAAATGGAATCTGCTTACGTTATAAAAGTAAATAAGACAAGTCTTGGCAACGAATTTTCAACTTCCTCTGGTTTGTATGGCATTTTTGATGGTCAAGGTAAAGATGCAAAAATTACAGATATGTGGAGTGGTCTGACTTGTATATTTAGGTAGATGGAAATTGATATTATAAATCAGATACCTACTTGCTGATGCAGATTTTGATGCTAGATTATTCTAGAAAGTTACTGAGAAAATAATAACTGAATGATTGAAATAATTGATGAACATAATTTGAAAAGCGTAATCAAATTAGGCCTAAAAAATCTATAGAGGTTATTCTATTTTAAAAGAAATAGAATAACCATTTGCTTTTTTTATCTTCTTACTTTGGCGCTGACAGGATTCGTAGGTTTATTTTCTTGATTTTTACCGTTGACTGTTGTAATAAAATAATAGTACATAATATTTACTTCAATACCGGTATCTTCAAATTGTTTTACCGTTGCAGGCAAATCCTTTAACAATGAAGCTTTTTGATTGGCTACAGCACGGTAAATTCTTATTATTTTCATACTACTGTCAGTAGGAAGATCCCATTTAATTACAATTTTATTTTGTGCAGCAATGGCGGTTACATTGCCCGGATTGATAGACGTCTGTCGAGGAATTAAAATGCTTGCGTTCCGGCTAAAACTGCTTACATCAGCCGTATCCAAACCCACTGTTTGTACATAATAATGATAACGGATACCTTCAGAAATATTTGTATCAGTAAATAAATTTTCTCCATTGGTTTCGGTAATTATGTATGGCGTTCCTTTTTCTTTTCCTTCATCATTTGCTTCTACCCTGTAGAGTTTGTAACCGGTTACTGAAGGATTAATTATAGAAACATCTTTCCATGTTACAAAAACATTATTCCCTCTATAAATAGCAGCAATACCTGAGGGCGCAGGTAAATTACTTCCGCTTGTTTGCACACTTACTCTCTCACTTACGGGGCTTATGTTGTAACTGTTATTAATATCCGCAACAGCATAACTGTACACTTCAGGCAAATTACTTTCGGGTAATGTATCAGTGTATGAAAGCAAAGAATCACTGCTTAACAACATGCGTTGCAGTTGCTTTAGCGGAGCTGTATAACCGGTTGCCCGGTAAATGTAATACCCTCTTGTATCAGGCTCGAGTTTTGCAAAAGTCAGTTTTACAAATTTTCCATTTCTAATAGCAGTAACGTTTTGCGGTGGAAATAAATTTTGTTTATTACCCTGTAAGATGGCGGGTATCCTTGCACTTGGCAGGTTATTGCCATAGCCGTTGTTTACAAGTATGTAATAAAAAAATGCTTTGGAAGGAGTCAGATCTTTATCATCAAAATATTTAGTTTCTTTTGCTGTGAGGCTGATGAGTTTTTTATAATTACCATCATATGTCTGCGATCGGTACACATCAACAGAAGCAATGCCCTTATCCGTTTTTAATTTCCACTCCAGTAAATTGCCACGTTCTTTTTCTTTCGGTGTAACATCAAATTTTTGGATCAACCCAATATCGGATGGTTTTACAATGTTATAAATATGCAGGGTATCGGCAGGCGTTCCTTCATTGCCCAATGCATCTACAGGCACACCAACATAAGTGTAAGTAATGCCGGGAACTGTGCCGGCATCTGTAACCTGTGCTACCTGCAGATTATTTTCTTTTGTAAAAAAAACATTAGAGGGAATTTCAGCAAACTTTTTTTCTTCATATTTACTTCTATATAATTTTATGCCTGCTGTATTAAACGTATCCGAAACTGAAAATGTTATCCTGATATTTTGTTCTCCGGGTTTAAATTTTACAGGGGTTAATGTACAGTTGTAAGAATTAGAGGGAAAATTTATCTGCTCTTCATTTACCAAAGTTTTTTTTCTGTTTTTTTCAAGTTTTGATATTTTGTATTTATAAATCGCAGGTGCCGGAACATGCTCATCTAATAAAACACAACCGGCTGCATATTGAAATCTTGGATCTAAACCAAAGGCATATAATGAATCGAGAGTTGTTGCAGATTGTACCTGTTGCCACAATTTTTTTATTTCCATGTCCTGAATATTTGTGAATGATGCAATCGATGATGGAAGGCTTAACATCGCTTTGCGGCACTCCGCTTCACTTTTAGGCGCTTTTAATTCTGCAACAATTTTCCACGCAGTATCAGCAGGCATTTTTTTTTCTATGATGTATGAAAAATTTTTGGGCAATTCATTTCCACAAAAAATATAGATCCCTGTTTTATATGATCGGCTTTTAAAAGATTGTGCACAGGCAATGGTTGCAATGTTCACTACAATAAAAAATAAAAATATTTTTTTCATGCCTGTTTTATTTTTAATAACATGCGTTTATCGGTCCCCCTGATGTAATCTCAAAGCTAAAACCTTTTGTTCCGCCCTGGGCGCTGCATCCAACACTGATGCTTTTAGAAACAGAAGTTATTAGAAGTTCTTGGTGAATAGATACTGCAAAGGTCATATCAATACTGCCCTGCACTACAAATTTGTTAGCCTCATATGCTAAAATTATTGCTGCTATTGCTGTAATCTCTCCGCTGAGACTCGTACCTGTAATAGCGCTCATGCCTGCCCCTGCATGCGCATATACTTTTACGGCAACACCCAAAGTAGGTTCACCACTAAAGTTTGCCCACATATCTACACCAACAAGTGCCTTACCATTTACATATCCTGAAACAATTACAAAATCAAAATCGTAATCCACATCAAAAATCATCCTGTCAACTGACATATAAAATCCTGCAAGCGGCTTACCACTTAAATGATTGGTAACGAAACAATCATTTTTTACTTCAGGGGTTTTATATGCTGTCACTATTTTCCATAGATCAGATGAGACAGAAATAGGATAGCTGCCAATCATAAAACCTAGATTATAAGTTCCGTCAGCAATGGGATTACCAATATTTATGTCTGCGCTTCCGCCGCCGGCAACAAAAAAACCTGCAGGATCAAAAAGTGTTTCAACTGTTCCTGTGATGGTGTTGGTTCCTAAATGCACATGATCAAGGTCTAGCTTACCTATCAGCCGTTTGGCAGGAAAATCAAATATCATGGTAAGCTTGCCAAAAGGTGTTTCTATATTATCCATTTGGGCTCCTGCGGCATCCACGCTTATATCACCAAGCACAGTAAATTTTGTATACGTATCTTTTATACCTTTATTAGATGTGCTGTTGCTGGCCATCAGCCCCTCGTAAGTCAACGTACTCCAATCGCCACTAATTACCTCCATTCCGCCTTGGGCAATCGTAAGTTTATATCCTGAAGATGAACTTCCTTTTGTTTCGCTGGTGAGCTGCATTACATAATCTTTCTGCAACACAACCTTAAAGCCGGGAGATGTGCCAGAAGAAGCTGTAAATATTGCCGGTACCGGATTAAATGAACGGTTAGGTTTTTCTTCTACTTCACCATTAATGATCACCTGGCTCGAATTTATTACGATGTTACTTTGGTCATTTCCCTGCTCTACTGCTGTAAAATGTATAAACCCTTTGCCTTCAAATTCAGTTTTTACATTTCTGAGTTTCATTGCAAGCGCACCGTTTTGTAAAGTATAATTTAATTCCAGCGCCATATCGCTCATACGCGGCGCACTTAAGTTTAAGCCGCCGGTTATGTTGAAATAATCAGGACCGTTGAAAATTATGCTCGGCGAAAATTTTGCCATCAGATTATTATTAATCAACAACGGCGTGCCGGTTTGCTTGAGCTGAAATACACTTTCGTTGTTGCTTAAAATCTGAATATAATTAATACCAATATCACCGTTTAAACCCGGAAGATTTTTTATTTTAGCAACCGGTTCGCCGGAACCGCTAAGGGTAAAACGCCAGTGCGGCATCATATCACTTCCTGTTTTATTATCAAATACTACACCTGCCGTTCCTGCTGCTGCTGCCGTATTTTTATCACCCGGTGCAACAATGACTCTTCCTAATTTATTTGCAGCAGTAGAAAAACTAACGGGAGCGCCTGAACTTTTATCATTCATATCACTCAGTGCAACAATACCTCCCCCCAACTTCAGTTCCTTTATTTTAAAATTATCCATATCAAACATGTCGCTTCTCAACACAAATGTGCTGAAAGGAATGTCGACTTTTGCTGTTTTTATTAAACCATCATTGCTGATGATACCACCCTGCTCCGGGCTGATTGTCCAGTTTTTTATGCTTAGTTTCCAGTCTTCCAATGCCACTACTATGGGTGTAGTACTCGTAGCAGGATACACTTTATTTTCATCCAGTACCACATCATTAAGTTTTACCGAAAAATTTTCAGGCTGAGCATTTTCAATATGGCAATTCATGCTGATGTTCAAATGAATTTTACCGGTCTTATCAATATAGCTGTTCTGTGCATCTGCCGTTGCAGCAAATTCTATAAAACTAAACTGTAGATTTCCGCCGGAAAAGTTAGATAAATAATAATCAGATGTACTGCTGCTGTTGGCAAGTGTATAGGTTGCTCTGGCCTGTGCCACCTGCTTTTCAAGAGCGTTAATCGTATTATAGTTTCCGGATGAAGCATCAGATATTTTTATTGCACTTTTTACCGCACTTAAAACAGTTGTAACATCACCGTTGGCTTTTTGTGCAAACCAAAAACTCTCCTTTTTAAAATCGAGATAACTGCTCGGGTATTTAAATGAATTATCTACAATCTGTATCATCCCTTTTATAACGCCATAATCATCCTGCTTTGAAATGGTTAATGGTTTTGGTATTAGCACATCAACCATACTTGTGACTGGACTATAAAGCTGCACATTGTATTTATCCAAATATTTTAATCTGAGGTTTGATGTGCCTTCCAGCGTTACAACATCATCCTGTGCAACACCTGTTTTACCTTTTGTTCCAGTAACAGCTTTGTACAAAACATCTTCCACCCTTATCACTTCATTTATTTCATTTAAAGAAAAATTACTTACACTCTGCGACCAATGCAACAACCCAGAAACCTTTACTTCATCTGAATTTGCTGTTGATGTAATTTTTTCAACCGTTAAAGGAAAACCATGAAGATTATTTATTACGAGATCTCTATAGCCTGTTAAAGAAAAATTAGTAATTGCTTTTTTGTTGACAATAGCAGCTTTTTCCCTGTCGCCGTTTACAGCAAAGCTTGTATCAAGTGTTGCAAGCACATCTATGTTTTGATTGTTTACAGGTACCCCATGCAATGTGTAATTACCTGCATCATCAGTAAACGTCTGTAATAAATTTGCATCCTTGGTAATATTGCCGGTTGCTTTTGTACTGCTTGAAACAGGTTGTGGCTTTACATCTGCATCAATGTATACCCTTGCATTTTTTACGGGGCTGCCATCAAGCATAACCTTACCGGAGATCTCACTTCCTTTTTCAATGGCGATGTTTATCGTTACAAAATCTTTAGATTCCTCGTTCTTTACATTTTTGGTTATGGGGATATAATTTTTTCCATCAGGCCCGTGAATGATAAAAGTGTAATTGTTCACAGATACGTTTTCGAATAAAAAGTCTGCAATTCCTTTTTGGGTATTTACTGAAATATTCTCCAAATCGATTTTAGCATTGTCAACAAGGTTTCCATTGTCTGCATCTGTTACAATAAAATGAATACGATGCTTTCGCCGGTAAATAGAAATATCTTTCAGGTCAACAGATTTTTTAAATGCATCAGTGGCATTTATGGTATAAGATGTATCAAAGTAGGCAACATCTTTTGGTATTATTTCAATTTTATTTCCCGCTAGGGCTGGAGCCGGAATATTAAAATATCCGTTGAGTGTGCTATATACTTTTCCGGAAGCGGTTTTAATATATGCTTCCACATTTTTATAAACATTGTTTAATTCAAACGCAAATTGACCGGAGGCCGATTTAATGTAGCCTTTCACTTTTTCATCAGCACTTATGAGGTGACCTGCAATATTTCCTGAAGGATTTAACGAAAATCTATACACAAATTGCTGTCCCTGCCGGTTGAAAGGGAAGCTTACAATTTCTGAATTATTATACCCTGATGCTTCACCTCTAAAATAAATTTTGGTATTATCTTTTGTTACAAAACTTTGTAAAGGGTCGTTAGATGCAGTTATTTCAGCGTAGCCATCCTGGTCAGCAATTACGGATTTACTACTTTTTGACCCTGAGTGGTACATCCGTATTGTTCCGCGGGGAATACTGCTTTTTGTCTCCACATCCAACAGTCGTAAAAATGCACGGCTCAATAAAGGCTGAAGCGCAACAGTTACATTAATTGGATCAGGAGATACAGTGCCATCCCATAAATCAGGGTTATTATCATTAATATTTGTATTGAAGGACTGAAATGTTGCCTTAAAATATTTACCCGGCACATCCGGATTGCTCGATCCTTCAATGTAATAGTTTTGATAACCCGCAAGTAAGGTGGTGAATAAAACATCTCCATTCTTATTAACAACAGAATCAGGCCATAAATATTCGAATTTTGTTTTTAAAACAGTGCTAATATCAAGCGGTTTCGCATTTTGTACATCTCCGCCGATGCTATCTTTATATTGAGGGTTAATCAATTTTTTTTGTAAATATTTTCCATCCCCCTCGCCTGCCGGTAGATCCTTTGTTTTGTCACCAAGACTCCTGAAAACGATTACTTTCATTTCATCTAGTGTATTGTTCAGGTTGTCTTTTGTTGATACTTTCACCCTCACTTCTTTTACCAAACTGTTGTAGCTATTGCCGCTAATAGCCTCAAAAGGCTGAACCACGGCGGTTTCTATTAAAGGATATATGTAGGGGTTATCGGGAACAATGCGATATACCCGCTCAAAACTTACCAGTTGATCATCAAAATTTTTATCAGTTTCATCGTTCATATCTGCGTGGGGGCCATGTGAAATATTTAGGCTGCCACTTTGTAATTTACTTGGAGACAAAGCGCCGCTGCCCAACGCAGCAATATTAAAAGCCCCTGTATTATCCATCGTTATGCTCATGCCCTGATTTAAAAAACTTTGTTGGGTGGCTGTTTGAGTAATAGATTGCTGAATTGCACCAACACCACCAAATGAACTTTTACTGAAGATACTGTTCGCATTATCTCCCGGATCAAAAATTGGAGCGAGCTTAAAATTAATAAAACTTGGAGGCCCTTTTATTCCGGTAGTCAATTGTTTCTCATCCGGTACTGTCCATCCTTTTGTTTCAATGTAACCTTGGCCCAAAGAGCCTTTCGGATTGAGATTCACTACATCAATTTCAAAATTTCCCTGTGCATCTGTAGACCCTGTTCCCATTGTTTTTCCAAAGTCAAGCAATTGCATATCCTCACCAGAACTTTTATCGCCTACAGGTAGAAAGAATTTTTCTTCATAGGTTTTACCTTTCAATTTTGTTGTGTACCCTATTGATTTTCCATTAATCAGGTAGTCAACAATTATTTTAAATGTTGATTTTGCAAGAGGCCGTATCTGATGAGTCTGATCTGTTTTCCATTGATACAAAATGCGCCCTTTTATTAATGATGTCGGGGGTTTGGTAGATGTTATTTCATAGTTATAACTTACATCCCTGTAAAGCGAATCTTCGTTATCAATGTTTAAAGGTTTCGGTAATTTAAATACAGCCTCTGTTGCAATATATGCACTGTCTTTATATACATAATTAAAATATGGATTTACATGAGCGAATGCTTTAACACCTCCTGCTGTTCCGCCGGAAATTGTTGCAACAGATTTTGTAATTGTTGTTACAGGATTTAAGGCGACTAGATAATATTCGTCCCCATTGAAAATGTTTGACAATAACCGATCAAATTTTACAAAAGAAATTTTATTTCCTTTTTCATTTGTTTCAATCGTTGTAATGCCTCTTGCAACTTCTACATCCCCATATTCCGCATCCCCCATTTGTTTAATGTTTCCTTCAACGGGAGGCACATAAGTTTTTTTTGTTTTACGATATAAAACTATTGTAATGCCTGCCTCAGCTTTTGCAATGCCTACTTTATAAATCATACCACTGTCAGTAGATTCATAATTTTTACTATACTTATTATCCTGCATAATCTTTATATCCAGTGTTCCGTTTTTATTGTTAAGGCGGTAACTGGTAAAAGCCTTGCTCACATTAACTTTCAAGGAATATCCATAAGTTTTTGCCACTAACTGACCAAAGTTGATATAGTTTGTATCGCTATTTGTATTCTTTGTTTTGACCGGTGCCGAATTGCCGAGTAAAGCAAAATCCCTGTCAATATAATATGCACCATTAAGGCTTACATGGTAATAAATGCTATCGCCGTTAATTGCACTTATAGGAATATTTACTACAACATTAACTTCACCATTTTTTTGTGTAGAAGATGAGGCTTTGGCAACGCTATAATATTCAGTGTTCCCTATTTTTATTATTGGTTTCGCTAATGGTTTATTTACTTTTTGCAATGCCTCCACCTGCACAGGTGTGTTGACAGCATTATATTGTTCTGGAAAACCTTTAAAAGAATATTTTATAACTGCGTGTATAGAAGTGTTGGCGTATGCTTCATCATCCTTTGTTTTTTTGTAAAGAAAATCAGCTGAAGAATTTTGTACAACCAACTTGTCATTTTTATCGTACGCACTTACAGTTGCATTGTACCAATCATTTTCTTTAAAGCCTGCCTTAGCTGCATTTGCCTCATCGTATTTGATATTGCTGTGCAATACGTTATTTACATCCGGCACCACAGACGTTTGATAAATAAATCCCTTATCAACCGGCTTTTTTGCAGATGGATTTAATGCCGGTGTTATCTTCACAATATATTTTACAACACCATATTTTTTATTTAATGTATCTATAATATGGATCGTATCTGATTTACTTAAACTTCCTTCAAACAGATTCCAGGTAAGTAAAAATGGTTTGTCATTATTTACTTCTACGGTATCTCTTCCCTTGTATGCAACAGGATTTAAAATATCAAGTTCAAGTTTATTATCCACAAAGTTGTTTGGAGGCTTGTAATAAAAAGTTGTCACTTCACTTTTTCCATTATTTTTAAAGTATGCTGTTGAAGATTGTGCTATCACCTGGATAGCATATGCCTGACCGAGATCAAGCTTTATTCCGGATGATATATCCAGCGGATAATTAGTAGTGAATAGATTTCCTTTATCAAGCAAAAGCTGCACATTATTGTTCAATGCATCAAGCGGGGTAATGCCATTTATCAGCTTTACAATTTTTAACCTGTAAGTTATTCCGAAAACCTGAGGGGCTGTATTTTGCCATGTCACCATCATCATCTGTGGACTGAAACCCTGTACTGCACTGCCATTAAAAGGATTAATTATTTGTGGAGGATTATAATAAGTAACAAAAATAGTTTTGCAGGCGGTACTTATTATTTCACGTGTGTCAAAATCTTTTACCTGTATACAAAACGTGTAGCTGCCTTCGGGCAAAGCCTGGTTAAGCCCGATATCATTGGCAGTTAAGCCGGTTAAATTAAGGTCATCGGTTGTGCCGTTGCCGTAAATTTTTCTCAACTGCAAACCGTTTAACATTAAGGGAGAGTTGGCAGATAATAAAATTGGCGACAAAGGACGGTAAGCATTCTTTACAGAAATGATTACACTGTTATCATCTTTGGTAACTGAGCCTGCAAGGTATACACGCCTGTTGGTGGTAGAAAAAAGTGACAACAACATGTTATTCGTTCTTCCGTATCCTGAATAATCCCTGAAGTAAACTGAGTATGGCGGCGTTATCAATAAATTTGAGGTTACCGTTTGCGCATTTGCATCAATAACAAAACTTGAAATAATTAGGAAGTAAATTATCCGGCGTAATATTTTTGTTTTGATTTTCATTAGAAACATTTTCTGTCTATGCCAAAAAAAAATTTAAATATTTTAAAAAGTATACTGATAGCCTACATCTAACCTGTACAGCGTAAAATCACTTTGATTATAAATTCCGTTGGCAGGTGATTGTGTATAGTTTCCTCCGATGGTGAAATGATTTCGGCGCTTTAGTTCAACATTCATTTGCAGATCGGATGAAATAGTTTTACCAATATGGTTATTATTACTTCTGTTTGACAATACGGTAGTGTTGTTACTGATCGATAAACGATTATTATAAAATCCTTTGGCAATTCCTACAACTCCGCCGGTACTTATTAACTGTATGCCTGCTGATTTTGCAGCATTATAATTTAATCCTGCCGTAAAGCTCCACCCGCTTTTTGCGAGGTTTATAATGTTTGTAAGTGTTGTGTAAAAATTAGTTGTTCTTATTGGATTTTTTACGCTCACTTTATTATTGATATTGGTAAAACTTGTTGCCAAAGAAACAACATCAGAATAATTTTGATTCACAAACATTAACCTCGGCATGAGGGTTATAGTTTTTGATTGCTGGGCAAGCCTTGTGGAGTCTGCAGCTTTTAGCATATTTTTTTTCTGATCAAGATTAAAACCAGAATAAGAAATATCAATACCGAATTTGTTGTTAGGATTTACGGAAATTGTTGAGTTAATCAGGTTTCGGTGGGTTGTAAAAATTTTATACCTGTTAAGATTATCATGCTGTGTTTGAAAGCTGTTTGTAAACTGAATCTTGTGTTTAAAAAAACTAAACGAGGGAGAAATCATTATACTCTGCAGGTCTGATAGAAACATAGCAATACCCATAGAGCGATAATACGGTTGAATGAGTTTGTATTGTGCACGCAACGAAAAGTTTGGATACACCGCAGTAAAATCTGCTGAGGCTGCAGCCTGCACCTGTGTGCTTGACCGGAGTTTGATAAAAGTTTCAATAAGATTTTTTACGGTCTTATCAAACTGAAGAGGGATCGTATCTTCAGAACTGGTATTGTATGTATAAATACTGGTAGCTGCATTCACGTCAAAACTAAAATGTTTGGTTACCCTCTGAAAAGTGTTGAAGCCGACAACAAAATTTTCTTCAGGCAAAACCCTGTTCTTGCTTATCGTATCTTTTAAAGACGATTTTTTATCGAAAGCTTTGAACAACATGAGATCAAAAAAATTATTTTTTGTGCCGTAGCCTAATTTAAATCCATAACCTAAACGGGAATAACTTGTCTGCCGGTTATAATAATTTTGTCCGTTAAGGTATTGCGCTTCCAGTGGGTAGGAGCCGGGAATTATTTTGCCAAACAAGGTTGTATCATACTCAACTGCTTTGGCAAAACGGCCCAGCATGGCACCTATCCTTAGTTTGCCCGGATATGCTTCTATACCGCCGCCTAAAAAAGTTTGATTGCTTAAAGTAAATTCAGAGAATGTTATTTGCCTGTAGCCTGCATGTACCGTGAGCCACTTGTAATGCGGGCTCATACCAAACTGGTTAAATGCATTTACAACATTAAATTTACCGTTGCTTAAAACAACAGTTAACGGCACTGAAAATCCAAATACATCAAAATTAATGTTAGCATTAAAATTATAAGAGGAGGGCAATGGAGCACGACCCGTATCGTTGGTAAATGTGGAAGAATAATTTCCGCCGATAGTTCCACTTATGCGCAAAGGTTTTTGTTTTGTAATGTTTTCAAGGTCTTGCGAATAGGCATGAAAAGAAATACCTACAAAAAATAGAAGGACGATATTTTTTTGTAAAATTTTTTTCATTAGTTTTTAACCCTTAATTTTTTATAAACTGTTATTTATAATTGCCGCTTACATGCGCAGTAATATGAACTTTTTGTTGAATTTTATTTACAGCATCCATTTCTATATCAGCTTCAATTTTTTTAATTGCTGTATCAAACGTAATAACGTTTACTGTACCGGTTGCTTTGTATAAAGTGTTTTCAATTTGTGTGGTACCGCCATTGATGTTTGTTTCATACCTGCCATTAGTTTTATTTTCATCTAATTGCTGAAGCAAATATTTTCCGGGAGAAAAATCACCTGTATCTTTTACAATTAATAAACCAATATGGCTATTAACATCATTAAAAACACCGCTTATACTGACCGCTTCTTTCTTCTTTGCATTTCTTTTTTTATACAGTATGAGCGGAGATTTATCATCAGTTGTCGCTCCATTTATAACAGCAGAAAATGATATATTGTTTGTAACAATTGTAGAATCTTTTGAAGCATTTTTATCTGCAACTTTTGTATCATTATTGTTACAACTCACCAATAAAAAAATCCAAATTATTATGATGAGTTCTTTATTTTTCATTTTTAAACGGTATTATTTTTTTAATAAATTTTTTAGTAAGTAAGGATTTTTAAAACGCCATAACTTACACCTCCGGCATTTGTTGCATAAGCTCTCACATAGTATGTTCCGGGTGGTATTGTATTTGGGCTAAATACACTGTTATAGTTTCCTGTTGCTGCCGCACCTAATTGATTAAAATTATCAGATAAAGTAGGAGTGGTACTTGTTTTACTCCATACATGACCGTGTTGCGTAACGAGGGTACTACCAATACTTGTTATTGACCCCGGAAAAACAACTATAGAATTAACTAAGCCTGGCGGTTGATAATAGGGATCACCGGTAGTTACGGAGGGGGGAAGATTGGCCGTAGTTGTAAATGTTACAACACTTCCATATGCAATACCCCCGTTATTTACAGCATAAGCCCTTAAATAATAGATAGTGCCTTGGGTAAGACTTGTAAGTAGTGAGGAGTAGTTAACAGGACTGGCTGAGTTCCCCAATTGAGTTTTACTGTCATTAGTAGTAGGAACATTGTTTGTGCTACTCCAGACATGCCCATATTGAGTTATACTCGAATTATTTGTGCTAGTTATATTGCCGGATGCTGTAGCAGATGAAAAGGTTATGTTGCTAATTGAACCGGTTACAATAGAAGGAGGGGGATAATATATTGCTGTGTAGAACGCATACTGAGTTGAGTAAAAAATTCCTGCTGAATTTACTGCATAAGCACGCACGTAATAACCAGTGCTGGGTGTAAGCCCGGTAAGTGTAGAGGTAAAATTTATCGGTCCGGTTGCACTACCTAACTGGGTTTTATTATCATTAATTGTAGGTGCTGTATTTGTACTCCATACAAGCCCATATTGGGTTATTGGCGAACTGCCAATATTAATGATTATTCCGTTGAAAGTTGCAGTAGTAGTAGTTACATTGGCGGGTGGAATAAAGATAATAATATTTGCCGGGTCGTTTTTTGGGGTGTTGAAAATGACAGTGCTACCATAAATTGTACCGACGCTATTAGTTGCATAAGTTCTTACCCAATAATAGGTATCTGGTTGTAATCCAATTAATGAACTACTAAAACCTGTAATTGCATTTGCTCCTCCCAAATCTGTTTTATTGTCAGCAGTGGTAGGAATGCTGTTGGAACTGCTCCAAACATGCCCATAATGCGTTACAGATGAGCTTCCGATATCTGTTATATTACCCGCTGCGGTGGCACTGTTATAAGTTATTGAAGTTATAGGTCCGGAAGTTACAAATGGCAAATTGTTGGTGGAAGAAGAAGTGGTAAAGCTTACAACTGCTCCATAAGAAATACCTGCATTATTTATTGCATAAGCTCTTACATAATAAATGGTGCTTGCAGTTAATCCTGTAAGTGATGAGTTAAAATTTATTGCTGAGTTGGCTGTACCTAATTGAGTTTTACTATCGTTTACAGTGGGTACATTATTTACACTACTCCATACATGACCATACTGAGTTACAGCACTGCTTCCAATATCTGTAATACTTCCTGTTACTGAAGAACTGTTTGAAGTAACACTGCTCACATTACCTGTTGATACTACAGCTGCATTATTAGCAACTGCTGCAGAAGTAAAAGTTACAACTGCTCCATAAGAAATACCAGCATTATTTATTGCATAAGCTCTCACATAATAAATGGTGCTGGTATTTAATCCTGTAAGAGAAGAATTAAAATTTATTGCTGCATTTGCTGTACCTAATTGAGTTTTACTATCGTTTATAGTGGGCACATTATTTACGCTACTCCATACATGCCCATACTGGGTTATAGCACTGCTTCCAATATCTGTGATACTTCCTGCTACTGAAGAACTGTTTGGAGTAACACTGCTCACATTACCTGTTGATACTACAGCCGGATTATTAGCAACTGCTGCAGTAGTAAAACTTACAACTGCTCCATAAGAAATACCCCCATTATTTATTGCATAGGCTCTTACATAATAAATGGTGCTAGCAGTTAATCCTGTAAGAGATGAATTAAAATTTATTGCTGCATTGGCTGTACCTAATTGAGTTTTACTATCGTTTACAGTTGGCACATTATTTACACTGCTCCATACATGCCCGTACTGAGTTACCGCACTGCTTCCAATACTTATAATATTTCCTTTGGCGGTGGCACTGTTTGTTGAAACAGCAATGATAGTATCAGTTGTAACGGAAGCTGATGTATTGGAGAGCGTGGTAAAACTCACCACATTTCCATAATTTATACCTGCATTGTTTGTAACGTAAGCCCTTGCGTAATATAAAGTTGCCGGAGATAAATTAGAGAGTGAAGAAGTGTAGGAAGCAGGCGCAGGGAAAGCTCCCAAGGCAAGTACTGAATCTGCCGTAGTAGGGTTCTGATTGATTTTGCTCCAAACAAATCCATAATGCGTTACAGCAGTGTTGCCGGCAGATGTAATCTGTGCATCAATGTCAGCCGATGTAAATGTAATCTTAGTTACTACCCCGGTATTTACCAGAGCGAGGTTATTCCCTGCAGTTAAAAAGTTTATTACGTTTCCATACACAGTTTCTGAGCCCGAAACCGCATACCCACGTATATAGTATGTTTTGCCGGGCAATAGATTTGTGAGGTTGCTTATAATTTTATTTTGAGGCAGTAAGCCATTAACAAAAGCTTTGCCTTCATAAGACCCTACATCAGGAAGCTGGTTCGTTGAACTCCAAATATGCCCGCTTATTTGAATGGGTGCACTGTTAGGAGTCACTGTCCCTGTAATAATTACTGAAGATGATTGCACATTACTTGTATCACCGGTAACTATGGTTGGAGATTCATTTTGATGATCTATTTTTTGGCAACCGTAAAAGATAAATAGAAAAGCTATACTAGCAATTAAAAAGTATTTGGTTTTTTTCATACTTGTTTGTTTCAGCAAAAAAAAATCCTGTTAATTACTTAAATTATTATATTATTTAATAAAATAATTTACTATTAATTATTCGGGAGTAATTATTTATCAAACGGGATTTTTTTAATCATTTAGAATTTTAAATAGTTATCAGATTATTTTCTGTAACCAAAAAGTGATTATTTTTTAACCGAAAGCGAAATCCTGAAAAATCCATCCGTAACTTCTTTTGTTTTATCAGTCTGAAAACCTTTTGCTGTAAAATAAAATTTTCCTTCGGCCCAGTTAGCATCCACTTTTGTAATTTCCAGTTCACCTTTAGTTCCTGTCCACAAAGTCACATCATCATTAAGCCTCATCTCCGCAAGCCCATGGCTTCCCCCCAACTTTTTTTTATAATTAGCCAGAAAATTATGCATATCATAATAAGGAAGGGTAATTGATTCACCGTTGTTTTCTCCAACGATAAGCCCTGCCCTATCCGGTGGCATTATCCCCGTTGCCTTCCATTCCTTACCATCTATTTTTGCGGTGAGCGTAATACCATCCGGTGAAGTTGGTATCGATAGGGGAGAATTTTGTTTAACTGAATTTTGAATTTCCTGTGCCTGTTTTGCAGCATCATTTTGAGTACTGTTGCAGGATAATAAAAGGATGCTAAAAGCAATCCTAAAAAATAAATTAGTCGTTTTCATAATTAATATTTGAGCGTTTTACTGTACCTATTCTTATCAAAAAATAATGGCTACCCGAAGTTTTCCATTATTTTTTGCATTTATTTGATAGCAACTTTTCGAAGTAGAAACTGTTCGGTTATATTTTGTTTCACAGTTTTTTAAATTTGGTTTAATCCTTGTTGCTGTGCGGCTTTAAGCCCTCTTTCGGGAGATAAAATTGATCTCTAAACTATTGCCGGAAAAGAAATTGTTAGTTTAATCTTTTCTTTTTTGAGCTTCTTAAATGGAATTCAATAATTCATTTTTTCAGTTACCGAATGTATATATTCAGAGGTATTATCTTTATGACAACTCTTAACTTGTATAGATTATTTATTTCTTGATATGATTTATTGATTAAACGGTAGTGAGATTGATTTGTGAAACAGATGCCCATGCCCAAGCCCGTATTATAAGACTCTACAACCTTACTATTTTTCCTGTTCTATACTGTTATCAAGCTTTATAATTTGTTTATAGAGTTGTATTGTTTAAAAAACTAATTTGAAATACTCCTGAAACTAAGTAGCTTAGTATATGAAGTATTGTAGTCTCTTCTTATTTACTTTCCATACTGTTATTGCGCTATCCCAGCAAAATGATAATTATAAATTTCGTCACATTGATCAGTCAGATGGATTATTGCATAACGAAGTATTTTCTCTTATCCAAGATTCAAAAGGATTTATTTGGATAGGTACTGTAAATGGGCTGCAGCGTTATGATGGTAAGCATTTTGTAAACTATCAAAGGGATTTATATAGTCAAGACAAACAAATAAATGAAATTGAAGATCTATACTTTGATAATAAGGATGGAATATGGCTAACAGGCAATTTTGCATTGGATAAATTGGATCTGCTAAAAAATACAATTACAAATTACAGGGCAGAAGGATTGCTGAACGACAAGGCATTTAAATTTACGACGTATACTGACATGCATAACCTTCAATGGCAAATAGGAAGATTTGCTCTTTATAATTTTGATACGCTTTCAAAAAAAATGAAACTTAACAGAATAGATCTAGCTTCTACATTTTTAAAAAAAAGCGGGTATATTTTTACAGATACGGAACAAAAACAAACATGGGTTACCAGTTACCAGGGTCTTTTGCTCTTTGATGATGCCTCAAAAAAAGTATATAATAAAAATGAACCCGGTCAACATCCTTTGCTAAAACTTGATGTACCCAGCGGGTTCTCAAAAATCATGATCGATAGGCAGCATAACATCTGGGTTACATCATGGAATCATTTATTGTATAAATACGATTATGACAAAAAGAAAATAATTACTTATTCCCTTGCTGACATACAAGGTAAAGAAGGAAGTACAAAAATTAATGACGGTACATTATTGGTTAATTGTATATACGAGGATAATAATGGCACTCTCTGGTTTGGAACAGAAAATGCAGGACTGCTTAAATACAACCTGCAACAGGATAAATTTAATTATACCATTTCAGATGAGAAAAATAAACAAGGCCTGCAGTACAATTACAATATTTTTTGCATTTTTCAGGATAAGGAAGAAAATATTTGGCTAGGCACAGACAAAGGAATAGATATATTCAATCCTTATCATCAATATTTTCAATCTATACACCATAATGAAGGTAGTACTCCATCAATTCCTAAAAATGAAATAACGGATTTTATTGAAACCAAAGCAGGAGATATTTTGGCCGGCACGTGGGGAGGGGGCTTTTCAATTTATGACAGTGCTATGAATTTTAAAAAAAATATTATTTTAAAAGGTAAGTCGGAAAATAACCTTATCTGGAGTTTTATTAATACCAATGGTGGAAAAATTTGGATTGGATGCCAGCACGGTTACATTCATATTTATGACCCTGTAAAAGAAAAAATTATTGAAACACTTCACCCCAGCCAATTGGATAATTCTACCATCAGATGTATGAAAAAAGACGACCAGGGAAATATCTGGTTTGGGTTACACAATGGTAAAATTGCCATGTGGGATAAATCATTGAATGCCTTTTTTTCATTTAGTTACAAGTCTACAAATTCATCACTGCCGGCTGCCCCTGTATATAATATTTTTATTGACTCTCACCGGAATTTTTGGATAGGCACAAATTATGGTCTAAAACAATTTGATCCTGTAAAAAAAATATACACTTCAGATAATTGGACAATTAAAAATGACCCAGCATCCTTGGCTGCACAAAAGATACGTGGCATCGAGCAACTTAATGACAGTATATTATTGGTCGGTACACTTGGCCAAGGACTTAATTTTTTTAATATAAAAACAAAAAAAAATGTCCCCGTCATAAACAGCTTTTCTTCGAATAATATTAATGCTGTAAAGAAAGATTCAAAAAATGATATTTGGTTTACTACTGATTATGGGTTATACAAATTTAAAAAATCGGCAGACAAAATGATTGCCTACAATATAGACCCTGGAATAATTAACTCTTTTTTTGAATCAGTAAATTTTTTACAACTGCACAATGGCAAATGGCTTACGGCAACAAGTACAGAAATTATTTCCTTTTCTCCCGATAGCCTTACAAAACTAAATATTAAAAATAAGGTCACAATCACTGGATTCAAAGTTTTTGATAACCCAATTTTTATCGATTCATTTCTTTCAAAAAAAAAGACCATCACCTTGGGCTATAAACAAAATTTTATTTCAATTGAATTCACTGTGCTTAATTTTTCAAATATTCTCCAAACAGAATATCTTTACCGTTTACAGGGTATTGATAAAGATTGGGTTCATGCAAAAACAAAAAAATTTGCGAATTATACAAATCTTGAACCGGGAAACTACACTTTCAGTGTAAAAGCAGAAGATGGAGATCCCGATTCACAGGTTTCATCATTTTCAATAATTATCACCTCACCCTTCTGGAAAACGTGGTGGTTTGAAACATTAGTATTTCTTCTGGCCGTTTTAATAATTTATATCATCTTCAGACAAAGGATAATTGCCATAAGGCATGAAGCAACCTTAAAACAAAAAATTGCTGAAACAGAAATGCAGGCACTGCGGGCTCAAATGAATCCACATTTTATTTTTAATTGTATCAACGCAATTGATAACCTTATCCAAACAAATCAAAAAGTTAAAGCAACCGTTTACCTTGCAAGGTTTGCAAAGTTGATCAGGGTTGTGCTTGAAAGTTCTAAAAACAATGTTGTGCCGTTTTATAAAGAATATGAAGCACTAAATTTATTTTTGCAATTAGAACAGTTCCGCTGCAGTAATAAGTTTGAATATGAGTTAACAGCAGATGAAGAAATTACACACGGAGACTATAATGTACCCCCATTGTTGATACAGCCTTTTATTGAAAATGCCATTCATCATGGATTAATGAATAAACAAGGAAATGATAAAAAACTTTCGGTACAAATAGGAATTAAAAATGAAATTATTCGCTACTCAATAATTGATAATGGTGTAGGCAGGCAAAGAGCATTACAAATAAAAAACATAAATAAGCCTGAACATATTTCTTATGGAATAGAAATTTCAACAGAACGTGTTCATTTATATAATAAAAATGGAAATGAAAAAAATGTATTAATTACAGACTTATATACTGATGGAAAGCCATCGGGCACTAAGGTTGAAGTATACATTAATCTAAACAATATTAATTGATAACAATGTTAAAGGCGATACTGATTGATGATGAGGAAAGCAGTTTAAATTCTCTAAAGGAAAAAATTCTGCAGCATTGCAGCGAGATAAAAATTATTTCTTTTTGTGATAATCCGCAAGAGGGAATCATCATGATTGAAACCCTTAAACCCGATCTTGTTTTCCTTGACATTGAAATGCCTATAATAAATGGATTTACTTTACTGCAGCAACTCTCTTATAAAAGTTTTGAACTAATATTTGTTACCGCTTATGATCATTATGCTATAAAAGCCATCCGGTATAGTGCACTAGATTATCTTTTAAAACCTATTGAAATTGAAGACCTTAAAAATGCTGTTGATCGGGCAATTAAAAAACAAAACAATTCGGGGCCAAATAAACAACTCGAATTATTGCTTGAAAACATAATCATTGAAAAATGTAAATTTAAAAGTATTGCGATCCCCACCACACAGGGACTTCAGTTTATTAAAATTGAAGAAATAATTTACCTCGAAGCAAACGTGAACTATACCAAATTTTACCTTACAAATAATGTAAAATATACCGTTTGTAAAACATTAAAAAAGTTTGAAGAGATGCTTCCGGATGACGTTTTTTTCAGAATTCACAACTCCTATCTGGTTAATAAAAATTATATTGAAAAATATATAAGAGGTGATGGAGGACAGGTTGTTTTAAGCAACGGAACTTACTTAGAAGTTGCCAAAAGAAAGAAAGCGGAGTTTTTAAAAGCAATAGGCTTTTAATAATTATATTATTTGGAGAGGTGAAATTGTATGAGTAAGTTAAATTTTTAATTCTTAAGGAATATGGATTGGAGTTGCTTAAAGTTTTCAAAATACTGACCGAAGGAAACATCATCAAAGCATTTGGAAGGAAATATTATAAGCTTATATTTATTTATTCAAAACAAAATCGTTTTGGGAACATTTCACACTTTGCATCAGAAAGATAAATTGCAAACTTCAATTGAATCATAGAATAAATCGTAGTCTCTTAAAAATTATATGAACCTTATCCTGATTAAATTTAAGTATGTTCCTTGTATAAATCTATTACAAGATATTTTAGTTTTGATTAAAAGGCCTTAAATTTTAGATATGCTGAAGGCCACAAAACATACTACTCAAATCAATATTTTTGGGGTATTTGAAGACAGTCTTAATTATAAGCATTCTCTTTATTTGGTAGTTAATTCCATAAATTAGATTTGTTTTAGATGAATTAAACTATTTTTTATTGAGCGATGATGGATTGGCCTAATGAATTCTTTAGTGGTTAAACTTATTAAAATTGATTAGCTATATTTTATTTTATAATTCCAGTATGAAATTTGTTTACCGGTGATGGCAAAATCTACAATGCAGCAGCAGAGCTCTTATCATTTCTTAAAAAAATCTCATAATAATCAATTGCAAAAAGTACATATTAATAAAACAACGTAAAATCGGAAACAGTTTTGAATCTTTATTGGAACATCATAAAGATTAATGGTAATTGAACAATTTTTTATAATTAGATTTAGATTTTCTCTTTTAATTTAATGACAAATAAAATTTATAATTGGAATGATGGAAATAATTGGAATACCAAAACATGGCGGATTTAAAAATTAAAAAATATTGGCATAATCGACTTTTAAACAAAATATGAATTTTAAAAAATAGAATAAATGAATCATTTTTTTAATTTTATAATAAAGTATAATAACGAAATACAATTATTATTATTTATTGGGTTAATATTTTTTTCTTGGAATGTTGAAAATGCTTTAGGAATAATAACAAATTATAAGAAATGGAAACACGCTTCTAAAAATGTGGGTTTTATTTTTATTAATCTACCCGGTCAATTTATTTTGGGTTTGTTAATAATCAAAACAATTCATTGGACCGGAGTGAATCATTTTGGATTATTGTATTATTTTAAAATACACAATTCAATATTACTTTTTGTATGCAGTTTTATAATGCTTGATTTTGGTGAATACATTTATCATATAATTATGCACAAAGTAAAACGGTTGTGGATGATGCATGCCGTACATCATTCTGATGAAGTGGTTGATGTATCAACCACTTTAAGAGAACATCCACTGGAAAATATTGTAAGGTTAACATTTACTTTATTTTGGGTATTGTTGAGCGGCACAGCTTTTTGGGCATTGATATTAAGGCAAATCATTCAGGTATTTACTACCGTATTTGCTCATATAAATTATCGATTATCTGACAAAACAGCTAAGATTATTGGACTAATTTTTATAACACCAAACTTGCATCAGGTTCATCATCATTACATGCAACCATATACCAATTCCAATTATGGAGATGTATTGAGTATTTGGGATAGGATCTTCGGAACATTCCAGGAAATGCCTGCAGAAAAGATTGTTTCTGGAGTAGATGTCTACATGCAAAAAAAGGATATTGGTAATTTTAAATCCATTTTAAAAATACCTTTTGGCAAATACAGAATATCGGGGGGAAAACAAGATAAAATTACTACAATGCCTAACCACGATGAACCAACTTTGTTTGAAAAAAAGCTTTCTGTGTAAGAATTAAGCACTATTTATTTTTCAATTTTCGGGTATTTACTTTTTTATTTAAATAAAAAAAGGTCGGTGCTAAATCAGCTGATGCGATTAAAGCAACAGCTTTTTTAAAAATAAAATTATAACTTCTTAAAGGGTTTAATGTGTAAATCTTAAAAAAATATGCGTCAAATAGGTAACTTTTATCTCAACTTCACTTTCCGTCATAGTGCCTTTCGCTTCAACCAGCGCACTCATTATCTTTTCTTTAAAAAAACGGCTTCATATTTTCCACCTTCATTTTCCCATGTATTTGTAAAATTGGGGTATTGTTTTGCAAAACTTGCTTTAATGACATTAGGTACCTGAGCTGCATCCATTTTTTGTGCACAGGCAGCAAAATTAAAAGCTGCAACACATGTAATTAATATCATTAATTTTCTCATGATGATATTTTTTATTATAATAATCATGTAACGCTATAGTTTATTTTATTTTGGATTTATATATCACTGTTAAATAACAAATGGGCTAATATTGTTTTCTAGATTTTATTACGATGAATAAAAAAACTTGTGAGGTTCGAAATTGTATTATTAAGGAAAATGTCTTTATTATGTTTAACTTGATATTCTAGAGAAATTTAAAAAAGTATATCATTTATCATTGACCTTAAAATTATAATTCTTAATTCATGCGGTTGTATATTCAAATTTACACAATAGCAATTTTATTTACTTTCATAACCACAATTTCTCTTGCTCAAACAACCCCTGATGTTATTCTTGGCAAATGGATAACTACATCCGGCAACTGTATAGTTGAAGTGTACAAACAAAATCAAGAATTTAAAGCAAAAGTTTTGTGGTTTAAGGCAACTAAAAAACCCATGGACGATTGGACAGACGAAAAAAATTCCAATATTGCTTTACGTAAAAGAAAATTGTTAGGAATGGATGTTGTACGCGGTCTCCGTTATAATTCCGATGAGAAGCAATGGGTTGATGGAATGATATATGACGCTACAACAGGGAAAGAATGGAATTCAATAGTGTGGTTAACTAAAGACAATTTGCTCAAAGTAAAAGGATATTGGCTCTTTAGATTTTTAAGCGAAACCAAAACATTTAAAAGGGTCTAAAGCTGTACAAATTAATTGCAGAAGAAATGCCAAATTTTTTTTTGTCAAAAATAACAGTTTTATATCGCTTCCTGCATACAAAGCAAGTACCTTTTTACACGGTCATTTTTTGATATAGAATTAGTGTTGTCCGATATAATTTAAAAAAAAGGGCGGTTTCATGGCCACCCTTTATCAACTTTGTAGTTATACGGTCATTTTCCGATACAGAAAGTGATAAGCTGCAGTACTATTGGATTTGAAGTGATATAGTGACTATTTAGTAAACAAACAGAAATGTTGGAAAGGAATGAATATATCGAAATATGTTATAGTAAAACATAACAGTTATAATGAATAAATAGATCTATCATTCACGATGTAAAAAAGAGTCGGGCTACCAACTTCCCAACAATACCATTCTCTAAATACTTTTTGATTGTATCAGGAATAAACATTTCCGACCTGAATATTGATGTTAGGTACATGGATACTTTTAGTAAAGGTAGCTCTGAGTAATCTGACTTGGGGTTATCTAAGAAATCATAACCATCATACCACCTCATCCAGTTGAAATTAAATATCAAACCCTTTGCATACAGCTTTTCGTGAAACGCTTGGAAAGCTTTTGATGATATATCTTTTTTGGCTTCATTGAAAAGAGTAGTTAGCTCAGAGAAATCTTCTTTTGAAATATTTGCAAGCCTCTTTGCTTGCTCCTTAAATACAGGATCGTTTTCGTTGAATCTGCGACTGACATATCCTGAGTATGATTCGTCTAAGCAGTGCATATATTCCGCCAAATCCGATGAATCATCAAACACTTGCGTTTTATCCGGGAATGTTTCGCTTCCTGTTTTACGTTGTGCTTTTGCTAATAATACTCCCTTGTAATCCGTTGCTTTAATTTTCTTTTGCTTTCTAAATTTGCCTTCACCTCTCCACTGTAATATTGCTGCATACGGTGTAAATATTGTCATTTGCAATCCTGTTTTTTCTGATTCCCAGAAATCCATTTCATTAAGCCTCATATTTACTTGCTCGCCTTGCAATCTTGATTCAGGGCAGTATCCGTCGAATTCTAAGTATTGTTTCATAATATAAAGTTCCCTTTATTCTTGGCGGACAGCTACGTTATGCTATCTATTTAATCTGTTTTTCATGCACGCTAATTCGTTTATTTATTCTGCCTGTATATTATGCCTAAATCCAATTTAAATCAAAAGAGTACGCTTTAAAATAGTTTTTACAAGCGTTATATTTAGTCACATCTTTTGCAGAATGGTTAAATGAAGCTTGACAAGGTTTCTTTTAAAATGATTGTTGCAATTAAAACAATCAAATGAAAAAGTTCAAGCATCATAACAAACAAAGAAAACCTAGTAAAGCCTTACTACTGGAAAATCCACGCAAATTGACCCCTTCCCGCCACGGGAAAGTGACCCCCTTCGGCCATTTCAAACTGACCCCCTGATTCCGGCTCAAATTGACCCCCTAAAATAGCAGAAAAAAGAAC
>JANXTG010000120.1 GCA_025352525.1 Ferruginibacter sp.
CTGACCTACCTCCCCCCCCAAAAAAAAGTACATAAAAAAAAGCGATTAAGCAAAAAGTAATTTTAACTTAATCGCTATACAAGTTTTATTCTAAAAAGCAGAGACTTTTTCAGTGCCCTCGAAAGTTCGGAGGGTTTTTTATTTAACGATAATTATGCGCCTGATATAAATTGTTCTTTTTCAAACTTATGGAGCAAAATTTGGTTTTTTCTGAATATTACTCAAATAAGAAAAAAAAAGATATTTACTACCAAATATTCTGTAGATAGCAAGAAGTAAATAATTTATAGCTTCTTAAATAAATGTAATTTTGTATTATTACCATACAAGGTTAAAAATAAAGTATAATAAGATTTATGTTAATGAATATCAAACAAAACAAGATTGAGGTAATGAATTTTTTGGGTAAAGAAATTGACTTTGTAATAAAAGACTATTTAAAAGACATTGATACAAATTGGCAACCCTCAGATTTTTTACCGGATAGTTCTTTGGAAAATTTTTCTGAAGAGATTAAAGAATTGCAGTTGCAATGCAAAGAATTGCCTTACGATTACATGGCTGTACTTGTTGGAGACGTAATTACTGAAGAAGCATTACCGACTTACGAAAGCTGGTTGATGGATCTTGAAGGAGTGAGCAAAGAAGAACCACAAGGTTGGGCAAAATGGGTGAGAATGTGGACTGCAGAAGAAAACAGGCATGGAGATTTATTAAATAAATTCTTATACCTCTCAGGCCGTATTAATATGAGGCAAATGGAAATAAGCACACAATATTTAATTGCAGATGGTTTTGATATTGGAACCGGGAGAGATCCTTACAAAAATTTTATTTATACATCTTTTCAAGAGTTGGCAACAAATATTTCTCACAGGCGTACGGCTTCTCTAGCCAAAAAACATGGCAGTAATCAGCTTTCTAAAATCTGCGGCGTAATAGCTTCTGATGAAGCCAGACATGCAAAAGCATATAAGAGTTTTGTGGCTAAAATTCTTCAAATTGATCCTAACGAAATGATGCTTGCTTTTGAAACAATGATGCGTAAAAAAATAGTAATGCCTGCTCATTTTTTAAGACAGGCCGGAGAACAGATAGGAACAACATTTTCTCATTTTAGTGATGCTGCACAAAGGCTTGGTGTTTACACAAGCTGGGATTATACTAACATCCTGGAATCATTGATTGTTGAATGGAATATTGGCAACATTTTAAATTTAAATGAGCAGGGTGAAAAAGCCCGGGACTATTTAATGAGACTGCCTGAACGTTTTAGAAAAGTTGCGGAAAGGTCTATTAAAGCTCCTTTGGAATATGAATTTAATTGGATCAACAGATAAAAACTCAAACACAAAATACTTAATAGATTAAGAGTCTTTCATTTTTGGAAGACTCTTTTTTATTTATTAACAAGTTCTGACAATATTATAAAAATCGATTTTCAGATTACGAATAAATTGGCATCATCATTTTAATAAAAGTGAAGTAATACTATTTGCATTTTAAATATTTTAGGTAATAATTATTTAGGAAAAGGATTTGGATAAGTTATCGAATTGAACAGCTGAAAAATTATATACTTAAACAAACAGCTGAGGTGTAAACATGTTCTTCATTGATCGTGGTGAAATCAAATCTTTATTAATATCCCTCAATAAATAAAATATATGATCTGGTTTTAGGATTCAATTCTTTTTTCAAGATTAGGTTTGCTCCATGAATTTAATTGCTTTTCCATATTTTGGTGCAGAGGCAAATAGATATGCATGAAGAATCAAAGATTAAGAATTAAATTTAAACGGAGTATAATGCAAACATCCAAAAAATAACGGAAATAATACTTTACAAGGCGGTCAAACGGATTTTTGATGCAGTTGAATTTGCAATGCATATAATTCATCGAGTTTAACACTTTTAGCAAGATTTTGAAATAAAAACACGGTTTCAACAACCCAAATCCCCTTATTTATTATGGACTTATTCAAGCACTAACAATTGGGTTGAAAATATTTGAATAAAAAATGATGCCTTCAAAAAATTGAAGGCATCTTGCTTATCGTGTCGTGTAAATAATTAGTCGTTCAATGTTACTTCTATTATCTCACCCAATGGAGGTCCAAAGCCCCAACCAGAAACATACAAATTTCCATCGGGACCCATTGTCATTGCGGTTGGCAATTTCAATCCTGATATTACTTCTTCTACAGTTCCATTAGGATTTATTTTTCTAATCCTCCCAGCTCCCGGAGTTGGATAAGGAAATCCTGCAGTTAGCTCAAGCACATACATGTTTGATTTTTTATCAACCACAAGTCCTATAATAGCACTAAATCCAGTTGCTATTTTTTTGATATTACCAGATGGTGTAACCTTAAAAATGCTGGAGTTACCCTCAATAGGAAATTCTCCAAGACTACCAATAAAAAAATTGCCTTTGTAATCCAATGCAGTTGGAACAATATGACCCTGACTTGCAGAAATATCAGTTACTAATTCAATTTTTCCATCCAATCCAGCTTTTACAAAATTACCGTGATTGGGTTCTAATGCATAAAAATTGTTTTCTGCAACGGTCATGCTATACCAATTGCCTTCAGGTGTATAATCACCGGGTTCAAAATGAGCCCCCGGATGTGCTATTGACCATGCACCCAAATCTGCGACCATAATATGGCTTTTATCTGGATTAATTCGGTAAATTCCGTTGGTTGAGGATGGAACTCCATGGCCGCAACCTGCTCCTGCCTGAAGAACATAAAGCGTATTACCGACAAAGGCAACATCTGCCGGTCCGAAAGCATCTGCTGGAGATCCGTTTCCATTTGTCCCAACGCTTGTAGGTAAGTTATCAACTACAGTTTCGCGGTTACCTGACGATGGATTAATCCGGGATATTCGCCCCCCAGTAGGACTACCAAAATAAGGCGAGAAAATATGAGGTTGAAGGGCCATGCAACTTTTTGTACTACCCCCATTTCCTGCCTCAGCAACATATAAATTTCCATCGGGTCCAAATTTTAATCCCCTGGGATAAATAAGTCCTGTTGTTAATGTGCTCATTGTTGCTTTACCCTCAGACTTTTGTAATTGTACATTACCAATTGTTACATTAGCCTGGTCTGTAGACAACGGTTCCTTTTTACATTCCGTAAAAAACAAACATGTCGAAATACCAAGAATCAAATTCAATTTTTGTTTCATAATAAAAAAATTTTAAAGTGAATAAATTAATTCGGATTTCTAATAGGATATTTTTATAAAGAAACGTAAGGCACAATAAGTAATTTGAATTCTAATTTTTAAAAATCGAATTTTTATAATTAGTAGATAATTAATTATAGATTTTAAAATACTTTGATAATTGAGAGGACCTAAATACATTCCATGATCATAACCTCTTACCTATTAAATTTCTAAAATAAATTATACTAAATTACAATTATCTTATATAAGATAAAAATTAAATAATTAAATGAATAAATTAGATTTTTATATTTTTTCCTATATATTAGAATTTAATCAAACAGATAATAGCTTAAGTGAATTTACTCCTCAACTTTACTTCAAAAAGAAAAATATTGTAACCGTAAAGAATTGAAATAATATTTCAACTCTGCAAGTTTTTTTAATGAAACTCACTCATTATTTTGTAAAGCATACTAATCCTAAAATTGGCTTGGAGATTTTTCATTTTTTCAGAAAAATTTAGATAAATGTAGCGTAGAGTATTTATCAAAAATAAAAATACCTTGTAATATAAAAATTACAAGGTATTAACTTACAAACGCGGGCTGGACGGGACTCGAACCCGCGACCTCTGCCGTGACAGGGCAGCATTCTAACCAACTGAACTACCAACCCATTTCCTTAAAAAAGTTTTTTTAATTCTAACAATTTAGCTTTTTTTCCGGAGCGCAAATATACAGTAATTTATATTTTATAAACAAAACTTTCTAAAAAAAAATGTAACTCCTATTTTTACAAATTATATTACACTCCTAAACTTCATTAAAGGTTAAATATTATGCCACAACTAAAGAACAGGCAATACCTCGAATTTGAAAAGCCACTTAAAGAATTGTATGAACAAATAGAACAATTAACTATTACGCAAGATAAATCTGATACGGATATGAGCAGTGCGATAGGGCTGCTTGAAGAAAAAATTACTGAAACAAAAAAAGGAATAACCCAAAATTTAACGCCGTGGCAAAGGGTGCAGATGAGTCGTCATCCTGACAGGCCATACACATTAAAATACATTGAGAAAATGTGTTCTGCTTTTACTGAACTGCACGGTGATAGAAACGTAAAAGACGATAAAGCCATGGTTGGGGGATTTGCGCAGTTGAATGAAGAAACAGTAATGATTATTGGTCAGCAAAAAGGTACTAACACTAAGACACGGCAGTTGCGAAATTTTGGAATGGCAAATCCTGAGGGTTACAGAAAAGCATTACGTTTGATGAAACTTGCAGAAAAATTTAATAAACCCGTTATAACGTTAATAGATACACCAGGTGCATACCCGGGCCTTGAAGCAGAAGAACGGGGACAAGGCGAAGCTATTGCCCGAAATATATTTGAAATGATTAGCCTTAAAGTGCCTGTAATATGTGTTATTATTGGAGAAGGTGCAAGTGGCGGAGCCTTGGGTATAGGTGTGGGCGATCGTGTAGTGATGATGGAAAATACATGGTATTCTGTTATATCGCCTGAAAGTTGCAGCAGCATTTTGTGGCGCAGCTGGGATAATAAAGAAACTGCTGCAGAACAATTAAAACTCACGGGTAAAGATATGCTGTCCTTTGGTTTGGTAGATGAAGTTATACCTGAACCAATTGGTGGAGCACATTGGGATTACGACGAAGCTGCAGAAATTCTAAGAAATTATCTCATAAAAACATTACAGGAATTAAAAGAAATCCCCGCACAGGAAAGAGTTGATAATCGCATAAAAAAATTTGGAAACATGGGCTTTTGGGAGGAGTAAAACAATACAAATATAACCAGGGTTAAATTAATTATATGCTTAAGATTGGAATTATAGGTGTAGGACATTTAGGAAAATTTCATTTAAATAATTGGCTTGAAATAGATAACGTGACTGTTGTAGGTTTCTGTGATACAGATGAAACTAATGCAAAAGCAGTTATTGAAAAATATAAAATTGATAGATTTAACACATTTGAAGAGCTGTTAGATAACTGTGATGCTGTTGATATTGTAGCCCCAACATCACAGCACTACGAGCTTTGTGCCCTTGCATTACGAAGAGGCAAACACGTATTTGTAGAAAAACCACTTACAAATACAATGGATGAAGCAAAATCCCTTTTAAAACTTGCTGTTGAATCTAATTTAAAATTTCAGGTAGGGCACATAGAAAGATTTAATCCGGCATTTGTTGCTTTAAAAAACTACACGCTGGATCCCATGTTTATTGAAGTACACAGACTTTCACAATTTAATCCCCGGGGTACTGATGTTAGCGTTATTTTAGATTTAATGATACATGATATTGATATTATTTTACAACTTGTGAAGAGCGATGTCAGTTACATTTCTGCAAACGGTGTTTCTGTTTTAAGTGATACACCGGATATTGCCAACGTAAGAATTGAGTTTCACAATGGATGCGTAGCCAATTTAACGAGCAGCCGCATTTCAATGAAAAAAATGAGAAAGATGCGACTCTTTCAAAAAGATGCATATATCGGTATAGATTTTTTAGAAAAGAAAACAGAGATCATTAGCCAAAACGGAACAACAGATAAAAACGTGTTTACATTTGACATTGAAACGGGTAAAGGAAAAAAAACCGTAGCCATAGCCAACCCTGTTGTGGCCGATACCAATGCAATGAAAGAAGAACTGACAGCTTTTAAAAATGCAATACTTAAGCAAACAGAAACTGCTGTTACCGTTGTTGATGGGTTTAGAGCGATGGAGGTTGCCCACCAGATTTTGGCTAAAATAAACACACCTTTAAACTAGTACTCAATTTTTGAATCAACCCAGGATAAATATTGGCTGGTACCTATTTGCAGATTTGCTTGTTGCAGTATTTACGTGGGTGGCTTTTTATTATTTCCGCACACAACTTTATGGTAATAAATTTATAATTCCTTCAGGTTTTTACATCGGCTTGGTAATGTATGTAACCGGTTGGATATGTCTTCATTTTATTGCAGGAACTTATATATCTCTTTATCAAAAATCAAGGGTAGTAGAATTTTTTAAAACAATATTTATAACGGTTGTAGGCTGTTTATTTTTACTCTTTTTTTTTATTCTTAAAAACCCAAAAACAAATAACTACGATTATTATTCTGAATTTTATTTACTGCTGTTTCCGGTTATGTTTTGCAGTACGCTAATACGTATGATATTCTTATCGCAAACAAAAAAACAGCTTAAAGAGAAAAAAGTTTTTTTCAACTCACTGTTAATAGGCTCGGGAAATAAAGCCAATGAATTTTATAAAAATTTTTCAAAGTCCAATGATTATTCAGGATTTATTATAACAGATTATATAAATTTAGGATCTAGCCAGGTAAAATTTCCAATTACAACTATTCAACATTACAATACAATAGAAAATATTTCAGAAATTATTTTGTATAAAAATATAGAAGAGATTATTATTGCTGTAGACAACAACGATAGAAAAATGATTACAGAGATAATGAATAAATTAAGCAACAAGAATGTGAATATAAAAATAACGCCGGATACACTCGATATTTTAAGCGGAGCGCTACAAAATACGAATGTAATGGGTATTCCATTAATAGATGTACACTTTGGAGAAATGCCGCTTTGGCAACAGAATATAAAAAGATTATCAGATATTTTTTTAACAATAATTGGTGGTATAATAATTTCTCCTGTTTTTGTCTACACTGTTTTACGAATAAAGCTTTCCTCTCCCGGTCCTGTATTTTTTTCACAGGAGCGCATAGGTTTTAAAGGCAAACCTTTTAATATGTTTAAACTTCGGTCTATGAAAATAGACGCAGAAAATGAAGGCCCCATGTTAAGCAGTGATAACGACTGCAGAATAACTCCATGGGGTAAAACAATGCGTAAATGGAGGTTAGACGAATTACCACAATTGTGGAATATATTAATTGGAAACATGAGCCTTGTTGGCCCCCGCCCCGAAAGAAAATTCTACATTGACCAACTAATAAAGTTAAGTCCTGAATATAAATATCTTTTTAAAGTTAAGCCCGGCCTTACAGGATGGGGAATGGTAAAATTTGGTTACGCAACATCACTTGATGAAATGATAGAAAGAATGCAGTACGACCTTATTTATGTAGAAAATATTTCTCTATCTCTGGACTTTAAAATAATGCTGCACACTATCCGAATTATCTTTTCAGGCACAGGTAAATAATCAAATTAGGGGCTTTCACCAATTTAATATAAATCAACAAAAGTTCGTCGCCCGCCTCCAACCTTTTTGTTCAAAGGCAACAAAAAGGGTTTACAGCTAAGCAACGCAGCCCTTCAGCAGCAAAACTTTTTTCAGCTTTTATTGTGCAATTGTATTTAAGAATTAGCCATTAGATAAGTAATTTCCTTAGCTTAGTATTCTCTCTGATTTCATTATTTTTGATAAAATAATTTTGTGAAAAAACCACTGCTGTTAAACATTGTTTTATTTTTTGTGCAGTTCACTTATTGCCAGCAAACATACTGGCAGCAAAAAAACGACTTTAAAATT